>CAXBHD010000048.1:0-16472 GCA_963975335.1 uncultured Devosia sp. | reverse complement strand
GGCTTGATCAGCCCGGTGAGCAGGATCAGCACGGCCGCCACGAGAAAGGCCCCCGACACCGCTGGAAACCCGCCCACGGGCTCGCCGACGGTCAGGAGGAATGCCACGCCCGGCGTTGTCCAGGCAAAGCTCACCGGCACCCGCAGGCGCGCGCTGACCACGATATTGAGAATGCCGATGGCGATGCAGACGCTCATCAGGCCGGAGCCGGCCTGTTGCGGCGACGCACCCGAGGCAGTCAGCGCCGCCAGCACCAGCGTGAACGTGCTGGCATAGCCGACAATCGCTGCCAGCGCGCCGGCCATGACCGGCTGAAAATAGGTGCCCCTGCTGATGGCGGTCTCTGCTGGCTGGCTCACGCGATTCTCCGTTGTTGCCGACACCTTAAAAGAGGCAGGCCGCAACGGAGAAGCCCAAACCGGGTGGAAGTGTCCAGCCATGACACTTCAGGCGCGACGGATGCGCCGCGCCCGCTCTTGGCCTGGGGTCAGATTCCCAGCCGATCCTTGAGCGCATACCACCACGAGCCCAGCGTCGAATACTGCGCCCGGAACATGCGGCCACCGGGAAAGGGGATCCAGGGCAGCTTGGCAAAGGTATCGAACCGCGTCAGGTCCCCGCGCACGGCTTCGCCCAGAATGCGGCCGAACAGGTGCGAGCCGGTAATGCCGTGCCCGCTATAGCCATGGGCGAAATAGACCTTGTCGCCCAGCCGCCCCAGCTGCGGCACCCGCGAGAAGGACAGGGCGAAATTGCCGCTCCAGGCATAGTCGATTTTGACATCCGCCAGTTGCGGGAACACCTTGTCCAGATTGGGTCGCAGCTTGGCAATCACGTCGGCCGGATCGGTGCCGCCATAGACCACGCCGCCGCCAAAGATCAGCCGGTGATCGGCGCTGAGCCGGAAATAGTCGAGAATATAGCGCACATCCTCCACACACATCCCGGTCGGCAGCAGCGCTTCGGCCCGTTCCTTGCCCAGCGGGGCGGTCGCCATCATCTGCGTCGAGACCGGCATGACGCGCGCGGTCAGCTCGGGCACGACATTGCCCAGATAGGCATTGCCGCAGACCAGCACGGCATTGGCCGTCACCCGGCCCTTGGCGGTGATGACGGTTGCGCCCTTGGCGTCCTGCTCGACCTTGGTCACGGGGGAATTTTCGTAGATTACCCCGCCCAGGCCTTCAAGCGCCCGCGCTTCGCCCAGTGCCAGGTTGAGCGGGTGCATATGACCGCCTGAATGGTCGATCATGCCGCCTTCATAGACCGCGCTGCCGATATGCTGGCGGATCCCGGCCTTGTCGAGCATTTCGTGGTCGTCCATGCCATGCTGGCGCCACAGCTTCTGCTTGGCCTCGAGATCGCGCATATGGGCGGGCGTATAGGCCGCGTAGATATTGCCCCGCTGCAGGTCGCAATCGATGCCGTAACGCTCCACCCAGTCATAGATGATGCCGGCGCCTTCCTGTACCAGTCCGCCCACGAAATCGGCCGTCTGCGCGCCATAGCGCTTGCCGATCGTGTCAAGGCTTGCATTGAGCCCATTGACCACCTGGCCGCCATTGCGGCCGGAAGCCCCCCAGCCAACGCTGGCGCCTTCCACCACCACGACCTTGAAACCCTGCTCGGCCAGATGCAGCGCCGCCGACAGCCCCGAATAGCCTGCCCCGACCACGCAGATATCGGCCTGCACCGCGCCTTCGAGCGCCACCGGCACCCGGGTAATATTGCGCGAGGCGGCATAATAGCTCGGCGGATAGCTGCCGTCGCCGGCGTAAGACGGGCGGCTCATTACACGATCTCCAGATAGGCGCTGAATTCGAGGTCCGTCACCTGCGAGGCAAAGCCGGCAATTTCCTGCCTTTTGCAGGCGACAAACATTGACTGCAGGGTCGGATCGAAAATCCGGGCGATCATGTCGCCATCCTCAAACGAGTTGACCGCCGAGGCCCAGTCGGCCGGCAGCTTGGGCAGGCGCTCCGAATAGGCCCGGCCCTTGAAGGGCTTGGAGGGCTTGATCTCGTCCTCGATGCCCACCAGCGCCGCGCCGAGAATGCCGGCCAGCACCAGATAGGGATTGGCATCGGCCCCCGCGACGCGGTGCTCGATGCGACGGGCCTTGTGATTGCCCCCCGGGATGCGCACCGCCGTGGTGCGGTTTTCATAGCCCCAGGACACCGCGCTGGGCGCATGCGTATCCGGGCGCAGCCGGCGATAGGAGTTGAAATGGGGCGCAAACAGCAGCGTCGATTCCGCCATGCCCTGCAGCAGCCCGCCCACGGCATGCAGCATCACATCCGAGCCCGTCTCGGTGCCGTCATCGAAGACATTGATGCCGGCAGCGTCATTGAGGCTGAAATGCACGTGAAAGCCATTGCCCGAACGGCCGCCATAGGGCTTGGCCATGAAGGTGGCGACGAGCTTGTGCTTGCGCGCGACGCCCTTGACGATGCGCTTGAACAGCACGGCGTCATCGGCCGCCTTGAGCGCATCGGAGCTGTGCAGCAGGTTGATCTCGAACTGGCCAATGCCGTTTTCGGCCACGGCCGTGTCGGCCGGCACATTCTGCTGCTCGCACTGCAGATAGACATCGCGGAAGAACTCGCCGAAATCCTCGAGCTCGTCGAGCGACAGGATGGCGTCCGAATCCAGCCTTTTGCCGGTATAGGGCGAGATTGGCGGACGGGCCGAGTCCGCCTCGGGGTCGACCAGATAGAATTCGAGCTCCGTCGCGACCACGGGAGTCAGCCCATGCTCGGCAAAGCGCCGCACGACATGGGCCAGCGACTGGCGCGGATCGCCCAGAAACGGTGTACGCGCGTCCTGGAACAGCCAGAGCGGGATCATGGCGCTGGGACGCGTGGTCCAGTTGATGGGCAGGGCGCCGCGGCCGGTCGGGCTGCAGATGCCATCGGCGTCGCCGCTGGTAAAGACCATCGGATTGCCCACGATATCCTCGCCCCACACATCCACCCCGACGATCGACAGGGGCATGCGGATGCCATTGTCGGCAATGCGGCGGGCCTGGTCGATAGGGATGCGTTTGCCCCGCATAATGCCATTGAGGTCGACGACCGCGGTATGCAGAACTTCCACCTGGGGGTTCTGATCGAGCCAGGTGACGATGTCCGCGCTATTGTTCAATTCGGTGCTCATGCCTGTCCGACGGGTTTTTTGTATGTCATAGCGTTAGCCTAGCAGGTGCCAGGCACTTTAGGGAGGCCCCGGGCCTCCACACCCCAAATGGTCAGGCAGACATGGTCGAACAGAGCCGTCCCGTAATTGGTATTATCGCCTGTGGTCGCACGGTTGAGGGCGAGCCGGCCCAGGCCGTCAAACACCGCTATATTGAGGGTGTGGAGCGCTTTGCCGACGCCGTGCCGCTGCTCATCCCGACGCATCAGTCCGTGGCCAATGCGAGCGAGATTGTCAGCCGCCTCGACGCCGTCCTGCTGACCGGCAGCAATTCCAATATCGAGCCCCGCCACTATGGTTCGGTCCATCCCGGACAGGCGCCCATCGATTCGGCGCGCGACACGCTGAGCACGGCACTGATCAAGGCCGCCATTGCCGCGGGCAAGCCGGTCTTCGGCATTTGCCGGGGGCTGCAGGAAATCAACGTCGCCCTGGGCGGCACGCTGCGCGACATGCGGGCCGGCGACGGGGCAGGGGTTCACCATGCTGCTGACGATGCCAGTCTCGACGCCATGTTTGCCCATGCCCACGGCATTGCCGTCCCGCCTGGCACGCTTCTGGCCAGCTTCAGCGACAGCGATCAGCTCACCGTCAACAGTGTGCACTTCCAGACTATCGATCAGTTGGCCCCCGGCCTTGAGGTCAATGCCACCGATCCCGATGGCATTATCGAGGCGATCGCGACCACCGACACGCTGGCGCCGGTTTTTGCCGTACAATGGCATCCAGAATGGCGTCCCCAGGAGCGTCCGCATGATCTGGCCTTCTGGCACTATGTCGGACAGGCTGCCCGCACCCAATATCCCGCCAAGGCCGTGGAGTAGACGACATGAGTGATTTTGAGACCCGGCTGTTCATCAATGGTGGTTTTGTCGAGGGGCAGGGCCCGGCTGACGTCGCCTTCGAGCCGGCCCGCGGCACACCCTTGGCCGAGGTTGCCTCGGCCAGCCCGGCCCAGGTCGATGCAGCCGTCGCCGCTGCCGCTGCAGCCTTTAAGGGATGGGCCAGGACCACGCCCAAGCAGCGCAGCGCCGCCCTCTGGCGCATTGCCGATCTGATCGAGGAACGGGCCGATGCCCTGGCCAGCGTGGAGTCGCGCAATGCCGGCAAGCCGCTGCGCTTCGTCAAGGGTGGCGAACTGGCCAATGTCGCCGACGTGTTCCGCTTCTATGCCACCGCCGTGCGCAATGTGCCGGCGCCGGCCGCCGGCAATTTCCGCTCGACCGCCCTGACCAGCCTGATCCGTCGCGACCCCATCGGCGTCGTCGCCCAGATCGCCCCCTGGAACTACCCGCTGCTGATGTCGGCCTGGAAAATCGCGCCGGCCATCGCCGCCGGCAATACCGTCGTCATCAAGCCCAGCGAATTGACGCCGCTCAGCCTGCTCGAGCTGGGCAAGATCTTTGCCGAAGTCCTGCCGCCCGGCGTGGTCAACATCATCTGCGGCAATGGCCTTGAAGTCGGCCAGCGCCTGATTTCGCACGATACGGTGCGCATGATCTCGCTGACCGGCGATGTCCGCACCGGCCGTGCAGTGCTGCAGGCTGCCGCGGGCCCGATGATCAAGCGCACCCATCTCGAACTGGGTGGCAAGGCCCCCGTCATCGTTTGCGAAGATGCCGATCTCGACAAGCTGGTGGAGACGCTGCGCGAAGCCAGCTTCTACAATGCCGGCCAGGATTGCACCGCCGCCTGCCGCATCTTCGTGCAGGCCAATATCGCCCAGAGCCTGACCGACAGGCTCGCGGCCATGATCGGCTCGCTGGTCTATGGCCAGCCGGACCGCGACGATGTCGAATTCGGCCCGGTCATCAGCGAGCGCCAGCTCGAACGCGTGGATGGTTTTGTCAGCCGCGCCCGCAGCGCCGGCGCCGATGTCATGCAGGGCGCGGCCGCGGAAACGGGCGGCTTCTTTTTTGCGCCCACCCTGGTGGCGGCGCCGATCGATGCGGAAATCGTGCAGAAGGAAGTCTTCGGCCCGGTATTGAGCATCACCCCGTTTGACCATGCCGAGACCGCCTTGGGCTGGGCCAATGACTCCGAATATGGCCTGGGCTCATCCGTCTGGTCGCGGGATACCGCCACGGCCATGAGCCTTGCCAATGCGCTGGAATATGGCGTCACCTGGATCAATACCCATGGCGTCATGGCCACGGAGATGCCCCATGGCGGCATGAAGAACTCCGGCTATGGCTCGGATCTGTCGATGCAATCGCTCATCGACTACACCCAGATACGCCATCTGATGATCGGCTGATCGCGGATGAAGAGGCCCCCGCGGGTTGCGAGGGCCCGTAGCCGCAGGCTTACCAGTCGAACTTCTTGGCCAGCGACAGCTTGAAAGTGCGCCCGGTCGAGCGGTCAGACTGCTGGTTGTCGCGGAAGTCGGCATTGAGCACATTGTCGATCGACGCGCGCAGCTGGGTTCCGGCAAAGACACCCGAACTGGGCTGCCAGGACGAGAACAGGTCCAGCGTCGCATAGCCATTGGTCGCGGTGGCGCCGCCCGCAGCCGGCGTGACGCCGGTATCTGCGGCGGCCACCAGCGTCGCCTTGACGCCATATTCGAGTTCATATTCCGGTACGCGACTGCCCAGGGTCAGTACCAGCTTGTGCGCGGGGATCGAGGTCAGGGGCTTGCCCGTCAGGTCATCGGTACCCACCGTTGCCGAATAGGCGATGCGGCTGAATAGGCTTTCCGATTCATAGGCGCCTTCCACCTCCACGCCATAGATCGTGGCCTGCCCGATATTGCGGTAATAGGGGTTTCCGGCGACGGAGGGCGAAGACTCGATCATATTGGTGAGGTCGCTGTAATATCCGGTGACCTTGACGCTGGCCTGGTCGCCATCCTGGACAAGCTCATAGCCGGATATGGCAAAGCCCGCCTCGAGTGAGTTGGAGCTTTCCTTCTCCAGGCCGAGGCTAGGTTTCTTGGTCGTGTTGTACTGGTAGCGCTCGTCCAGCGTCGGCATCCGCTCGGTATGCGCCACGGAGCCGAAGATCGACACATTCTCCGTCAGGTCATAAAGGGCCGCCAGCTTGGGGGAGATCGCCGACTGGTCGATATTGACCTCGCCCTTGGTGGTGCGCGCCGGAGTCTGCCAGGCAAAATCCCCACGGACGCCCGCTATCAGGGTCAACCGGTCGTCATAGACCACCTCGTCCTGCAGGAAGAGACCGAGCCGCCTTTCCTGGCCTTCCGGATGGGTGCTGATCGAGCGATCCGCGACGGCCTTGGTCGTATGGGCCGTGCGATCCTGGAACGAGCTCTGCACGCCATAGGTCAGGTAGTGCACCCAGTCGCCAGTATCGAACTCGCTGGTGTTTTCGATATTGGCCTGCCAGGTGCGGTAGCCATATTCGGCGTCGCCGATCGTCCCCAGCAGGGCGGCCGAATTGGACTGTGACACCGCGGTATCGGAGAAGGACACATTGGCCTTGAGATCGACCCAGGGATTGTCGCTGTCGTCGTTTTCGTAGCTCAGCACCGCGGTCTGATCGAGCACGTTGCGGTCGACCTTGCCGAACATCGCTGCCGTGCCGGTCTGGGCATAGTCCTGATTGTCGGCATCACTGTTCCAGCGCTGATAGGAGAGGCGCAGTATCTGCTCGTCATTGTCGCCAAATCGGGCCGTGCCCTTGACCAGGCCCGACAGGGCGGCAAAGTCGGAGCCTGAGAGCGTCTGGCCATTGGCCAGGGTGAGGGCGTCCGACCGCCGCCAGTTGCCGGCAGCCAGGATGTCGAATGTATCATTGACCTGCTGCGCCAGCACGCCGGAGACCAGGGTGCCGCTGCCGTTTGAACTATACTGTGTCTGCACGCGGGCGGCGCCGCTCTTGCCCTCGGCGATGAAGTCAGACGCATCCTTGGTGGTAAAGTTGATCACCCCGCCCAGCGCGCCCGAACCGTACAGCGTCGACGATGCCGGCCCGCGCAGCACTTCGACCTGCTTGTAGAGCTCGGGGTCCGAGAAGAACGAACCCATGCGGTACTGCTCGTAGAATTTCTTGGCGCCATCGACATTGACCACGATGCGGGCCTCATCGCCTGACGTCTCCGCCGTGCCGATGCCGCGAATGTTGAACGATTCCCCGAGGACGCGGTCCGAGCCGATCAGGGTCACCCCCGGAACCGTATTAAGCACATCGCCGATGCTGGTGGCCTGCACGGCATCGATATCGTCCTGGTTGACCACGGTGACCGCCTGCGGCGTGTCGATGGCCACTTTCGCCTTGCCGGCGCCGATCACCAGGCGCTCGAGCACTGTAACATTGGTGGCGTTGACGTTGACCGTTTGCGCCGCACCCGCCTGTACGCTCACCACGCCCAGGGCGACCCCGCACATCAATGCCGCCGTCTGTGACCTTACCAGCCCCATTATTCTCTCCAGTCGTCTCGGTTTCTGGGTTGGCTGGCTTTTGGCTGGCTGACAGTGATTGTGTCGCTTTTAAAGCTGACTCGAATAATCACCTATTGCATGATCTAGATAACATGATTATCAGAGTCAACTATAAGTGAGGCGCCGCGACACCCTGTCCCGGTGGCGCGCGCTACGACCAGACGAGACAGACGTGACGCAGAAAACTGATTTGCCACAGCACTTTGAAGCGGGGTCCGTCGTGCCGGTCGGCCAGCGCGTCTTCACCAGCGCCGCACTCTTCGATGGCGCCGACGAGATCGTGGTGCTGCACAACGGCGCCCATTACCGCCTGCGCATCACCCGCCAGGACAAGCTCATTCTGACCAAATAGGCCATTGCCATGCTCCACGACGCCAACGCCAAAACGCCAGCCCAGATCCGCGAACTGCGCGCGCTCCACCCCCAAATGCGCGAGCGCGACTTTGCCCGCATTCACGCCATTTCCGAAGCCGAGCTGGTCGCCGCTCAGGTTGGCGCCGGTGCGGTCCGCCTGCGGCCCGATGTCGATACCCTGCTCAATGGCCTGACCGCCTGCGGCGAGGTCATGGCCCTGACGCGCAACGAAAGCGCGGTACATGAAAAGATCGGCCCCTATGAAAAGGTCGTCTTTGGCGCGCGGGCCTCCATGGTGCTGGGCGCGCAGATCGATCTGCGCATCTTCCCCGGCCAGTGGGCCTTTGGCTTTGCGGTGGAAAAGACCGCTGAAGACGGCGCGGTGCGCCGCTCGCTGCAGTTCTTCGATCATCAGGGCATGGCCATCCACAAGGTGCATGCGCGTCCCGCCACCAATCTCGAAGCCTGGGCCGTCCTGATCGACAATCTGCGTCATGCCGATCAAACCGACGCCATCGCGCTGTCAGCGCCCAGGGCGCCTGAGGCCATGGGCATGCCGGCAGGCGCCGAACAGCTGCGCGAGCGCTGGCTCGCCATGACCGATACCCACCAGTTCTTTGGTCTGCTGCGCGAGCTCAACCTGCACCGTGTCGATGCCCTTGCGATGATTGGCGAGGATCTGGCCTTCCAGCTCGATCATGCCGCCGTGGCCAATCTGTTCGATGCCGCCGTCGCCGCCCAGCTGCCGATCATGGCCTTTGTCGGCAATCATGGCTGCATCCAGATCCATGCCGGCCCCATCCACAACGTCAAGCCCATGGGCCCCTGGCTCAACGTCATGGACGATACCTTCCATCTGCATCTGCGGCTCGACCAGATCGCTGCCGTCTGGGCCGTGCGCAAGCCGACCGCCGACGGCCACGTCACCTCCGTGGAAGTCTATGACGCCAACCGGGAGCTGATCATCCAGTTCTTCAGCAAGCGTCATGAGGGCAAAGCCGAGCGCGACGAATGGCGCGCCATCGTCGAAGCCTTGCCGCTATTTGCCCAGTCCAATGCCGCGTGAGATTGTCATGACCGCTTCCCTGCATCGCCTTGTTGCCGCCGCCGCACTCGCCGCCGCCTTGTCAGCGCCGGTCGCCGCCCAGGACCTGCACCCCTTTGCCGACAGTTCGCGCCTGGTCTCGATCGGGGGCTCACTCACCGAGATCATCTATGCCCTGGGCGAGAAAGCCCGCCTCGTCGCGCGCGACCAGACCGCCATTTACCCCCCGCAAGTGTCGGCACTGCCCGATGTCGGCTATATGCGCCGCCTGGCGCCCGAAGGCGTGCTGTCGGTATCGCCCAGCGCCTTGCTGGTGCTCGAAGGCAGCGGCCCGCCCGAAGCGCTCGAGGTCCTCGCCTCGGCGGGGGTCGAGTATCAGACCGTGCCCGAAGGCTATAGTGCCGAGGGCATCCTGGCCAAGGTGCGCGCCGTCGGCCAGGCCCTCGATGTCGAGGGCAAGGCCGAGGCGCTGGCCAACGAACTCGATGCCGCGCTGGACGCCGTGGCGGCCCGCACGGCCGACATCGCCCAACGCAAGCGCGTCCTTTTCGTGCTCTCCACCGATGGCGGCAAGATCCAGGCCTCGGGCACCGACACCGCGGCCGACGGCATCATCGCCATGGCCGGCGCGGTCAATGCCATTGCCGACTATGCCGGCTACAAGGCCCTGACCGAAGAGGCCATCATTGCCGCCGCTCCCGACATCATCCTGATGATGGACCGCGGCGAGGACCCCGCCGTCATCGATGCCGAACTCTTCGGCCATCCCGCCATTGCCCTGACACCCGCCGGTCGTGCCCGCGCCATCATCCGGCTCGAGGGCTCCTATCTCCTCGGCTTCGGCCCCCGTACGGCAGCGGCCGTTGCGGAACTGGTCGACGCCCTTTACGGCGAGTAGCCCGATGGCCGTCATGTCCATCGATCGTCTCACGGCATCAGCGCCAGCCGGCGACCGCAGCACCCTGGGACGGCTGACCGTGCTGGCTTTGGTCGGCCTCTTGCTTGGCGCCATGGTCATTTCCATGACCACCGGCGCTTCGGGGGCCTCGACCGGCAGCGTCATCGCCAGCTGGTTCGGCTTGGCGCCGGCCAGCGAATTGCAGGCTCTGCGCGACCATGCGGTGATCTACAATATCCGCCTGCCGCGCATGGTGCTGGGCATGCTGATCGGCGCCGCGCTCGCGGTCTCCGGCCTGCTGATGCAGGGCCTGTTCCGCAATCCGCTGGCCGATCCGGGCCTGGTCGGTGTCTCCTCCGGCGCCGGCCTCGGTGCGGTCGGCATCATTGTCCTGGGCACGACGGCGCTGGCGCCGCTGACCGCCTTTCTGGGCATTTACGCCCTGCAGCTGGCCTCCTTTGCCGGCGGGCTGCTGACCACTTTCATTCTCTACCGCGTCGCCACCCGGGCCGGCCAGACCGCCATTGCCACCATGCTGCTGGCCGGCATTGCCCTGGGCGCCCTGGCCGGCGCCATTACCGGGGTACTGGTCTATGTGGCCACCGACAGCCAGCTGCGTGACCTCACCTTCTGGGGCCTCGGTTCCCTGTCCGGGGCCAATTGGACCAAGGTCATGGCCTCCGGCCCGATCATTCTCGCGGCGCTGGCGGCTGCCTGCTTCATGGGCAGGGGGCTCAATGCCCTCACCCTGGGCGAAGCGACCGCGGGCCATCTGGGCATTCCGGTGCAGCGCTTCAAGCGCGTCGTCGTGGTCGCGGTTGCCGCTGCCACTGGCGCCTCGGTTGCCGTCAGCGGCGGCATCGGTTTTGTCGGCATTGTCGTGCCGCATCTGCTGCGCCTCGTCATTGGCCCCGACCACCGCTATCTGCTGCCCGCAACCGCGCTGCTCGGGGCCTCCTTCCTGCTGCTCGCCGATGCCATCAGCCGGGTCATCGTCGCCCCGGCCGAACTGCCCATCGGCATCGTCACGGCGGCGGTGGGCGGGCCCTTCTTCCTCTGGATCCTGCTGCGCAAGCGCGCCGCCTTTGCCTGGTGAGCCCATGATCAATGTCGATGACATCAGCGTGCGGATTGGTTCTCGCGCCATCCTCGACCGGGTGAGCCTTTCTGCTCATGCCGGCGCCGTGACCGCCATTATCGGTCCCAATGGCTCGGGCAAGTCCACGCTGCTCAAGGCCCTCTGCCGTGATCTGGCCTATACCGGCGCCATCACCATCAATGGCCACGATGTCGCCCGTCTCGATCTCGCCCATGCCGCCACGCTGCGCGCTGTGCTGCCCCAGGCCAATAGCCTGCCTTTTCCCTTCACCGTGCGTGAAGTGGTGGCGCTGGGCGTCACGGCCGGCCGTCCCGGCGTGTCCGTCACCGCCCTGCGCGGCCTGGCGGATGCCGCCCTGGCCCAGGTCGACCTCGCCGATTTTGCCGGGCGCTTTTATGGCGAGCTGTCCGGCGGCGAGCAGCAGCGCGTACAGCTGGCCCGCGTGCTCTGTCAGGTCTGGGTACCGCTGCTCGATGGAGTGCCGCGCTTTCTCTTCCTCGACGAGCCGGTTTCCAGCCTCGATATCCGCCACCAGCTGCTGATCATGGATGTTGCCCGCCGCTATGCCGATGCCGGCGGTGGCGTCATCGCCGTCCTGCACGATCTCAACCTGGCATCCATGTATGGCGACCATATCATTGCCCTGCGCGATGGCCGCGTCGCCGGTGCCGGAGCGCCGCACGACGTGCTCACCGATACCCTGCTGGCCCGCGTTTTCGACTGTCCGATGCGCGTCGGCGCCATACCCAGCCGCGCCATTCCCTTTGTCCTGCCGCAATCGGTGCAATCCAGTGCACCGCCGCTTCCCGCCAGCAAGGTTGCCTGATGTTCCGTTTCCCCCTCGCCACGCTGCTCACTGTCCTGGCCCTCCAGCCGGCATGGGCGCAGCAAGCCACACCCGCCCCTGGGCTCACCCTGGAGCTCAATGCCCTCCAGCCCGCCCAAGCCGGCTGCCGCGTCACCTTTCTGGCCACCAACAACCTGCCGGGCCAGCTTGATCGGGCGGCGGTCGAAATGGCCTTCTTCCTCACCGATGGCGCCATCGATCGTATCGTCACCCTCGACTTCAAGGCGCTCAGCCCCGGCAAGACCAAGGTGCTGCAGTTCGAATTGGCAGGCCTGGCCTGTCCCCAGCTCGGCAGGCTGCTGATCAATGACATCACCGCCTGCGAGGGCACCGACATGGCCCCGACCGCCTGCCTTGCGGGGCTGGTTACCGCAAGCCGCCCCGATATCAGCTTTGGGATTTGAGGAGCCCTCATGGACCCGCTTCCCGCCCATGATTTTTCCATGTTCGCCTTGTTCATGCAGGCCGACTGGGTCGTCAAATCCGTGATGATCGGCCTCGTCATCGCCTCGGTCTATGTCTGGGCCATCATCGCCAATCGCCTCGCCGCCTATGCCAAAGCGCGCCAGGCCATGGCGGCCTTCGACCGGGCCTTCGCCTCCGGCCGGCCCCTGGCGGAGCTGCGCGCCGACTATGCCGGGCAAGACCAGGCCGGCCTGAGCGCGGTATTTCTCGCCGCCATGGAGGAATGGGACAAGAGCCATGCCGCCCAGGCTGCCACGGCCATCGGCCTGCAAAGCCGGCTCGAAATCGCCCTGGATCTGGCCGTCAGCGAACAGAGCGCCGAGCTTGAAAAGCGCCTCGGCTTCCTGGCCACCATTGGCAGCGCCGGTCCTTTCGTCGGACTCTTCGGCACTGTCTGGGGCATCATGAATGCCTTTACCGCCATTGCCGCCGCTGAAAACACCAGCCTTGCCGTCGTCGCGCCCGGCATTGCCGAAGCACTGCTGGCCACCGCCCTGGGCCTTTTGGCGGCCATTCCCGCCGTGATTGCCTATAACAAGCTCAGCGCCGATGCCGGCAAGCTGATTGCCCGGCTCGAAGGCTTTGCCGACCGGCTGGTGGCGCTGCTGTCGCGTCAGCTCGACGCGGGCAAGTCGCTCTGATGGCTATGACGCTGGGCAGCAAGGCCAGACGCGGCCGGGGCAGGGCGCCCATCAGCGACATCAACATCACGCCCATGGTCGATGTCATGCTGGTGCTGCTCATCGTCTTCATGGTGGCCGCCCCGCTGATGACCATGGGCGTGCCGGTGGACCTGCCCCAGACCAGGGCGCAATCCATGCCGCCCAGGAGCAAGCCGATCACCATTACCGTCGAACCTGACGGCGCCATTTCCATCGCCGATGCGCCGCAGACGCTCGATACCCTGGTCGCGGCGGTAACCGCCCTGGCTGTGGAAGGCACCGATGAGCGGCTTTATGTCCGTGGCGATACCACCACCAGCTATGGCACCGTCATGGCGGTCATGGGTGAGCTGGCCGCTGCCGGCTATGCCCGCATCGGCCTCGTCACGACGCCAGCCGGGACGCCCTGATCCATGCGTTATGCCCTGTCCGGCTCGGCACTGCTGCATGCCGGCCTCTTCGGAACGGCGCTGCTCGGCTTTGCCTGGCCGCAGCCCGAAGACGCGCCGCCTCCAGGCGCCGTCACGGTTGATATCATCACCATGGAAACCGTTTCCACCAATCCGGCGGCCACCCTGGAGGCGATGACGGCACAGAACCTGGTCGCTGCCGGCGCCGAAACGGTGCAGAGCCAAACCATCGAACCGGTCGAGCCTGACACTGTCGCGCCGGTGGAAGCCGTTCAGGCGGCCCCGGCGCCGCCCAGCCTGTCGCCGCTCACGCCCGCCTCTGTCTCGGTCGGGGCGCCTGAGGCCTCCCCCACCGTGCTGGCCAGCACGGCAGCGGCGCTGGAAACCGCTTCCCTGGCGCCGCTCGAAGCCCGCCCCGTGGCAGAGACCCTCATTACCCCGCTCGAACCCACTGCGACGCCCAGCCTTGAGCCGGTCTCCGTGGCCGAGGCCAAGCAGGCGCCCATACCGCAGACGCTGAGCTTCACCCGTCCCAGTGCGCCGACACCGCGCGCCACAGCCCCGCGCAAGCCCGTGCCCCCGCCCGCCCAGGCCCCCGGCAATGGTGGTAGCAATAATGCCGATGCTGCCGCCGGCAAGGCTGCGGCCGGCCAGCAAGGGGGCGCGGGCGGCGGTGGTACGGCCGACATCGCGCCCTGGGAGCGTCAGGTGCGCCGCGCCCTTGCCGGCGCCCGGCGCTATCCGCGTGCCGCCAACGGCGCCTCTGGCGATGTCGTGGTGCGCTTTGTCGTGTCCGCTGCCGGCGCCCTGTCGGGCGTCAGCATCATTGCCTCGTCGGGCAATCCGGTGCTCGACCAGGCCGCGCTCGATACCGTCTCGCGGGCCGCGCCCTTTCCGCCTTTGCCAGCCGGTTCGGGCATGGCCAGCAAGACTGTCCAGTTGCCGCTCGGCTTTGTCCGCTAGCGGGTGCCGGGCAGGGGCATGGCCACCACCTCGGCCAGCATTTCCAGCATGCCCGCCACATTGGCCTCGGCGATCAGCCGGCCCTTTTCCGCCGTGGCAATGGAGGCATCCCCCACCGCCCCCGACGGATTGATGTCGTCGGCGCTCCAGGCATAGACATGGCCAAAGGCGCCCGTGGGCCGCAGATAGCGGAACTGCTGCTCGTCGCGTGCCGCGATCGAGACGAAGTTCTCGGCGCGCGTCATGTCGACCAGATGCGGCTGGAAGTGCAGGATCAGCGAGGTTTCGGCGTCGCCGCCGTGAATGCCATGCCGCCGCTCGAGGTCGCCCAGCACGCCATCGGGGGTGAAACGCCAACCGCTTTTGACCGCCAGCATGCTCGCGCGGACGCGCAGCTCACGCGCCACAATGCCCATAATCTCCTCATTGCCGCCATGCGAATTGACGAAGACGATCTTGCGAATGCCCGCCCGCGCCACCTCGAGGCCGATCTGGGTCCAGGCATCGATCAGATTGGTCGCCGTATGGGTGATCGTGCCCTTGGCCCAGACATGTTCATTGGATTTGCCGATGGCCTGTACCGGCAGCACGCGGATATCGAGATCCGCCGGCGCCCGGGCCACCAGCAGGGTCATCATCTCGGTATTGATGATGGTGTCGGTGCCCACCGGCAGGTGCGGCCCATGCTGCTCGACTGCCGCGATCGGCAATATGGCAATGGTCTTTTCCGGGTCGAGATTGTTGAATTCACGGGCCGCGAAATCGGTCCACCAGATCTTGCGCACGCTCTTGTCCTTCAGGCTGGGCCGGCAGCAATGGCCTCGATTTCAACGACGAATTCCGGCCGCGCAAATCCGGCCACGATCATCAAGGTAGAGGCGGGGAAGGGGGCGGCAAACAGGCCGTTGCGCACCGCCATATAGGCGGCGAGATGCTCTCGGCCCGTCACATAGGCATTGATGCGCACCACATGCTCAAGTCCCATGCCCGCCTCGCGCAGGATGGCAGCGATATTGGCAAAACAGATCCGTGTCTGGCCATCGCAGTCTGTCGGCACCTGTTTGTCGGGGCCGATGCCCAGCTGGCCCGAACAGAAGACCAACCGCTGCCCCGCCGGCACGACAATGCCATGGCTATAGGGCGCGAATGGGGGATGAATGTCCGGTGGACTAAGAGGGGTGAGCATGATGGTCCGCAATTTCTGCGCGAAGGCTAATACCCAAAATCATCCTTGACCAGTCGAAAACGGCTTATTCTGCATGCATGGCAGGCATACACGAGAACTGCCTATTTTTTGGCTTCACAGTCGAACCGGAATGCGGAACTGTCTGCGATTGGCGGTATCGGCCGCGACAAAATTCGGCGGTGGCAACAAGACCGCCGCGCAGGGAGCGCATAATGCAGGGATCGATCAAGACTATCATGCTGGCAGCCATGGCCATGACGGCATCGGCTGCCAATGCTCAGGGACTGGACGCCGTGACCTTCGGCACCAACTGGCTGGCTCAGGCCGAACATGGCGGCTACTACCAGGCGGTTGCCGACGGCACCTATGAGAAATATGGCCTCGCGGTCACCATCCGCCAGGGCGGTCCGCAGGCACCCAATGGCCAGTTGCTGATCGCTGGACAGCTCGATTTCTATATGGGCGGCATGTCCACCATCGACTCGGTCAAGGAGGGCATTCCGGTTCTGGCCGTGGCCGCCATCTTCCAGAAGGACCCCCAGGTGCTGCTGGCCCATCCCGATGCCGGCTTCACCGATCTGGCCAGCATGACCGGCGCCAGCAAGATCATCATGGGCAAGGACAGCTTCTTTGCCGGCTACTGGCCGTGGATGAAGGCATCCTTCACCGGCTTTACCGACGAGATGTACGAACCCTATACCTTCAATCCGGCCCCGTTCATCGCCGACGACAAGTCGATCCAGCAGGGCTACCTGACCTCCGAACCCTATGAAATCGGCAAGCAGACCGGCTGGGATCCGCAGGTCTTCCTGCTGGCCGACTACGGCTACGATCCCTATTCGACCACCATCGAGACCCGCCAGGAAATCGTCGACAGCAATCCCGACCTGGTGCAGCGCTTCGTCGATGCCACGGCCATTGGCTGGTACAACTACCTCTATGGCG
>CAXBHD010000047.1:0-16516 GCA_963975335.1 uncultured Devosia sp. | reverse complement strand
ATTGCGGATGTCGATGACATGGGGCTCGCCCTTGAGCGAATGCAGCGCATCCTGGAAGATCGGGGCCAGTTCGGCGCCGCGGGTCAGCAGGCCCTCCTGCTTGTAGGTTTCGAGCGTGGCCAGGCCGGCCGCCGAGGCCACCGGATTGCCCGAATAGGTATAGCCGTGGAAGAACTCGATCATGTGTTCGGGGCCGGTCATGAAAGTATCGTGGATATCCGAGCTGACCAGCACGGCGCCCATGGGAATGACGCCATTGGTGAGGCCCTTGGCGGTGACCATGATATCGGGGGTGACGCCGAAATAGTCGGCGGCAAAGGGGGTGCCCAGGCGCCCGAAGCCGGTAATGACCTCGTCAAAGATCAGCAGGATGCCGTGCTTTCTGGTGATGTCGCGCAGCCGCTGCAGATAGGCCATGGGCGGGATCAGCACGCCGGTGGAGCCGGCAACGGGCTCGACGATGACGGCGGCGATGGTGGAAGCGTCGTGCAGGGTGACGATGCGCTCGAGCTCGTCGGCCAGTTCGGTGCCATATTCGGGCACGCCCTTGGAAAAGGCGTTCTTGCTGAGGTTATGGGTATGGGGCATGTGGTCGACGCCGGTCAGCAGCGTGCCGAACATCTTGCGGTTAGTGACGATGCCGCCGACGGAAATGCCGCCGAAATTGACGCCGTGATAGCCACGTTCGCGGCCGATCAGGCGGGTGCGCGAGCCCTCGCCCTTCACCCGGTGATAGGCCAAAGCCACCTTGAGGGCGGTCTCGACCGATTCCGACCCCGAATTGGTGAAGAGCACATGGTCGAGCCCCTTGGGGGCAATGTCGACCAGGCGGTTGGCCAGCTCGAAGGCCTTGGGATGGCCCATCTGGAAGGCGGGCGCATAATCGAGCTCGGCCGCCTGCTTGGCGATGGCCTCGACGATCAGCGGACGGGCATGGCCGGCATTGCAGCACCACAGGCCCGCCGTGCCGTCGAGCACCTGACGGCCGTCGGAGGTGGTGTAATGCATGTCCTTGGCGGCGACGAACATGCGGGGGGATTTCTTGAACTGCCGGTTGGATGTGAAGGGCATCCAGAAGGCGCTCAGATCGTTCGGCACCACTGCGCTAGAATCGGACACTGCACTCTCACTCCCATAATTCGGACTGGTCGCGATTGGCACTTGACGCGCGGGCGCAATGCTCTGAATTTTGACCAGTTGGAAAATTGTTAGCACTCCCAAACATTCTAGCAAGGCGAAAAATGCCGCCGACCAAAATGAACGGTGCCGAGATTGCCGCCAGTCCCAAGCGGCAGCACAAGGCCGATGCCAAGGCGGCGTCGCATATGCCGGCCAAGACCCGGCCGCTGACCCGCATCCAGCGCGAAAAGCAGGACGTGATCCTCGAGGCAGCGCTGGAGGTGTTTTCCATGCACGGCTTCCGCGGCGCCACGATCGACCAGATCGCCGAAGTGGCCGGGATGAGCAAACCCAATCTGCTATATTATTTTCCGCGCAAGGAAGAGATCCACCGCCGGCTGATGGCGGCGCTGCTGGAAACCTGGCTGGCGCCGCTGCAGGAAATGAATGCCGAGGGCGACCCCTTCCCCGAGATCCGCTCCTATATCCGCCGCAAGCTCGAAATGGCGCGCGACTATCCGCGCGAAAGTCGGCTGTTTGCCAATGAAATGCTGCAGGGGGCGCCGCGCATCATCGAAATGATCGAGGTGGACCTCAAGAATCTGGTCGATGAAAAGGCCAAGGTCATGCTGGGCTGGATGGAGGAGGGCAGGCTGGCCCGCACCGATCCCTATCACCTGATCTTTTCGATCTGGGCCACCACGCAGCACTATGCCGATTTCGACGTGCAGGTGCGCGCCGTGCTGGGCAAGGGGCGCAATGGCGAGGGGCGGTTTGAGGATGCGGCGCGCTATCTTGAGCAACTGTTCCTGCATGGGCTGACGCCCCGGCCGCGGCGGGGATCGGGGATGAACGGGGGCGGCGCCGCGGAACGATGAGGTGGCGCGGCTGACCGGGCTTTGCTTGGCTAGGCGGAAAGCCGCAGGGGAGAAGGCATGTCGCCCGGCGTCCTGCCGGCAAATTCGAAACTGCTGCCGAGCTCGGCCTTGGCACGATAGAGCGCGGCATCTGCCGCGGCCAGCACCGTCGATGGCAGCAGGCCGCCGGCCACCTCGGCCACGATGCCCAGACTCGCCCCGACCTGCACCACCCGCCCCATGACCGGCACGGCATGCTCGATCAGCCTGATGCAGGCGCTGGCCAGGCCGGCCAGAGCCGGGGCGTCGGGCCGGCTCACGCTCAACAGGACAAATTCATCGCCGCCCAGCCGCGCCAGCAGATCGCGCGGCCCGAGCAGCTTGCTCAAGCGCTGGCCCACAGTGCGCAGAACCTGATCGCCGGCGGCATGGCCCAGTGCATCATTGACCGCCTTGAAGCGGTCGAGGTCGAAGATGATGATGCCAAAGGGCGTCGCGGTGGCAGACAGTTCCTCCATGGCGGTCTCGAGGGCCAGGCGATTGGCAAGCCCCGTCAGCAGATCGGTGCGCGACTGGCGATGCGCCAGATGGCGCTGCTGCTCGACATCACGCACGAGGCCGCGCACGCGCAGCACCATGGCCAGTATCAAAGCCAGCATGCCGATCATGAAGGGCACGCGAATGGGCACGAAGCGGGAAAAGATATCGTCGGCAACGCCGCTGGCCGTCCAGACCAGATAGGCCGGGGCGCCATCGGCCTGACCAAGCAAGGGTATTGCCTGCTGGCGGCCTTCGGTGGGCAGGCCGGTCGAAAGATGGGGGGCCGCCAGGCCGGCGACCCGGCCGATCTGCGCGATCGCGTCCGGGGTCGGCATGGCCCCGTCGGCAAGCAGCAGATCAAGCGCGTTGGCGGCCCGCTGCCGTTCCTCGGCGAGCAGGTTGCCTTCCAGCGTGGCGCGCACCTGCAATGCGGTGCCAAGCATGAAGACAGCGGCAAAAACCAGCATGGTGATGCTGAGCATCAACCAGCGGCTGATTGACCTGATGGCGTGATGTTCGTCCAGCGCAGCGGGCGTGTGAAGGCGCGGCTCGCGCAAGCGGCGTATCAACCTGAATATCATTCCTGCGTCCTAAGCGGGCGGACACTGCCGCTCAAGAGGTTGGCAAATGGTTAGCGCCGGGCAAGAATCGCACCGAAAACCTGCCGCAATCGAGCCACATTCGGCCAGATCGGCCGCGGGCCGGCCCCCTGGGGACCCCCGATAGCGACGAGAAAGCACGATTTTGTCGATTGCTGATGGAACTGTTACCGCATCAGCACACCGGGCAAGATGAATCCACCAGCGCGGCTTTACGTCGGTCGGCATTCTAGCAATCTGGAAAATGGCGGATTCATTTCCTCCAATTTCCCGCGGATCCCGACAATGCGGCGACGAAAAGGCAGGTAATCATGCGGCCTGATTGCAACAGAAGGCCTGCTGAGGCCGAGAAAGGCCAATCCAGGCACATTGTGGCCGAGGGTCTGCATTAGTCAGCACTCAACGCCAACTGCATGAGTTTTCGATTTGACTAGAAAAGCCACTTCCGTCGCCGCACTTGCTGTCCTTGTGTTCTCGATTTCCACCCCCAGTTTTGCCCAATGTGGCGGCGCCTCCTGGTATGGCCCGGGCTTTAACGGGAAAACCGCCGCCTCGGGCGAAACCTTCAATGAAAATGCCATGACCGCCGCGCATCGCTCGCTGCCCTTCGGCACCAAGGTCAAGGTCACCGACCAGCGCAATGGCCGCGAGATCGAAGTGACGATCAATGATCGCGGCCCGTTTGTCGGCAAGCGGATCATCGACCTGTCCAAGGCAGCGGCGACCGAACTGGGCTTCCGCAATCGCGGCGTCACTTCGGTGTGCATCAGCCAGCTCTAGGTTCTCCCCAACCATTTGCCCCACATGTCTGTTGCGGGCCGTCGCCGATAGGGCGGCGGCCCGCTTGTTTATGGCAAGAGCTGGCAGGAGAGGCCGTGCCAGCCGGTGACGCTACCGGACTGCGCCGCCGCGGCCTCGGGGGCGGGGCTGCAGCCAGGCCGTTGACGCGACGGGCGATATCGCCCCGGGCCACGCCCATATCGGCGAGCAGACGATCATCGAGCGTGGCGAGCTGGTGAATGGCATTGCGGCGGTCTAACCAGCCGCCGAACCGCTGCAGCAATGTGCTGATCATGGCTTATCTCCGGACAAGGGTCAGTCGTCGCCGGCCGTGGCCTGCGCGGCTTTTCAATTCTTGATGGATGACTGACAGGAACACAGGCGTCATGCCGTGCTGATGGCCAGATTGCATGGCAGCCGGTGCTTTCGCTATGCTCAAGATCGCAATGGCTGTTTCAGAAGTGAAAAATGGATTTCGGTTGGGATGATCTGCGGCTGTTTCTCAGCGTCGCCCGCCTGGGCGGGCTGAGTGCGGCGCGCAGCGTGACGGGGCTGAGCGCGGCCACGCTGGGGCGACGGGTGACGGCGCTGGAACGCGAAATGGGCGAGGCGCTGTTCGTGCGCAGCCAGAGCGGCTATCGGCTGACCGCGGCGGGGGAGGACCTGCTGGCCCGCGCCGAGGATGTGGAAGCGGCCATGCTGGCGCTCAAGCGCTGGCAGGAGGGCAGCCTGGGGGCAAGGGTGGTGCGGGTTTCGGCCGGCGCCTGGACCTCGGCCATGCTGGCGCGCTCGATCGGCTCGCTATGGCGCGCCGATGACCCGTTCGGGCTGGAACTGGTGACCGCCAGCGCCAATGTCGATATCGGCCGGCGCCATGCCGATCTGGGGCTGCGCAATGCGCGGCCGACCGAGCAGTGGCTGGCAGGACGGCTGCTGGGCAAGGTCGCCTATGCCATCTATTCCGGGCGCGAGCTCACCAATGGCGTCAAGGCGGGCTATTTCGTCGGCATGGTGGGCGATGGCGGCCAGACGCGGTCGTCGCGCTGGCTGGCCGCCCGGCATGGCGACCGCATCGTGGTGCGGGGCAATGATGCGGCCAGCGTGCGCGAGCTGGTGGCCAATGGGGCGGGACTGTCGGTGTTTCCATGCTTTGCCGGCGACAGCGACCCGCGCCTGGTGCGGGTGGCCGGACTGATCGGCGAGCTCGAGACCGAGCACTGGCTGGTCAGCCATCATGAGGAGCGTCACATGCCGGCGGTACATGCGGTGAGCGAGCGCATTGCGCTGCTGGTGCGGGCACACAATGCCCTCTTTGCCGGAGACAGGCCGCAGCCCTGAGATCAATGCGCCCTCGGCCCGTTTGACTGGCCGCACTGCAACGTTGCTTTTAGCCGATGAAACGTTTCCGGCGCCGCTTTCCCTGTTCAGCGAATTGGCATAGCGTGCAGCCGATCCAGCCTGCCGTTTTGCCCGATGAGTCCCTGTCCATGAAATTCGGCCTCGCGCTGCCGCCGCATATCCGCGTGTTTGCAGCCTTTTTCATCTATTCGTTCTGCATGGGCAGCCTCTATCCCCGCCTGCCGGCCATCCAGGAGACCATGGGCGTCGGCGAAGGGGCGCTGGGCCTGGCGCTGATCGGCGCCGCCGTCGGCACGCTGATTTCGCTGACCTTTGCCGGCCCGATCATCGAGCGCATCGGCTATCGCCGGACCCTGCTGGTCGCCATTCCGCTGCTGTCGGTCTTCTATGCCATCGCGGTCTGGGCACAGGGGCCGGTCATGCTCTTCCTGCTGCTGGTGCCGGTGGGCATCACCATTGGCTGCATCGAAATCATCATCAATCTCGAGGCCGACCGGGTCGAGCATGCCATTGGCCGCCGCATCATGAACCGCGCCCATGCCTTCTGGAGCTTCGGCTTCTTCACCGCGGGTCTGGTCGGCTCCTTCGTGGCGCAAAGCGGGGTTTCCCCGCAACTGCATCTGGCGATCATGGTGCCGGTCATCACCGTCATCGCCCTCATCCTGCTCGGCCGCTATCAGCCGGCCGGGCACCGCAGCGGCGGCAGCGCCGATACGGGAGCCCGCTTTGCCCGACCCACCGGCGCCATCCTGGTGCTGGTCAGCGTGTGTCTGTCGGCGATGATCCTGGAAGGCGCCGGCATTGACTGGTCGGCCATCTATATGCGGGACGTCTTTGCCGCCGCGCCGTTCTGGGCCGGCTTTGCCGTGGCGCTGGGTGCCGGCGCGCAGGCCGTGACACGGTTCTTTGCCGACAGTTTCGTCGAACGCTGGAGCCCGGCCGTGGTGGCGCGCAGCCTGCTCGCCGTTTCCGGCATCGGCGCGCTGCTGGTCTTTGCCACTCCGGTCTGGTGGCTGGCCTATATCGGCTTCGCGCTGATCGGGGTCGGCACCAGCGCCCTGTTTCCGCTGGCCATGTCGGCGGCGGCGCAACGCACCGACCGCCCCGCCGCGCTCAATGTGGCGGCGCTGGCGCAGATTTCCTTTGTCGCCTTCCTGCTCGGGCCACCGCTGCTGGGCTATATTGCCGAGCATTTCGGCATCCGCTGGGCCTTCGGGGTTGCCCTTCCCCTGGTGCTGGTCGGGCTGGTCATGGCCGATGCCGTGGGGACGCGCCGTCAATCCAGTCAGGTTCCAGCCGAATGAGCATTGCCCCGCAACACCGCATCTATGCCTGCTTTTTTTCCTTCGCCCTGATCACCGGCGCGCTGATGTCGCGCCTGCCCGATATCCAGACCCATCTGGGCGTGTCCGAGGGCCAGCTGGGCCTGACCATGATCGGCATGGCCATAGGCTCGCTGATTTCGCTGACCGTTGGCGCGCCTGTCGTGGAAAGGCTGGGCTTTCGCACCTCGGCCTTCATCACCACGCTGGGCTCGGCGATCCTGCTCGCGCTGGTGCCCTGGCTGCCACTGGCGCCGGCGGTATTTGCGGTGCTGCTGCTGGTGGGGCTGCTGGCCGGTGCCTTGGAAATCAATCTCAATGTCGAGATTGACCGGCTCGAAACGGCCACCGGCGGGCGCTATATGAACCGTGCCCACGGTTTCTGGAGCGTCGGCTTCTTCTTTACCGCGCTGTTCGGCGCCATGATCCGGCAGACCGGCCTGTCGGCCGGGCTGCATCTGGCCCTGGTCGCCACGCTCATCCTTGTGGTCACCGGTTCTCTGATCCATGGCGCGACCAATGCACCGCGCACGGCGCGCAGCCAGACCGAAGCGGGCGGCCACCGCTTCGCCTTCCCCAATCGCGGCCTGCTGCCGCTCTGCCTGATCGGCTTTGCCGCCTTTCTGGTGGAGGGTGCCGGCATCGACTGGTCGGCCATCTATATGCGCGACGTCTTTGCCGTGGAGCCCCTGGTGGGGGGCATGGGCCTGACCTTCTTTGCCTTTTTCATGGCGCTGCTGCGCCTGACCGCCGACCCGATCGTGGCGCGCTTCGGACCGCGCCATGTCGCCATGGTCATGCTCGGCTTTGCCAGTCTGGGCGCGCTGCTGGTGGGGCTGGCGCCCGTCCCGGCCCTGGCGCTGCTGGGCTTTGCGATGATGGGGGCGGGCTGTTCGGCGGTCTATCCGCTGGCCGTGTCGGCGGCGGCGCAGCGCACCGACAGGCCGGCCGCCGTCAATGTCGCGGCCATTGGCCAGGTCAGCGTGGTGGTGTTCTTCCTCGCGCCGCCCCTGCTGGGCTTTGTCGCCGAATTCATCAATATCCGCGCCTCCTATCTCATCTGCCTGCCCCTGCTGCTGGCCGGACTCTGGGCCTCGAGCTTTGCGCTCGGCACGCGCAAGGTGGCGCTGCCACCGGGCCTTGCCGCCGAACCGCTGTCGCCGCATGGCTGAGCTGCCGCCCATTGTGGACCTGCGCCAGTCGGCGACGGCGCTGCGGGTGCAGCGCGGCGTGATGCGGCTGCTGCGGGAAACCTACGACATGGCGTGCTTTGCCGAGGTGACGCTTAAAAGCGGCCGGCGCGCCGATGTGCTGGCGGTGGGGCCCAGGGGCGAGATCTGGATCGTCGAGATCAAGTCGAGCCTGCTCGACTTTCAGGTCGACCGGAAATGGCCGGAATATCGCGACTTTTCCGACAAGTTCTTTTTTGCCAAGCCGCCCGAACTGGACGCGGCGATCTTTCCGCAGAGCGAAGGGCTGATCGTGGCCGATGGCCATGACGGGGCAATTTTGCGCGACAGCCCCGATACGCCGCTGGCCCCGGCCCGGCGCAAGGCGCTGATGCTCAAGCTGGCCCGGCTGGGCGCCGACCGCATCCACCTGTTGATGGATCCCGGTCCCAAGTGAGTTTGACGCCCATGATCCGCTGGCGAATCGTTGCACTGTTCTTCGTGCATGCTTTGGCGCTGGGCGCCATCCAGACCCGCATCCCCGACATGCAGCTGCTGCTCGGGCTGAACGAGGCCCAGCTGGGGCTGGTGCTGATGGGCCAGCCGCTGGGGGCGCTCAGCATGTTCCTGTTCTCGAGCCGCATCATCGAGCGCTTCAGCCCGCGGCTGGTCATCCTGGTGATGATGCCGCTGGTGATCGTCAGCGCCGCGCTGATCACCGTCATGCTCAGCCCGCTGGCCATGTTTGCGCTGCTGGCGGTCAATGGGGTGGGCTTTTCGCTCACCAATATCGCCATCAATGTCGAGGCCGACCGGATCGAGGCGGCATCCGGCGCGCGCATCATGAATACCTGCCACGGCGCCTGGAGCATCGGCTTTCTCGTGACCTCGCTGCTGGGCGCTGCCCTGCGCGGCTTTGATGTGGCGCCCTCCATCCACCTCTGGGCACTGGTGCCGGTGGTGGCTGTGCTGGTCTTTGCCGTCGTGGCGCCCATGCCGGTGACCCCGGCGCGCGCCCATGCCGGCGACAACAAGCGGCGCCTCGCCTGGCCGACGCTGGCAACGCTGGGGCTGGTCGCTTTCGGGCTGGGCGCGGGCCTGACCGAGGGCGCGGCCCGCGCTTGGTCGATCATCTATCTGCGCGACAGTTTCGACGTCGCCGCCTGGGTCGAATCGCTGGCCCTGCCGGCGCTGCTGCTCACCATGGCCATAGGCCGGCTGCTGGCCGATCGCTGGATCGACCGGTTCGGGCCGGTGCCGGTGGCACGGGCACTGGCCGCCATCGCCCTTGCCGGCCTGGTGGTGCTGATCCTGGCGCCCAATGCCTATCTGGCGCTGGCCGGCTTTGGCCTGGTTGGCCTGGGCATCTGCGTGCTCTATCCGCTGATGCTGTCGGCAGCGGCACGGCTGGGTGATCGGCCGGCCTCGGAAAATGTCGCGGCCACGACGCTGATCTTCCAGCTGGTCAATCTGGGCGCGCCGGTGCTGATCGGGGCGGTGGCGGGGGCCTTTGACCTGCGCACCGCCTTTGCCCTGCTATTGCCCCTGCTGGTGCTGACCTGGGTGACGGCCGGGCGGCTGACGCCTACGCGTCCAGCGACTGCGGCTCGACCGGGGTAATCGGGCTGGGCCGGTGGCCGGGCGATGGCGGCGCGCCGAGTTCGGACAGCCGCTGCTGCAGGGCCTGCATCAGCGCCAGCTTGTCGGCCTCGCTGCCGGTTTGCAGCTGCTGGCTGAGCCTGATGCTGAAATCGGCAAAGGCATTGTGCCAGTCGGAATGGACCTGGCGGGGATCGATGCGCGGCGTGGCCGGCTGCGCCTTGCCGGCAATGCCGGTGGCGGTCAGCTCGAAATAGTCGTCGAGCTGGGGCAGGATGATCTGGTCGCCGGCCAGGCCGGTGGCCATCAGCGCGGTGCGCAGGGCGGTGCGCTCCTCGTCCTCGCCATGGGTGAGGAAGATGGCGCCATGGGCGGGCAGGCGCGCCCTGATCCAATCCATCAGCTCGGAATGGTCGGCATGGGCGGAATAATTGCCCAGGGCGCGGATGGCGGCCCGTACCGGCACCAGCGTGCCATGGATACGCACTTCCCGGGCGCCGGAGAGAATGACATGGCCCAGCGTGCCGGGTGCCTGGTAGCCGACAAACAGCACGGTGGCATTGCGGCGGATCAGGTTGTTGCGCAGGTGGTGCTTGATGCGCCCGGCATCACACATGCCCGAGGCGCTCAGGATGATGGCGCCGCCCTTGATGGTGTTGATGGCCTTGCTCTCGTCGACCGATTCGATGATGCGAAAGCGGGGATCGGTGAACAGTTCGCCCGCGCCCAGCTCGACATCCTCGAACATGCGGGCATATTTGCGATAGACGCCGGTCACCTTGCTGGCCAGCGGGCTATCGAGAAAGACCAGTTGCGGATCGACCTGGCCGGTCTTGATCAGATAGCCGATGTCATGCAGCAGCTCCTGGCTGCGCTCGACGGCAAAGGTGGGGATGACCAGGTTGCCGCCGCGCTCGAGGGCGGTGTTGATCTCGGTCTTGAGCGCCTCGCGGCGCTCCACCAGGGTATAGTCGGCGCGGTCGCGGCCGCCATAGGTGGATTCGCACAAGATATAGTCAAAGCCGGACGGGCCCGCGGGATTGGCGTGAAACACCTTCTGGTCGGGGCCGATATCGCCGGAGAACATCAGGCGCACCGGTGTCGCCCCATCCAGCACCTCGACCTCGATGGAGGCCGAGCCGATAATGTGGCCGGCGTTGAAAAAGCGCGCCCGCACGCCCGGGCCCGGCTCGATCCACTGCTCATAGGCACAGCTCTGGCGGTGGCGCAGCGCCTCTTCGGCATCGGCGGTGGTATAGAGCGGGGTCACCGGCTCCTCGCCGCGGCCACCGCGCTTGCGGCTGGCCCGGTCGGCCTCGCTTTCCTGGATGCCGGCGCTGTCGGGCAGCAGATATTCGAGCAGGCCCGCCGTGGGTTCGGTCATCCAGGCCGGGCCGCGCCAACCCTGGGCATAAAGCTTGGGCAGCAGGCCGACATGGTCGATATGAGCATGGGTCAGCAGCAGGAAATCGATGGCCTGGGGATCAAAGGGGGTGGGCTTGAGGTTGAGCGCCCGCACGCTACGATTGCCCTGGAACAGACCACAATCGACGAGAAACTGGCCGCCCGGATGCTCGACGCGGTAGCAGGAGCCGGTCACGGTCCCCGCCGCGCCGTGAAAATGCAGGGTGACGGTCATGGCGGGCTCCTGATTCTGTGGTTGACCCGTCGAAGTAAGCGCCAGCGGTTCGTCGTTGTCGAGACGGGCGCCGCCGGGCGGTCGATACCAGAACGCAACCATCAGGAGATCACCAATGACCTATATCGACGGATTCGTGGCCGCTGTGCCCAAGGCGAACAAGCAGGCCTATCTCCAGCTTGCCCGCAGGGCCGCCGACATGTTCCTGGCCTGGGGCGCCACGCGCGTGGTGGAAAACTGGGAGGATGACGTGGCCGATGGCAAGGTCACCGATTTCCGCCGGGCCGTCGCGGCCCAGCCGGACGAGGCCATCGTCTTTTCCTGGATCGAATATCCCGACAAGGCGACCCGCGACGCGGTGCAGAAGAAGATGATCGAAGACCCCGAAATGGGGGCCATGCAGATGCCCTTCGATATGGGCCGCATGATCTTTGGCGGCTTCGAAACGCTGTTCAGCGCCTAGAGCGCTTTCAGCAAAAGTGTCACCACTTTTGCGGTTCGAAAACGCGGCAGATCAAAGACCTGGAGCGTTCAGCGGGGGGCGCGCTTGGCCAGGATGCGCTGCAGGGTGCGGCGGTGCATGTTGAGCCGGCGCGCCGTTTCCGAGACATTGCGGTCGCATAGCTCATAGACGCGCTGGATATGCTCCCAGCGGACACGATCGGCCGACATCGGATTTTCCGGCGGCTCGGGCTTGTCCTCGCCGGTGGCCAGCAGCGCATTGATGACATCATCGGCGTCGGCGGGCTTGCTGAGATAGTCGACCGCCCCCAGCTTCACCGCGGTCACCGCGGTGGCAATATTGCCATAGCCGGTCAGCACCACGGCGCGCGCATCGGCGCGCTTCTGATGCAGGGCCGAGACGACTTCGAGACCATTGCCATCCTCGAGCCGCAAGTCCACCACGGCATAGGCTGGCGGCTGTTCGGCGACCGCGGCCAGGCCCTCGGCGACGCTGCCGGCGATGCGGACATCAAAGCCGCGGCGGGTCATGGCGCGCTCCAGGCGCTGGAGAAAGGCCACATCATCATCCACAAGCAGGAGGCTTGGATCGGTGGCCAGCAGTTCTTCAATCGTGCTCATGGCTTTCCCATAGGCTGTTGGGATTGATACGTCAAAAGCCCTGCGCTGGATCTATCGCCTGAGCTAGGGCTCGATGCGGTCGCGCGGCCAGACGATGCGCACCTGGGCATGGCCCTCGGGGGCAATATTGTGGAAGGCAAGGCGCGCCCCGGCCCGCTCGAGCAGGGTCTTGGCGATGAAGACGCCCAGGCCCAGGCCGCCGGGCTGGCTGGCATCGGGCCCCTGGGGATCGCGCGGGCGGCTGGTGAGATAGGGCTCGCCCAGCCGGGCGATCAGCTCGGGGGCGAAGCCGGGGCCATCATCGGTGATCGACACAGAAATGCTGTCGCGATCCCAGCCGGCCTCGATGCGCACGGTGGTACGGGCAAAGTCGGCGGCGTTTTCGATCAGGTTGCCCAGGCCATAGAGCAGGCCGACATTGCGGGTGAAGACCGGTGGCGGGCCGGCGGCGCGCTCATAGTAGAAGAGGATGGCCTTGCCATGGGCCTCGTGCGGACGGGCCACTTCGGCCAGCAGGTCGGTGATCGGCACGGCGGCAAAGGGATCGCCACCCTCATTGTCCAGATTGCGCAGCTTGGCGAGAATGGCCCGGCAGCGCGCGGCCTGGGCGATGATCAGCTCGACATCATCGGCCAGGTCGCTGCCGGCAGGGGCGTCGGCGCGCATTTCCTTGGCGGCCAGGGCAATGGTGGAAAGCGGCGTGCCCAGTTCATGGGCCGCGGCGGCGGCCAGGCCATCAAGGGCGGACAGCTGTTCCTTGCGCGACAGGGCCAATTCGGTGGCCGCCAGGGCATCGGCAATCTGGCGGGCATCGTGAGCCACCCGGTTGGTATAGGCGGAGATGAAGACTACGCCGCAAATGATCGAGACCCAGATGCCGATGACATAGATGCGGTTGAAAATGATGCGCTCGAGCGGATCCCAGGGCAGCGGCAGGTGCCAGACCGCCAGTATCGAGGCGATGACGGCCGCCAGCAGGGCGATCAGAAAGGTGGCGCGCTGCGGCAGCGTGGTGGCCGAGACCGAGACCGGGGCCAGCAGCAGCAGCGAAAACGGATTCTGCAGCCCGCCGGTCAGCGCGAGCAGGCCGCCGAGCTGACAGAGATCGAAGGCGATCTGGCTGGCGGCAAAGACCGAACTGGGGCGATAGGCGGCGCCGAAATGCAGCACCAGCCAGAGGTTGAGCCCGGCCGACACGGCGATCAGGGCAAAGCATTCGAGCAAGGGCAGTGGAAAGCCCAGGCCAAAGGCCACGAATAGCACGCCGATGGTCTGACCGCCCACGGCCAGCCAGCGCAGCAGCACCAGGGTCTGCAGGCGCAGGGGGCGCCAGGTGGAGGGCAAAGGCAGCCCATCGGCCTGGATCAGCGCCATGCCGGCACCGGCAGGCAGCGCGAAAGGGGCGCGCTATAGGTAGAAAAAAACGTCATTTCAAGGGCCATTATTGCGTAGGCACATGCTTGATCCTGACCCAACGCGGGCCACGTATTGCACATCGTGACTGGGAGAATGTACCGAAATGACCACAGCAATCATCAAACCACAATGGTCGCCTTTGACCATCGCGCTCATGGTAATGGGCTTCATCATCTTCTGGCCGCTCGGCCTGGCCGTGCTCGGCTATATCCTGTGGGGCGAAAAATTCGGCGGCTCGCCGGAAAAAGCCCAGGCTTACTGGAACAAGGGCAAGTCCTGGTGCAGCGCCAACAAGCCCCGCGGCAATTGGACCAACAATCGGAGCTATGGCATGAATTCGAGCGGCAATGCAGCCTTTGACGAGTACCGCGCCGAACAGCTCAAGCGCCTCGAGGAAGAACGCGCCCGGCTCGATGCCGAGATCGAGGCCTTCCACGACTATATGGCCAATCTCAACAAGGCCAAGGATCGCGAAGAGTTCGACCGCTTCATGAATGAGCGCCGCGGTTCGCGCCAGGGCTTTGGCGAAGCCAAGCCCGAGCAGAACAATGGCGACCAGAATACCAATGGCTGGACCAATAATAACGGCTAGGCCCAAGCCCCTGGCGACGCGCCCGCCGCGTCGCCACCTGTCTCCAAAGCCTGTCGCTTCCACCGGCAGCACTGGCGCCCCCTTGCGGGGCGCTTTTTTGTTGGCCGGCCAGTCCGGCACCGGCTGCCCCCGGGGCCGGGCGGCGCTCGATCCGCTCGATAAGACAGGCAAGCGGGCCGATTCCCGCTATAATCGGGCGGTGATTCCCTGGGCTCTCATGAACCTGTTTTTCCGCGCCAAGGCCAAAATACCGACCAGTACCATCATCGAGATCGATGGCGCGCCGGTCAGCGTCAGCGTGCGGGTCAATGCGCGCTCACGCAGCTATCGCCTGTCGCTGCCCGCCAGCGGGCAGCCGCTGCTGACCCTGCCCCCGCATGGCAAATGGAGCGAGGCCGAAGCCTTCCTGCTGCGCCAGCACAACTGGCTGGCCGTGCGGATCAAGCGGGCGCCCGAGGCTTCCAGCTTTGCCGATGGCGGCGTGGTGCCGCTGCGGGGCGTCGACCACCGCATTATCGGCACCGGCAAGCTGCGCGGCCGGGTGGAGCGCGTGCAGGAGGATGGCGAAATGGTGCTGCTGGTGCCGGGCGAGGCGGCGCATCAGGCGCGGCGGCTGACCGACTGGCTCAAGGACGAGGCGCAGGCCGATCTCAGCGCGCGCAGCGCCGTGCATGCAGCGCGGCTGGGGGTGACGGTCAAATCGATCCGCATGCGCAGCCAATCCACCCGCTGGGGCTCGTGCTCGTCGTCGGGCACCATCAATTACAACTGGCGCCTGATCATGGCGCCGCCCTTCGTGCTTGACTATGTCGCCGCCCATGAAGTGGCCCATCTGGTGGAGATGAACCATTCGGCGGCCTTCTGGGCCACGGTCAAGCGCACGCTGCCCGATATGGAACGGGGCCGGGCGTGGCTAAAAGCACACGGTCGCGCACTAATGGCGCGCTAGATGCCCGTCCCGGGGCGCAGGCCCGGCCGCGGCCACCTTGCCGCCGCATTCGCGCCTCTATCACTGGGGCATGCAGCGCCTCGTGCTTCTCATCGCCCTGGTCTTTTCCATCGCCTCCCTTGCCGGGATGACGACTGCGCATGCGCATCGCTATATCAGCACGCCTATCGTGGTGCTCAATCACGTCGATGCCGACAATGTCGCCATTCCGGTGATAGTGCAGATCCAGCGCGGCGAGATCGATCTGGGTTCGGGCATTTTCCTGCCCTGCGGGCCGCATAATGCCATTGCCACCCTGGCGCCCGTCCTGCCGGGGGCGCCCGAAGGCGACGCGCCGCTGGCGGTGCTGCAGGCCCGGCTTACGCCCTGGCTGGGTGATCGGCTGTTGCGCCCACCGCGCCCGGCCTGATCCCGGCGACCTTCACCCGATATTCTGCTCAATGCCCCGTTTGACGGGGCCAGGAAGTTTTCACATGTCTATTGCTTTGCACGCGACCGTGTCGCGTCGCGCCGTCATGGCCGGCTTTGCCAGCCTGGGTGCCCTGGCACTTGCCGGCTGCGCCACCACAACCCCGCGCCTCACCGAAACCATGCCGGCGCCCGTTGTGGTCCCGCTTGAAGTGCTGGCCATGTATGGCCCGCGGCTCGACGAGGAATTCCCCGTCCCCGCGGCGCCGATTGCCCAGCTCGACCCGATATATTGGCGTCAGGAAGTGGCCAATATTACCGGCGAAGCGGAAGGCACCGTCGTGGTCGATACGCCCAACCGCTTCTTGTACTGGACCATGCCCGGTGGACGGGCGATGCGCTATGGCGTGGGGATCGGCCGGGATGGCTTTGCCTGGGGCGGCCGGGCCCATATCGCCTATGGGCGCAAATGGCCGGTCTGGACGCCACCGAGCGAAATGGTCGACCGCCAGCCCGAGCTCGAAATCTACCGGCACGGCCAGCCACCCGGGCTGGACAATGCGCTGGGCGCGCGGGCGCTCTATATCCACCAGGGCAATACCGACACGCTCTATCGCATCCATGGCAATATGGATGTGAACTCGATCGGCAAGGCGGTGTCGAGCGGCTGCGTGCGCCTGCTGTTTCAGGATGTCATCGATCTCTATGACCGGGTGCCGTTCGGCAGCCCGATCGTGGTCATCCAGTAAACAAAAGGGCCGCCCCATGGGGCGGCCCTTATTGCCTGGTCTGGCCGATGCGGGCCTAGTTCTGCTGCCCGCCGAAGATCAGGTCCATCAGCGTGCGCTGGCTATCCGGGTTGTCGATGGGGACGGGCTGGCCGAGGGCGGCCGGCGGCTGCACATTCTGCTGCTGGGCGGGGGCGCTGGGCACCCAGACCTGCTGGCCGGTCGCCGGATCGATCACCAGCACCATGGGCAGGCCCGTACTGGGGTCGAGCGGCGCGGCGCCCACGCCATTGCTCTGGGGCTGCAGCGGCTGGCCGGTGACCGGCTCGATGGCCTGGTCGGCAAAGACCTGACCCA
>CAXBHD010000046.1:0-16529 GCA_963975335.1 uncultured Devosia sp. | reverse complement strand
AGGTGCCGGCGCTGTGCCAGGCCATGCGGATGAAGAGCCCGCCATAGTGACCAAAGTCGGCCGGCCACCAGTCCTGGCTATCGGTCATCAGGGCCGCCAGATCCGCCTTGACGGCGGCCAGATCGAGCGACTTGAACGCCTCGGCATAGCTGAATTCAGGCCCCAGCGGGTCCGACAGGCTCGAATTATTGTGCAGGATCTGCACGTTGAGCTGCTTGGGCCACCAGTCACGATTGCCGCGCGGAGTCGGCGCATGCGCGACCGGGCACTTGCCACCGCCTTCGGCCGTGGCGGTATCGGTGGTCTGCGGGGCGGTTGCGTCATCCATGGCTGATCTCCTGAGCTGTTTGGAATGATTATAAGGGCGTGACAACCATTAGGCCAATCGATTATTCTTGGGGAGACGATAGGACAAAGTTATAATGGCCATCTCCCTCAAACAGCTGCGCTACGCCGCCGCCGTCGCCCGCACCGGTCACTTCGGCCGGGCCGCCGCCGAATGCGGCGTGTCCCAGCCGGCACTATCGCAGCAGATCATGACGCTTGAGGCCTTGTGCGGCTCGGCCCTGTTCGACCGGCTCAAGACCGGCGCCACGCCTACGCCCTTTGGCCGCGACTTCATCGAGCTGGCGCAAAAGGCCATTGCCGCCGCCGATGCGGTGGCGGCCATGGCAACCGGCCGCAGCGGCCAGCTGGATCGCCCGCTGCGCTTCGGGCTGATTCCCACCGTTGCCCCCTATCTGCTGCCCGAAATCTTCCCGGCACTGCAGACCGGCCTGCCCGATCTCGCCTTCACCATCAGCGAGAACCGCACCGAGGCGCTGCTGGCCGGCCTTGTCGATGGCAGTCTCGATCTGGCCCTGATCGCCACCCCGCCCCCCGAGCATGGCCCGCGCCTGGTCAGCGCCGCCCTGTTCGAGGATCGCTTCGTGCTCGCCACCGGCCGCCACGAAGACACCCCCGCCCCCATCTCGCTATCCACCATCGCGCCCGAGCGTATCCTGCTGCTCGATGAGGGTCACTGCTTCCGCGACCAGACCATCGCCGCCTGCAACATCGCCAATGACACCGCCCCGCGCACCTTTGCCGCGACCTCGCTCTCAACCATCGTGGAGTTCGTCGCCAATGGTCAGGGCGTGACGCTGCTGCCCCAGATCGCTTTGCGCAAGGAGGCGACCGACCCGCGCATCGTCATCCACCCCCTGCCCGGTGCCGATGCCGGTCGCCTGCTGCGCCTGGTCTGGCGCGAGGCGACGCCCTTTGCCACCACCTTTGCCCGCATTGCCGAGGTCATCCGCGCCACCAGGGTGCAAGCAGCTGCTTAGGATGTCGACTAGACAATGGCCTATGCACCGCGACCTGCTGCAAAGCAGATAGACCCAAGCATCTTGTCGGCAATGGAACAGTAACGCCAGCGATGTGGTAACCTGCGCTTGCGTTACCTATATTGGGGGCAGACGGATGGTATACGCATTTGATACTCTAGGCTATGCCAAGCGACTACGGGATGCTGGCATACCGCAACAGCATGCCGAGGCGGCGAGGGAATTCGTCATGACCGAGCCGGTCACCAAGACAGACCTGCAATTGGCACTGGAGACGCAAACGCTGCGTCTCACCGTTCGCCTCGGTGGACTGTTGGCGGCCGGCATAGCTGTCCTCGCCACCTTTGACCGCCTGTTTTCCTGACACCTTCGGGGCGACTTTCGTCAGACCGAATGCACAGCCCCAAAAGCGCTATTCCACCCGGCTTGGCTCCACGACCGCTCGGTTTTGCTGGCGTTGCTTGTGGCTCCTGTAGAAGCTGTCATAGCTGAATACGGCCAGCGACAGCCAGATCAGCGCGAAGCTGATCAGCCGCAACCCATTGAGATGCTCGCCGAACACGGTAATGGCCAGCACGAACTGGATCGAAGGCGCCAGATACTGGAACATGCCGATCGTGGTCAGCCGCAGCCGCCGCACCGCAAAGGCAAACAGCAGCAGCGGGATGGTCGTGGTCGGCCCGGTCAGGATCATCAGCACCATCGATGTGGGATCGGCATGGATACCCGGCCCCCAGGTGACGATATTGTAGATGACATAGCCCAGCGCCACCGGCGCCAGCATTGCCGTTTCGGCAAAGAGGCCCGTGGCCGGCCCGAGCTGCGCCGTCTTGCGGAAATAGCCGTAAAAGCCAAAGGACAGCGCCAGCCCCAGCGCGATGAACGGCACGCTGCCCAGACCCACCGCCTGGATCGCGATCGCCACCACGGCAATGGCGATGGCCAGGGTCTGCAGCCGGTTCTGCCGCTCGCCCAGCAGCAGCATGCCCATGGCCACATTGACCATCGGATTGATGAAATAGCCAAAGCTGGCTTCGAGCACCTGGCCGGTCTCCACCGCCCAGACATAGAGCAGCCAATTGGCACCCAGAAAGACGGCGGTCATCAGCGTCACCAGCATGCGCCGACGGTCCCCCAGCAGGGCGCGCACATCGCCAAAGCCGCCCCGGACCGCCAGGATGCCGGCCAGCAGCAGCAGCGACCAGACGATCCGCTCGGCCACGATCATCACCGAGCCGGCCCCCTCGATGGCCTTGAACAGCAGCGGCAGGAAGCCCCAGAGCGTATAGGCTGCCAAAGCGGCGAGCGCGCCATTGCGGCTGTCATGGGTCGACAGGCTCGCCGGCTTGGCAAGCTCGGCCGGGGCGATGGCTTCGGGGGCGGATTCGGGCAGGGACATCGGGAAAAAACTCCGCGCCACGAACCGGCGCTTGGCGCCCTGATAGCAGGGCCGCCCCGCCCCCGCCAATCAGACTTGCTGATGCCAGCCATCTTGCAATGGCCATGATCGGCAACGACCTTTACCTATGAGGCGTTGTTCACCAGTGCCTCTGGCACCATGCCAATCCGACCAACCACAGCAGGAGTCCACCATGAAGAAGACGGTCACTTGGATCTTGATCGCCGACGGCGCCCAGGCACGGGTCGTGGAGAATACCGGTCCGGGCAAGGGCCTGCAGCAGGTTCAGGGATTGGACTGGTCGATCGAGCCGCTGCAGGCGCAGGACATCCAGGCCGACAAGCCCGGCCGCAGCTTTTCCTCGGTCGGCTCGGGCCGCAGCGCCATGCAGCCCAGAACCGACCCGGTGGAGCACCGCGAAACCGAATTCGTCAAATCGGTCGCCGCCACCCTGGAACGGCGTCAGCAGCAGGGCGCCTTTGACCGCCTGGTCATCGCCGCCGCGCCCATCGCCCTGGGCGATCTGCGCAAGGCCATGTCGGCCAATCTCAGAAATACCGTCGTTGCCGAACTGAACAAGGATTTGACCAATCTGCCCACCGCGCAGCTGGTCGAGCATCTCGACGGCATCATTGCCGCCTGATTTGTGAAGTCATTCAGACCCTTGATGCAACAAGCCGATTCAACGCCAAGCGCCGTTGAATCGGCATTTCAACCTGTTCAATCAGGGTTTGAATGTCTTGAATCAGTGCTGCAATTTACTGAATTGCCAGCCTAATCCGCCGGTCTAATCCTCTGAATCGTCATCGGAATCTGTGTCCCCGCCGCCCTCGATGGCGTCAAGGAACTGCACCAGCATGGAATTGACCAGGTCGGGCCGCTCCAGCGTCGGAATATGCGCCACATTTTCCAGCACCGCCGCAAAGGCATTGGGCATTTCTTCGCTCAGATGTTCGTGCCGGTCGATCAGCGCGGTGAAATCCTGGTCGCCCACCAGCAGCAGGCTGGGCGCCGCAATCTCGCTGACCCGGCTCCAGGCATCGGCGGGGCGCACTTCTCCGCCGAGGTCCGGCTTGTTCAGCGCCAGCGCATTCATCTCCAAAAACAGCGCCCGCGCCGCCCCGCCGACCCTGCCGCTCTGCGCCCGCGGCCCATCGAGCCATTCATGCGCCTGCACCTTGTTGAGCATGTCGCGGTCGCCGCGCTCGAAGGCATCCTCCTCGGCCGCCTCGATCATCGCCTCGGCCTCGGTGGCGCTCCAGGGCGCCCCGGTCACCGAGGTGCCGATCAGCACCAGGCCGATCACCCGGCCCGGATGGCGCAGCGCAAAATCCACCGCCAGCCCACCGCCCAGCGAACAGCCCACCAGCACGGCGGCATGAATGCCGAACTCTTCGAGCAGCGCTTCGAGATCCTCGACATGGCCGAATTTTTCATCGGCGCTCTCGGTCTCGCCATAGCCGCGCCGGTCATAGGCAATGGCATGCCAGCCGGCCTCGGCCACCGCCGCCATCTGCTCGGTCCACATCCTTTTGTCGCAGACCCCGGCATGCAGGAACACCACCGGCAGGCCCTCGCCGGTTTCAACCCCCGCCAGCGTCGCGCCGCCGACCTCGAGCGAAAACGCGTCCATTACCACGCGCAGATTTCCGTATCCGTGGCGTCGCTCACCCAGCAGGCGCCATCATCTGCCGAGCGCAGATAGTTGCCTGGCAAGGCCACCGAGCGTCCGCCCGGCTCAAAAACGGCCCCGACCATCGCCATGCCGGGGCTGTCGATCCACAGCTGGAAGGTCGGCTTGCCCGAGGCGGAAATCTCGAAACTGCCCGCATCATCGAGCGTTTCGAACTGGCAGGGATATTCCCCGTCGTCCGTGGTGAAACACCGGGCATCCTTGGCCATGGCCGGCGCGGTCAATAGACCGGCCACGACACATCCGAACAAAAGCCGCATGGCGCTCTCCATCATGGTGCAATCCTCACTGGGCGACCTGGGCGCAGAAGGCAAAGCCATCCTTGCCGCCCACCCAGCAGCCCGGCGCATCGGGGGCCGGCGTCATCGTGCCCAGCTCGGCCGGATAAAGCGCATCGGGCGCGCCGAGATAGCCCAGCCCCTCGTTCTCGCTGACCAGCGCAAAGGCAAAAACCTGCCCGTCGGGCAGGGCAAAGGTCAACCCGCCGCCATCGCGCGCCAGCTCGCAGTCAAATGTCTCAAACCCCGTCGCCGAGCACTGCCCCGGCTCGGCAGAAGCGCTGCCCATCATCGCACCCCAGATCAGGGCCGCCCCAAGCACTGAAATTCTCATACTGTCCCCACAGCAAAAAAGGCGGGCTCATGGCCCGCCCCAGTCTTAGCGCGTCAGCGGCTTGTATGTCGCGCGTTTTGGATTGACCGCATCGGCGCCGAGACGGCGGATCTTGTCGGCTTCATAATCGGCGAAATTGCCTTCGAACCATTCGACATGGCTATTGCCCTCAAAGGCCAGCATATGCGTCGCCAGCCGGTCGAGGAACATGCGATCATGGCTGATGATGATGGCGCAGCCGGCAAATTCCTCGAGCGCCTCTTCGAGCGCGGCGAGGGTTTCGGTGTCCAGATCATTGGTCGGCTCGTCAAGCAGCAGCACATTGGAGCCGCTCTTGAGCATCTTGGCCAGGTGCACGCGGTTGCGCTGCCCGCCCGAGAGATTGCCCACCTTCTGCTGCTGGTCGCCGCCCTTGAAGTTGAACGAGCTCGTATAGGCGCGCGAATTCACTTCGCGCTTGCCCAGCAGCAGGATTTCGTCGCCTTCGGAAATCTCTTCCCAGACGGTCTTGTTGGGATCAAGGCTATCGCGGCTCTGGTCGACATAGCCCATCTTGACCGTTTCGGCGACGGTGACCGTCCCCGAATCCGGCGTCTCCTGGCCGGTCATCATGCGGAACAAGGTGGTCTTGCCCGCGCCATTGGGCCCGATAATGCCGACAATGCCGCCCGGCGGCACCTTGAAGCTGAGATTGTCGATCAGCAGCCGATCGCCATAGGACTTGGAGAGCCCCTCGATATCGATGACATTCTGGCCCAGCCGCTCGCCGGCCGGAATGACGATCTGCGCCACGCCCGACTGGGTGCGCGCCTCGTTGATCTTGACCAGTTCCTCATAGGATTTGAGGCGGGCCTTGGACTTGGACTGGCGCGCCTGCGGCGACTGCCCCATCCATTCGCGCTCGCGCTCGAGCACCTTGGCGCGCGCCGCGTCTTCGCTCTTTTCCTGGGCAAAGCGCTTGGCCTTGGCCGTGAGATAGGCCGAGTAATTGCCTTCATAGGGCACGCCGCGACCGCGATCAAGCTCGAGAATCCAGCCCGTGACATTGTCGAGGAAGTAGCGATCATGGGTGATGATCAGCACGGCCCCGGCAAATTCGCGCAGGTGCCGTTCGAGCCAGGCCGTGGTTTCGGCGTCGAGATGGTTGGTCGGCTCGTCGAGCAGCAGCAGGTCCGGCTTGCTCAGCAGCAGCGCGCAGAGCGCCACGCGGCGACGCTCGCCACCCGACAGCTTGGTGACATCGGCATCGGCCGGCGGGCAGCCCAGGGCTTCCATCGCCACCTCGACCTGGCTTTCCAGGTCCCACAGATTTTCCGCGTCGATCTGGTCCTGCAGCTTGCTGGCCTCGTCGGCGGTCTCGTCCGAATAGTCCATCATCAATTCGTTATAGCGATCGACGACGGCCTTCTTCTCCTTGACCCCGGTCATCACATTGCCCAGCACGTTGAGCGCCGGGTCGAGCTCGGGCTCCTGGCTGAGATAGCCCACCTTGGCGCCCTGGGCGACCCAGGCTTCACCCTGGAATTCCTTGTCGATGCCGGCCATGATCTTGAGCAAAGTCGACTTGCCCGAGCCATTGGGGCCGAGCACGCCGATCTTGGCATCGGGGTAGAAGGACAGGTGAATATTGTCGAGGACCTTCTTGCCGCCGGCATAGGCCTTGGACATTCCGTCCATATGATAGATGAATTGGCGTGCCATGGGCTTGCTGACCTCTTCGCAGTTCTCGAATTTGCCGTCTATGTAAGGCAAGCCGCCTTTGGGGGCAACGTCCCTGCATGGGGGCGGAACGGACTGTTCGGTGCCGCGTTGCTGCAGCCAAAGGGATCACTGCTTTGTTACAGCGTCCATTGCCATTCGCGCCCAAGCCGTCTCGTCGCCTCAGCGTCTTTGAGAGCGTAGCCACTTTCGCGCTGCTTGCCGCCCTGCTCTATCTGGGCGCCGGCATCCTGGTGCCGCTGGTACTGGCCACGCTGATTGCCTTCGCTCTGGCGCCTTTGGTGACCTCGCTCAACCGCCGGCTGCATCTGCCCGATCCGGTTGCCGTCATCTTCTCGGTCATGCTGGCGCTGGCCGCGCTGGTCGGCTTTGCCTATCTGGCCGGCACGCAATTGATGCATCTGGCGGGGGAATTGCCGGGCTATCAGACGACCATTTCCAGCAAGATTGCCGCCCTGCAGGAACAGTTCGGCAACAATACCCTGCTCGACCAGATCAACAATGCCGTGTCCGGCCTCAACCAGCAGGTCGATGGCAGCGCCGAGGCGCCCCTGCCCGGCGCCCCGATTCCGGTGACCATTTCCAACGAGATCGGCCCGCTCGCCATCCTCAGCTCGGTACTGGGCTCGATCATCGGCCCGGTCGCCACCGTCGCCATTGTCACCGTCTTTCTGATCTTCCTGCTCATGGGGCGCGGCGATCTGCAGGAGCGCTTCATCCGCCTGGTCAGCGCCGGTCGCTATTCCAAGGCCAATATCGCCATTGCCGATGCCAGCCAGCGCGTGGGGCGCTACCTGCTGATCCAGCTGGCGGTCAACACCGTCTATGGCACCATCTTTGGCATCGGCCTCTGGCTGATCGGGGTCCCCAGCGCCATGCTCTGGGGCCTGCTGATCATCCTTTTCCGCTACATTCCCTTTGTCGGCGCGCTGATCATCGCAACCGTGCCATTCCTGCTGGCCTTTGCCGTCGATCCCGGCTGGAACATGCTGCTGCTCTCGGTAAGCCTGTTCCTGGTGCTCGACCTGACCACCGCCAATATGATCGAGCCGCGCCTTTATGGCTCGAGCACCGGCGTATCGGCCATTGCCATCCTGCTCTCGGCCATGTTCTGGGCGACCCTATGGGGCCCGGTGGGCCTGATCCTGGCCACCCCCATGACGGTATGCCTCGTCGTCATCGGCCGCCACCTGCCCCAGTTCCAGTTCCTCGATACGCTGCTGGGCAGCGAGCCCGTGTTGTCACCGCCCGAACGGCTCTATCAGCGCATGCTGCGCGGCGCGACGGAGGACGCCATCGAGATGACCGAGGATCATATCGAGGCGCATAATACCCGGCACTATCTCGACGACATCCTGATGCCGGCGCTGCGCCTGGCCAGCAGCGAGCTGGCCGATGGCCCCGAGGCGCTGCCCCAGCGGCGCCAGCTGGTGCAATCCTTCGAGGCCCTGGTCGCCGACGTCACCGAGATCGACTGGCCCGAGCACAGCCCGATCCTGCTGATCGGCGGTCGCAACGAGATCGACGAATGCGCCGCCACCGTGCTGGCCATTCGCCTGGCCGGCGAGGGCATTGCCAGCCGCGTGCTGCCGCCGGTGGCGGTCCGCCAGGAAGCCATTGGTCGGCTCGATCTCGAGGGCGTTGAAACCATGGTGCTGGTCTTCATGGGCGACGATATCCGCGCCCAGACCCGCTACGTCGCCCGGCGCATGAGCCGCATGGCCCCCGATATCCGCCTCATTGTCTGCGCCTTCAGCGACCTCAGCACCCCTGAATCCAACGATACCCTGCATGTCGACGCCATCTATCGCTCGCTCGACGACACGGTCGACGGCGTCCTTGCCAGTGCCCGGCAGTTTGAAGTGCTCGACCGCCAGGACAGTGGCCAGATCGAGCCCTTTGCCGGTGCCGGTCGCGGCGACGACGCCCTCGGTCGCGCCATCCAGCAGATTGCCGACAGTTTCGACATTCCTTTCGCCACCATCAACCTGCTGCATGACGAGCGCCACATCGAGGACGACGCCGCCTTCCGCCTGACCTCGATCGTCGCCGAAACGCGCCGGCCGCTGATCGTGCATTCCAAGGCGCCCCATCCCCTGGTGGGCGACAATGCCTATCTGCAGACCAATGGCATCGACCTCTATGCCGCCGTACCCCTGGTGCTGGCCGATGGCAGCTGTGTCGGCGCGCTGGCTCTGCTCGACTATGAAAAGCGCGACTTCAGCCCCGAAGACGTGGCCCGGCTGGTCGCCGATGCCGAGGATCTGGTGCGCCGCTTTGGCGGCAGCGACACCGCAGCGGCGGCCTGAGGCCGCCGCACTCTCGCCGCATCATCCCCCTACCTCCCGCCACTGACGGATAATTGCTTCCCCCTCGGCGACGATCTCGTCTATTCCTGCCCCATCCAAATTCCCCGGGAGCCTGCCGATGATCACCCGATATGCCCTGCGCGCCCCATTGCTGGCGCTCACTTGCGCTGGCCTGCTGCTGCAGCCGGCGCTGGCCCAGCCCGCCGCGCCCCAGCCGGACAATGCGGTCGACTATTTCGTGCTCGACAATGGCCTTGAAGTCGTGGTGATCCCCGATCATCGCGCCCCCGTCGTCACCCATATGGTCTGGTACAAGGTGGGCAGTGCCGATGAGCCGGCGGGCAAATCCGGCATCGCCCATTTCTTCGAGCACCTGATGTTCAAGGGCACCGAGCGCTTTCCCGCCGGGGCGCTCGATACGGCCGTCTCCGCCCTGGGCGGCAATCTCAATGCCTTTACCTCGGCCGACGTCACCGCCTATTTCGAGACGGTGCCGGCCGAAGCGCTGGGCGAGATGATGGCGTTTGAGGCCGATCGCATGCGCGGCCTGGTATTGAGCGAGGATGTCATCGGCGCCGAGCGCGATGTGGTGCTCGAGGAGCGCCGCCAGCGTGTCGAAGGCAGTCCGCAGGCCCTGCTTGGCGAAGAATTCGCCGCCACGCTGTATCAGAACCACCCCTATGGCATCCCCATTATCGGCTGGATGCACGAGATGGAAGAGCTCAACCGCGACGACGCCATCGCCTTCTACGACGCCTATTATGCGCCCAATAATGCCGTCCTCGTCGTCGCCGGCGATGTCGATGCCGACACCGTGCGCAGCCTCGCCGAAGCCAGCTATGGCCAGGTCGAGCGTGGTCCCGACCTGCCGCCGCGCGTCCGTCCCACCGAGCCCGAACGCAATACCAGCGCCAGCGTCACCCTGACCGATCCGCGCGTCGGCCTGCCCAGCTTCATGCGCTCCTGGGTCGTCCCCACCTATCGCACTGCCGAGCCCGGCGAGGCCGAGGCGCTCGACCTGCTGTCGGAAATCCTCGGCGGCAGCAGCCGCAGCCGCTTCTATCAGGAACTGGTGGTCAAGGCCCGAATCGCCGCCCAGGCCGGCGCCGCCTATGATGGCGGTGCCTATGATCCCAGCGGCTTTGCCATTTATGGCGCTCCGCAGGGCGACCATAGCCTGGCCGAAGTCGAAACCGCCGTTGACGCCGAACTGGCCCGGCTGATTGCCGATGGCGTCACCAGTGACGAACTCGACAGCGCCAAGGCCCGCTACCTGCGCAACCTGGTCTTTGCCAGCGACGCCCAGCAGAACATGGCCCGCATGTATGGCAGCGCGCTGGCCACCGGCGGCTCCGTCGAGGACATTGCCGAATGGCCTGCCCGCATCCGCGCCGTCACCCCTGAGCAGGTGCAGGCCGTCGCCGCCAAATATCTCGATCCATCCATCGCCGTGACCAGCTATCTGCTGCCGCCCGAAACCGGAGCGCAATAAGCCATGACCGTTTTTGATCTGTTCCGCCGGCCGCTCGCCGCCCTGGCCATTGCCACGACCAGCCTGATGCTGGCTCTGCCCGCCCATGCCGAAGTGGTGTTTCAGGACATCACCTCGCCCCAGGGCATCAAGGCCTGGCTGGTGGAGGACTACGCCGTCCCCATCGTCACCATCCGCTTTTCCTTCGAGGGCGGCACCACCCAGGACCCCGCGGGCAAGGAGGGTCTGACCACCCTGCTGACCACGCTTTTTGACGAGGGCGCGGGCGATCTCGACAGCGAGACCTTCCAGATCGCGCTGGACAATGCCGGCGCCGAAATGGGCTTTAATGCCGACAATGACGCCCTCTATGGCTCGATGCGCATGCTGGCCGAGCAGCGCGACGAGGCCGTGGGCCTGCTCAAGCTGGCCATCGAGGCGCCGCGTTTCGACCAGAACCCGATCGATCGCATGCGCGCCCAGCTGGTGACGGGCATCATCGCCGATGCCCAGGATCCGAGCACAGCCGCCCAGCGGCAATGGGCCACCGCCCTTTATGGCGAGCATCCCTATGCCCGCCGCAGCGAGGGCACCCCGGAAACCCTGGCCACCCTCACCGCCGAGGATCTGCGCCAGCGCCATCAGGATCTGTTCGCCCGCGACAACCTGCATGTGGCCATTGTCGGCGCCATCGACGCCGAAGAGGCCGCTGCCATGCTCGACACGCTCTTTGCCGGGCTGCCCGCGGCCCCGACCCTGACGCCGATCGCCGATATCGCGCCCGTCCTGGGCCAGGACCTGCGGGTGGATTACCCCCTGCCCCAGACCACCATCTTCATGGCCTATCCCGGCCTCGACCGGCGCGACCCCGACTATTTCACTGCCTATATCATGGCCCATATCCTGGGCGGCGACGCCTTCAGCTCGCGCCTCACCACCGAGGTGCGCGAAAAGCGCGGCCTCACCTATGGCATCTCGGCCAATCTGAGCAATCAGGTGCATAGCAACTCGCTGATCATCGGCACCTCGACCCGCGCCGACCGCGCCAGCGAAACCCTCTCCGTCATCGAGGCTGTGGTCGCCGACCTCGCGGCCAATGGCCCGACGCCAGAGGAGCTGGAAGCCGCCAAGCAATATCTCATCGGGTCCTTCCCGATCGAGCAGCTGACCTCGTCGGCCGCCATCGCCAATACGCTGATCAGCCTGCAGCGCTGGGACCTGGGCATCGATTATGTCGCGCGCCGCGGCGATCTGATCAATGCGGTGACCATCGAGGACGTCAAGGCCATGGCCGACAGGCTGCTCACCGCCAAGCCCACCATCATGCAGATGGGCCCGGCGCCCGAAGCGGCACCGGCAACCCAAGCTGAACCCGCCCCTGCACCCGAAACGGCGCCAGCCCCGGCACCGGGTACCGCACCGGCCCCCGAGGCCGAACCGGCCAGTGAGCCCGCCGCCTAGCCGACTAGCCAAAGCGGCCGCTTCTGCCGATAGTGCAGGCAGAAGCGGCCGCCAGCGTCGCCGGGAGATCGCCATGACCAAGCCAGATTTTGTCCGCCGCGGCCGCAGCCTTGCCCCCGGCCAGCGCGCCGAACTGAGCATTATCAATGCCGATGGCAGTGGCCGCGACATTATTTTCACCGCTGACGCAGTGATCGAGGCACCCAACTGGACGCCGGACGGCCAGACCCTGGTCTTCAATGCCGGTGGCGAACTCTGGCGCATTCCGGCCAGCGCCGGCGAACCGGCAAGGATCGATACCGGCGCGCGGCGCGATCTCAACAATGACCACGTGCTCGCCCCCGATGGTCAGACCATCTATGTCAGCGCCGATGACGGCCACCTCTATGCCGTGCCGCTGGCCGGCGGATCACCGCGCCGCGTCTCCAACAGCCATGCCACGCCGCACCATTATTACCTGCATGGCATCAGCCCCGATGGGCTGACCCTGGCCTATGTCGCCGTCGAGGCGCCGCAGGGCATCCGCCGCGTTAATATCTTCACCATTCCCGCTGCCGGCGGCCCCGATACCAGGCTGACCGATCTCGACCTGCCCCATGACGGGCCGGAATATTCGCCCGACGGGCAATGGATCTATTTCAATTCGGAACGCAGCTCGCCCGGCCATGCCCAGTGCTTCCGCATGCGCGCTGACGGCTCCGACCTGCAGCAGCTGACCCATGACGAGCGCGTCAACTGGTTTCCCCATGTCTCGCCCGATGGCACTGCCCTGGTCTATCTCAGCTATCCGCCCGGCACCCAGGGCCATCCCGCCGACAAGGATGTGATCCTGCGCATGATGCGCCCCGATGGCAGCGACCAGCGCGACATCGTTGCCTTTTTCGGCGGCCAGGGCACCATCAATGTCAATTCCTGGGCCCCCGACAGCGCGCGCTTCGCCTATGTCGCCTATCCGCGCGCCTAGCCCGTCAGCCCCAGCGCCTGCTTGATCGTATCGTCCTGCTCGGTGCGCTGCACCACCACGCCCCACCAGCCCAGCCCGTCATATTCCTGATAGCCCAGCGTCTTGGCGAAGGCGACGATATTGCCCCTGCCGTCATAATAGCTGCCGCGCGCCCGCCCTTCATGGCGCAGGTCGAAATTGGCGAAGCGATGTTCCGACCGTGTGGTGGCAATCATCCGCCCCCGCGCGTCGAGCAGCATCACCTCGGTGCGCTCGGCCACTTTGGGCGGCAGGGCGGCCTCGGTCTCGACGATTGAACGCCCCTGCGCCTGCCAGTCGAAATAGACCCCCAGCGTGCCCAGCACGACGCCATCGGCCCGGCCCTGGCCACGCACCGCCGTGCTGTAGACCAGCACTTCGCGCCCGCCATGCGGCTCGCTTGCCGTCACCTCGCCCACCGCATAATCGTCGCCGCTCTTGGTCGCCAGCGCCGCCCGGAACCAGGTCTCGCGGGAAAAATCCTGCCCCAGCAGCTGCCGTGCATGCTGGCCATTGGCGCTGGCCACGACCCGGCCGCGCGTGTCGGTCAGCACCAGATCGCAATAGACGCTGTAAAAGCGGTTGATCGTGGCCAGCCGGTCGGCGGCAAAAGCCAGCTTGCCTGGCTGGGGGTCGCCCAGCGCCTCCCAGAAGGCTGTATCGGTGGCCCACCAGCGCACATCGGCGGTGCGCTCATAAAGGTTGCGCACGATCAGCTGCACCAGCGTCTGGGCCAGATCGATCAGCCGCACGCCTTCCATTTCCTCGACCAGCGTTTCGCTCATGCTGCGGCTGAGCGAAATCCGCCCCATCAGCACATCCTGGAACCGCGTGGCGATATCGGCGGCGCGCTCGGCCAGGTGCTGCACTTCATCGGCCACCACGGCAAAGCCCTTGCCGGAATCCCCGGCCCTGGCGGCCTCGATAATGGCATTGATGGCCAGCAATTTGGTCTGCTTGACGATCTGCAGGTTATTGGTGGCGTAGCTTTGCAGCTCGCTGCCGATACCATCCATGACGACGCGCATGGCACGGGGCGATGCAATGACACCCGACTTGCCGTTATTAGTCATGACTGTGCCCCAATTGCACGAAAAGCCTGAACAATAAGAGTGCCTAAAATTTAAGCAGTAAAACCGTCAAAATACGAATAGTTTCAAAGTTGAACTATGCCCGGCTATAGTAACCACATGGTAAACGAATTGCCGGGGGCGCCGGCCTTTTCGCTCCTGCCGGACTAAAGGCCCGCCTCGAGCCAGACCGGCACCGATTTGAAGGCCGGCGTCTTGCTGCGCGGATCCACCGCCGTCCCCACCAGGACATTGGCTTCCGGATAATAGGCCATGGCGCTGCCGCGCGGCAGGTCAAAGGCCCGCGCCACCGCCCGCATGCGCCCGACATCGGAGGCCAGGGTCACCACCTGCCCCTCGCTGACGCCGAACCCGGCCATGTCCTGGGCATTGAGAAACACCGCATCGCGCCCCGCCCCGCCGCGATAGCTGTCGGTCTCTTCATAGATGATGGTATTGAACTGGCCCTCGCTGCGCACCGTGGCGAGGCTGAGCTGACCCCTGGGGCTGGCCGGCAGCGGCGTCACCACGAAATGGGCCATGCCATCCGCGGTGCCGAATTGCGGACTATGCATGACCCGGCTCTTGATGTGGAATTCGCGCTTGGCGACATCGATATCGGCCAGCGCTTCCATGCCCGGCACGATGGCGGCAATGGCGTCGCGCACCTTGGCATGGGCACTGAAAGCCTTGAAATCGATGGGCCCATTGGGCAGCACGCGCGCACCGATCTCCCCCAAGATCACGCTTTCCGGCCGCACATTGTCCAGCCGGCAAATGCCGCCATCGCTCAGGCGCACATAGTTGAACATGGATTCCTGCGTCGTGGGCTCCCATTCCTCGTCGCGCGCCGTTACCGGCAGGATCATCACCTCGCCATCCCCCAGCCCATGCACATGCCCCATATTGAGCGTGGTGGTCAGAAACAGCTTGAACCCGATCGCCGCCATGGCCCGGCTGGCAAAGCCGGTATCGGGCGTCGCGCCCCAGAGATTGCCCCCCATGATCACCGCGCTGTCGATTTGCCCGGCCTCGGCCGCCTTGAGGCAGGCCATGGTGTCCATGCCCTGTTCCGCCGGAAAGGTGACGCCAAAGGCCGCCTCCATCTTTTCCAGCACGTCCCTGGCCAGCACCGGCTTGACCCCGATCGTGCCAATGCCCTGCACATTGGAATGGCCGCGCAGCGGCAAGAGTCCGGCAAAGCGCTTGCCCACCATGCCGCGCAGCAGCGCCAGATTGGCGATGGCCTCGACATTGGCCACGCCATGCACGTGATGGGTCATGCCCATGCCCCAGGCAAAGACGGCATGCTCGGCCCGCCCATATTGCCGCGCCAGATGGGTGATTTCCGCCTGGCTGATGCCACAGGCATCCGTGACCGTCTCCCAGCTCAGCGCCGTGAGATCGGCTGCAAATCCGTCGAAGCCATTGGCATGGGCCGCAATGAAAGCGCGGTCCTCCAGCCCCAGTTCGAGCACCGCCTTGGCAATCCCCTTCATCAGCGCAATGTCGCTGCCGATGCGCGGCTGGCAGTAATCCGAGGCGATCTCGCTGCCGCCCTTGAGCATGGAGCGGGGCGATTTGGGCACCGCAAATTTCACCAGGCCCGGCTCCCTGGCCGGATTGATGACGATTACCTGCCCGCCCCGCTCGCGGCAGTTCTTGAGCATGTGGATGAAGCGCGGATGGTTCGATGACGGATTGGCGCCAATGACAAAGATCAGGTCGGCCCCGGTCAGGTCTTCCAGCTCGACGCTCGACGTGCCCTTGCCGATCGTGGTGGCGAGGCCCTCGCTGGTCGCCTGGTGGCAGTAATACGAGCAATTGTTGACATTATTGGTGCCATAGGCCCGGGCGAGCAGCTGGAAGATGAACCCCGCCTCATTGGACGAGCGGCCCGAGGAATAAAAGAAACTGCGCTGCGGCTCGGTCGCCGCCAGCTTCTGCGCCGCATGGCTGAGGGCAAAGTCCCAGTCCACCGGCGTGAAGCGCTGCGCCCCGCGCGCCTTGAACAGCGGCGTCCCGAGCCGGCCCAGATGCTCCATCTCCTTGCCCGTCAGCTCCGCCAGATCGGCGATTTCATGCTCGAAGATCGGCAGCGGAATGGCGGGCTGGATATCGGTCGATTGCGCCTGCACGCTCTTGTTGCAGACCGAGGGAAACTCATCGAGCTCATTGGTCATGCCGCCGCGCTGCCCGCCCATGCCATAGGCACAGGCCTTGCAGGCATTCTTGGCGGTCAGCGCCTTGGCAGCCTTGCCCACGCCCATGCGGCCAATAGTGGCCAGCGTATAGAGAACCTTCTTGGGCCCGCCGCCCACGATCTGCTTGCTCTCAGCCATGACCCTGCTCCCTTTGGGTGCATTGTCGGTCGTGGCGGCAGGACAAGCAAGCCTTCAGGCCTTCAGATCACCTCGCCCCTCAGGGGAGAGGTCGGCGCGCAGCGCCGGGTGAGGGGTGAAGGCCTCTCGGCGATGTCTTGATGCTG
>CAXBHD010000045.1:0-16637 GCA_963975335.1 uncultured Devosia sp. | reverse complement strand
CTAAGCGGTCAGATTTACAGTCTGATGGATTTAACCACTCTCCCACCCCTCCACTACAACGTCGCTTGGGTAGGATGACGCTGCGCCAAGGCGCGTCGTCGGGGCGGTTTATGGTGGTCTGTGACAGGAGTGTCAACTCCCCATCCGCAAAGCATGGCAAAAAACCGGTGGGCGAGGAAATGCTTAGTCAGGATCATGGCCGCAACGGCTAGCCGCGCTGACGGATCAGAGCGCCGCCGCGGCCCAGTGCTGGCGGATGAAACGCTCGGATTCGACAAACAGCGTGGCGTGGTCGGGAAAGAGCGGCCGCCAGACGCGGGTAGCGGCGGCCAGTTCCGGCAGGCCGGCGCCAAAGGCCTCCACCGTCACCCAGCCGTCAAATCCGGTGGCGCGTATCGAAGCGAAAACGGCGGCAAAATCGATCTGGCCCCGGCCGGGAATGCCGCGGTCGTTTTCCGACACATGCAGCACGCCCAGATGGGCGCCGATCGCGGCAATGGCGCGGGGCTGGCTCTGCTCCTCGATATGGGCATGGAAAGTATCATACATGATGCGCAGGGCCGGGTGATCGACCAAAGCGAGATAGTCGCGGGCCTGTGCCATGGTGTTGAGGAAATAGGTCTCGAAGCGGTTGAGCGGCTCGAGGCTGAGATAAAGCCCGTTGCGGGCGGCGCGGTCGGCCAAAGCGTGATGGGCGGCGGCACCATGGCGCCACTCCTCCGGCGTCGGGCCCGCCCCGGTGAAATGGCCGATCGGCGCATGAATCGGGCCGCCCAGGCTTTCGGCGCCCAGCGCGATGGCGCAGTCGAGGGCCCAGTCGAGATGGGCGCGCCCGGCCGCGCGCTCGCCGGGATCGGGGCTGACCGGGTTGGCCAGAACCGAGGGAATCACCGATGTCGCCGTCCGGCGCAGGCCGATCCGGTCGAGCTCGCGGCCCAGCCAGGCATAATGGTCGGGTCCGCCGCGCAGCACCGGCACTTCAACCCCGTCATAGCCGAGCCCCTTGAGCTGGTGCAGCTGTTCGAGATGGCTGGCTTCGATGAAGCCGCTGAGGCAAAGCAGATTGATCCCGACCAGCATGGCAGCTCCGTTTTCCCCAATAGCCCTGCAGGCCATCGCGGGACTTGCAGGCGCGGCCCTCTCGGGCTAATGGCTTGTCATCGGTCCTCGACCGGGCGGGTATAGCTCAGTGGTAGAGCAGCAGCCTTCCAAGCTGAATATGCGGGTTCGATTCCCGCTACCCGCTCCAGTTTCCCTATTCGCAGATCAACTATATACCTGAAAAGGCTAGGCTTGCCCGCTCTAGCCGCAGGTACTCTGCCTGTATGTGTCCGAATCCGTGCCACAAAGGCGCCTCCTGCTGCGCTACAGGCGGCCTTGATGGAGAGGAAATTGGGCAGGCCAAGCGCTCTGACCGATATCTAAAGCGCCGGGGTTACCGTTGGGTTGACTACCGCCGCTTAGTGCATTTTCGGTGTGTTTGCCTTGAGCAGGAGGCGTATCACAGCCAGCCCAGAAGCAATCCGAGGCCACCCAGGACAAAGGCGCCGCCGGTGATGCGTCCGATGGCGTGGCCATGACGCTTGCTCAGCCGTAACAGAGCCAGGGTTCCGGCCAGGCCGGCAGCATGCAGCAGCGCCGTGGCAGCGACAAAGCCAGAAATATAGGGCAGGGCGGATGCCGATACCGGGGCTTCCATGCCATGGGCATAGCCATGGAACACTGCGAATGCGCCCACCAAGGCCATTGCCGCTGCCAGCGATAGCGGGCCGGCCCAGGCAATGGCGCCCCCAATGGCGATCACGGACAGCACAATGGCGAATTCAGCCAAAGGCAGGTTCAGCTGCAGCATGCCCAGCGCAAAGCCTGCCACCATCATGGTCACAAAGCTCAGCGGTAGTGCCCAGCTGGCCCGGCCGCCCAGCGTGGCGGCCAGGGTGCCGACGGCGACCATGGCCAGCACGTGATCAAGCCCCCCCAGCGGATGGGCAAAACCGTGGGCCAGATCATGACCCATGGCGCCGGTATGGGCAAAGGCAGTGGTGGGGATGAGAAAGCTGGCGGCGATGATGAACAGTCTGCGCATGATAGCCTTTCGGGGCGTGAACCCTCGGACAGTGTTTTGAGAATTATGGGGCGGCGAAGGGCCAGTCTTCCAGCACCGGCACGATGCGGTGCCTGGTGGCCTGTTCGTAATCATAGGCATAGGCCAACAGATCTGCCTCGCTCCACATCGGGCCGACCAGGATCAGGCAGAACGGCGCCCCGCTGGCGAACTGACCGGCAGGCACGGTAACGCCCGGCAGGCCGGCAATATTGATCTCCGACACCGTGGTCGCGGGAAACTCGGTCTTGTCGAAAATCCCCGGCAAGTCGGACCAGACCTGCGGAAAGGCTAGCAGGTCGAGCTTGTGTTTCGTCATCACGCCGTTGAAGGTCGTCAGATAGGCCTCGCGTGCCGCGTGAAAGGCGCTGAGATCGGGTATGGCGGTGGGATCGTCCAGCGACGCCTTGAGCACCGGCAACTGCTTGGGATGGATGCCCAGCAGCGTATCGTCGGCAAAGGGGTCGGTCTTGAGCTTGGCCTTGAGCGCGGCAAAGGAATTGGCCGCCGCCGATGGGCCTAGCCGGCGCAGATAAAGCTCGAAGTCATGGGCCATCGATTCCATGCCCCGCGGATCGAATTCCATATCCTGGGCGGCGAGGCTGGCGAAGTCGGTGCCGGCAAAGGGATCGTCCACAAGGGTGGCGCCACGGGCTGCCAGTTCGGCGCTTGCCTTGGCATAGAGCGTCGCCGCTTCTGGGGTCAGCGCCTGTTGCCGCCAGCCGCTGCCATAAAGGCCCACCCGGGCGCCCTTGAGTGCGGTGGTGCTGAGCCGGGATGTGTAGCCGCCAGCCGGTACATTGCCGATGGCGGCAACGGTCTTGGGGTCTTCGGCAGTATAGCCGGCCAGAATGTCGAGCAGAATGGCGGCATCGCGCACCGTGCGGGCATGCGGGCCCACGACGTCGCGGGTTGAGCCGGCCAGCGGCGCCACGCCGCTATTGGGGACCAGCGCGAAGGTCGGCTTGACGCTGACCAGGCTCTGCGCGGCACCGGGATTCTGGATCGAGCCACCGGTTTCTTCGGCGAGGCCGACCACGGCAAAGCTGCCCGAAATGGCCGTGCCCGTGCCGCTCGAACTGGCGCCCGGGGCAATGGCGCGGTTGACCGCATTATAGGTGGGGCCGTCCCAGCTGGAATTGGCCCGGGCGCCGTCATGGCTGAAGGCGGGAATATTGGTCTTGCCCAGGATCACCGCGCCCGCCGCCTTGAGGCGCGCCACGACGGGCGCATCGCGCTCGGGCATCAGGTCGAAGCCGCCGGCGCGGCTCGACAGTTCCGCCCAGCCGGCGGTCGAGGGCAGGCCGACAAAATCCATCGCCTCCTTGATGACCACGGGCACGCCGGCCAGCGGCCCCAGTGCCTCGCCAGCAGCACGCCGGGCATCCATGGCCCTGGCGACCGCCAGGGCGTCCGGATTCATGAAGGTAAAGGCATTGTAGAACGGCTCGTAGCGCTCGATCCGCGCCAGAAAGGCCAGAGTCAGGCTTTCCGAGGTAAACCTTCCGCTGGCAAAACCTTCCTGCACTTCGGCAATGGTCAGCTCGCTGACATCGATTTCGGCGACCGGCACGGCAGAATTGACGGCATTCATCGACAGGCTCCTCAAGAATGGGGTGGCAGGGGCGGTCCCGGGGGCGGGGCCGGCGCGATCGTCAGGCGGCTGCCTGGGCGTCGGCGGCGCGCTCGATCAGTGACAGCAGGCGGTCGCTGTCCATCACGTCGGCGAAAATGGTGTACATGCTGATCAGCGTGGCATTGTGCTCCTCGTCGCTGAGCGTGGCATTGCCGTCGGTGAGGAAGATGACCTTGTAGCCCATCTGCAGCGCGTCCCGGGCCGTGCTCTCGCAGCAGCAATTGGTCAGCGTGCCGGTAATGATCAGCGTATCGATGCCCCTGGCCTTGAGCTGGGCATCCATGTCGCAGGTCTCGGGGATCAGCGCGGAGAACCGGGTCTTGTCGATAATGAGATCGTCGGCGGTGATCTCGAGTTCGGGCGAGAGCTGCCAATTGGTGGCGCCGCGGGCAAACTGCGCCTGATTGTCGAGCTCGGTCTGGCCCAGATAGTTCTTGAACCAGCTGTCCCAGGCCAGTTTCTCGGCCGGATCATAGGTGTAGCGCAGGAAGACATTGGTGCCGCCGGCATCGCGCACGGCCGATGCAACCGCGTTGATCGCCGGAAAGATCTGCCGCGTCATGGGCACTTCGATGGGCGCGCCCTCGGCACAAAAGCCCACCTGCATGTCGACGATCACATGCGCTGTCCGGCTCATGTCGACGCTGTCAAACACATGGTCGGCACCGCGCACCTTGCGCACGCGATCCTTGATATGCTGGGGAATAAAGCTCTTATGCATGGCTGGGTCCTTTGCTGTGAGGCGAACTAGGCGGCGAGAACGGGGTGTCTGGTGTGCCAGTCGGTGACGGACTGGAAGGCATGGCCGGCTCTGAACAGAGCGCTCTCGGTCAGGTGGTGGCCAACCAGCTGGAACCCCATGGGCAGACCACGCGTGTCGATGCCGCCATTGAGCGAAATTGTCGGCTGCCCGGTCATGTCGAAAACCGCGGTGAAGCGCAGGATGCCATCAATGCCGCTGGCATCCATGGGTCGCTCCCAGGCCGCGCCATCCATGATCGGCGTTGAAATGCCCGGAACGAGCAGCATGTCGCAATCGAGCATGGCGCGTTTGACCGCGCCGACCAGCTTGAGCCGATACTGCATGGCTTCGGCGAGTTCGAGCGCTGAGATCGCGTGTCCGATGTCGAGATAGCCGGTCAGGGCCGGGCCGTATTCGTCGCGCCGGCTGGGAAAGGTGGCCTTGTGGGCGGCGGCGCATTCGGCGGCGCAGATTTTCATCCAGTAATCGGCCAGCTGGCTGAGATCGGGAAAGCGGACCGGCACTATGCGGGCCCCCAGGGATTCGAAGGTGGCGATGGTGGCGCGCAGCATGGCCACGATCTGCGGATCGCTCTGGCCATAGACATAGCCCTCATCGAGGCCGATGCGCAGCCCGGCAATGGAGCTGCCCAAGGCGGCCAGGTAGTCGGGGACGGGTTCGTTGAGCGCGGTGCTGTCGCGGCTGTCGTGTCCGGCAATGACGGCCAGCACGGCGGCCGCGTCACCGACGCTGCGGGTCATGGGGCCTATATGATCGAGCGAATCTGCCAGTGCCCAGACGCCCGCGCGGCTGACCCGGCCCCAGCTCGGCTTGACGCCGACAAGGCCATTGGCCGTCGAGGGCAGCCGGATCGAGCCTCCCGTATCCGAACCCAGCGCTGCGTAGCAGAGCCCGGCAGCCGTGGCGACGCCGGAGCCCGACGAGGAAACGCCGGTCCAGGCCTCGGCCAGCCATGGATTGACCGGTGTCTTCATCCGGGGGTGATGACCGGACATCGCCCCCTCGGTCATCGACAGCTTGCCCAGGATCACCGCGCCGGCCGCTTCGAGCCGGTCAACCACCGTGGCATTGGCGCTGGCCATGTGATCGGCATGGATGAACATGCCGGCGCTGGTGGGCGCAAAAGTGGTGTCGCACAGATCCTTGACCGCGACCGGAACGCCATGCAGCGGTCCGCGCCAGAACCCCGCCCGCAATTCCGCCTCAGCGGTTCTGGCGGCGGCCATGGCATGCTCGGCGACCACCGTCGTATAGCTTTTGAGCCTGCCGTCGACTTCATGGATGCGCTCCAGCAGCGCCTCGGTGACGGTGACCGGGCTGACGACGCGACTGCGGATCAGCGCCGAGATCTCCATGAGGCTGAGGTAATGCAGATCTTCCGCCGCCAGGGCAGCTGGGCTTCGCGCGTCCATCCGGGCCTCCAGATAAAATCGATATGGATAGTCAATTATGAAAATATCCAAACTGCAAGTTATTTTATTGCGGCCCAGTGAGATCAAAAAATAGGCAGTTTGACTGCATGGTCAAATATGCATCAAAGATTTGACATGCCCGATGGCGCGTTGCAGTGTGTCCGCTGGTGCTGCGACAAAACTTGCAACGGCAATTGTTTGATCGGGATTTGAACGGACCGCAGGCAGGCGGCGTCCGGTCGTCCCCCAAGGATGAAAGGCGGAGCGATGCGGGTTGGCTTGTTACATCCCCGGACCGGGGTCGCAGGCATGTGGGCACCTTCGATGGATGCCGCAGCCCTGGTGGGCGCCGCCGAAATCAATGCGGCCGGCGGCATATTGGGTGAGCCCATCGAGCTGATCTATGCCGATTGCGGCTTCTCGGTTACCGAGGCCCTCAGCGCCGTGGATACGTTGCTCGATGTCGAGGGCGTGGACGCCGTTATCGGCGGTCACACCAGCAATATTCGCGATGCGGTAAGCCAGCGCCTCTCCAGTCAGGTGCCCTATATATATACGCCCCAATATGAGGGAATTGCCTGCGGACCGGCCACCGTGGCCATCGGCAGTTCCGATGATGAGCTGATGGGGCCGTCGCTGCACTGGCTGCGCACCGAAAAGAAGGCGGAGCGCTTCTTCTTCATCGGCAATGACTATATCTGGCCCCGCTTGGCGCTGAGCACCACCAAGCGCCTGCTGCGCCGGCAGGGCGGCAATCTGGTGGGGCAGGCCATTGTTCCCATGCAGGTGGCCGACTATTCCGCCTTGCTGCAAACCATTGTGCAGAGCGGCGCTCAGGTGGTCATCCAGGCGCTGGTGGGCCTCAATTCAGTGGAGTTCAACCGGGCCTTTGCGGCGGCCGGGCTGGATGAGAAAATGCTGCGTTTCGGATTGATTGTCGATGAGACCGTGATCTGTGGGATCGGCACCGAGGCTTCGACCAATCTCTTCACGGCGGCGAGCTTTTTCGCCGATCACCACTCGCGCTACAATGATCATTTCCTTGAACTCTATCACGACGCCTTTGGCGAACTGGCGCCCCCCGTCTCGGCGGCCAGCGTTGGCTGCTACGAAGGGCTGCATGTCTTGGCCGGGCTGGCCAATGAACTGCAGACCCGCAACAGCCTCGCCCTGGCCCGACATCTGCAGCGCCCGATGTCGCGCCTGGCCGCCCGCCATCGGCTGGCCGATCGCTCGAATGGTCATGGCCAGAGGCCGGCCGTCTATCTGGGCCAGGCCGACGGGGTCACCCTGCAGGTGGTCGCGTCGCTGTCGCATTGATTTGCTCGGGAAGCACCCGTAGGCATTAATTGAAAATGAAATATTGTTAGTGTGTACTTGCGGTGCTATTCAGTGCTGCGAGTCGCTTTGGCGATTAAGATAGGATGCCAGGGGCACGCGCACGGCAAGAGCCGGCGCGATCCGTCTGTCGATCCGCGGCTCACGGCTTGCAGATTGATGGAACCTGGAACTAACAATAGTCGAAGGAGGGGTAGATGGCCGCCACGCGGATGAAGGATCAGCTCGCTTACATGATTGCCAGTGTCAATCGCCAGCTCGAGAACGAACTGGAAGAGCGATTGCGTCCAGGCGGCGTGCCCATCGAACAGTTCCGCATTCTCGAAGTGCTTGATGCCAGTGAACCCAGCGCCATGGGAGAGATTGCTGGGCAGTCGCTGATAGAGCCCCCAACGCTGACCAAGATCATCGACAAGATGGTGGCCGATGGTCTGGTTTATCGGGCCCCCGATCCCGGCGATCGCCGCCGGGTGCTGATTCTGACCGCGCCCGCCGGCAAGGCCCTGTTCAAGCGGCTGCGCGGCGTGTCCAGCGCCCAGGAGCAGCGGCTGGTCGAACTGCTGGAATCAGAGGGCGCCACCGAGTTGCGCAACCTGCTGCGCGAACTCATTCAATAGCCCTTCGTGGCCCGGGCCGCGCTAGACGCGTGGGACTCGCGCGCAGCGCACGCAGAAAAGAACACCTGGCGATGGTCGCGCCAGGTGCCAAGTTAGCCCGCCGCCGCTGCAGCCGGCCTCAGGAGACGGGGCTTAGAATCCCGGTGGCCGCCGGGTGTGCCAGTCGGTGGCCTGCTGATAGGCATGCGCCACCTTGAGCAGCAGCGCCTCCGAGCCATGCGCGCCGGCCAGCTGAAAGGCGACTGGACGGCCATCCTCGGTATAGCCGCAGGGCAGGGTGACCGTGGGAGTGCCGGTGGCGTTGAACGGCGAGGTGAACTTGCCGATAATGCTGAAATCCTCGGCCACGGCGGCGCGCACTTCCGACCAGGTTGGGGTGCCCTTGCGGAAGACGGGCATGACGAAGACCTCGATCTCCTCGAACATGGCGACGACCGCCCCGCGGAATTTCTGCCGTTCCACCATGCCGTGGCCGATCAGCACCGGATCGGCGGTGCGACCCGTCTCGATCATGCCCGCAAAGCTGGGTCCATAGCGATCCGCCTGGCTGGGATAGGTCTTGTCGTGATGCGCGGCGGTTTCGGCCATGGTCATGGGCATGGTGTAGGCGAGGAGCGGATCGGTCGACGGGAATTTGACCGGCCGGGTCAAGGCGCCGATATCGCCGAGCACACGCACGGCGTCTTCGATAAAGCCGATGGTGACCGGGTCGGCATCGGTGGCGGCATAGTCCCAGTCGAGGCCGATATGCACGCCGCGGGCGCCGTGAACGCCGTCGAGCGTGCCCAGATAGTCGGGCACCGCGCCCGGCAGCGTGGTCGTGTCCTTGGCGTCCCACCCGGCCAGAGTTTGCAACATGGCGGCCGCATCGGCAGCCGACCGCGCCATGGGTCCCAGGTGATCGAAGGTGGCGGCCAGATCAAAAATGCCGAACCGGCTGATCAACCCCCAGGTGGGTTTCACCCCGGTCAGGCCGTGACAGGCCGATGGAAAGCGGATCGGTATCCGAGCCAATCGTGGCATAGGCGAGGCCCGCTGCTGCCGAAACGCCCGAGCCCGAGGAGGAAACCCCGGTCCACAGGTCGCTCTTCCAGGGATTGACCGGCTCGGGCAGTTCGGGATGGTGTTCGAGCGTTGCCCCTTCGGTCATGTGCAGCTTGCCCAGCAGCACCGAGCCGGCCGTGGCCAGTTTGCTGACGACCGTGGCATCGTGATCCGGCTTGAAATCGGCATGGATGGTCATGCCCCCGGTCGTGGTAATGCCCTTGGTAAAGCACAGATCCTTCACCGCGATCGGGATGCCATGCATTGGCCCGCGATACATGCCCTTGCCGATCTCGGTCTCGGCCTGCCTGGCTTGGGCCATGGCGAGCTCGACGGTCACGGTCGTATAGGCATGCAGCGAGGGATTGTGGGTCTCGATCCGCGACAGGATCGCCTCGGTGAGCTCGACCGGCGAAATGTCGCGGTTCTCGATATGCTTGGCGACGGTCATCAGCGGCTGAAAGTGGATGTCGTCCAGGGCCATTAACGAATGCTCCTTTGCTTGAAATTGCTGGGGTCAGGCGATTGGCGGGCGGCGCAAATGCCAGTCGGTGGCCTGCTGATAGGCATGGGCAGCGCGCAGCAGGCCGGCTTCGGACAGGTGCGGGCCGATCAGCTGCATGCCGATGGGCATGCCGACCGCCGCCATGCCGCAGGGCAGGGTGATGCTGGGGCTGCCGGCAAGGTTGAAAGGCGAGGTGAAGCCGAGAAAGCTTTGCAGGTCGGCCAGATGGCTATCCATGTCTGCATAGAGCGCGCCGACCATGGGATAGACTGGCGAGATCAGGGCATCCACACCGTCAAACAGCTGCACGATCTGGCCCTTGAAGCGATCCCGCTCGATATAGGCGCCAGCCAGAGCCAGCGGATCGACGCTCATGCCGCGCTCCATCGCTGCGGCCAGTTGCGGCCCGAACGCGGCTTTGTCGGCGCTATAGACCGGGCGGTGGAAGCGCGCACTTTCGCTGTCGGTGATCAGCATCTGCGCGGTGGTGGCCTCCCGGCGCGCGGGTACCGTGACCGACACCACGGTGGCCCCGAGCGCGACGAACACGGCTATGGCCTGGCGGATGGCGGCGACCGTCTCGCTGTCCACACCATTTTCGAGATAGGCCTCGTCAACGCCCAGTCGCAAGCCACGCGCCCCCAGCACGCCATCGAGCGCTGCCAGATAGTCCGGGACGGGGGCCGTCAGGCAGGTCGGGTCACGCGGATCGGCGCCGGCAAAGGCGGCCAGCATCACCGCTGCATCGGCGGCATTGCGGGTCATCGGCCCGATCGTGTCGAGCGAGTTGGCCAGCGGGAAGGCGCCGTGGCGGCTGGTGCGGCCCCAGGTGACCTTGAGGCCGGTAACGCCATTGGCCGCTGACGGAAAGCGGATCGAGCCGCCGGTATCGGTGCCCAGGCTGCCATAGCAGAGGCCCGCCGCCATGGCGGCGCCCGAGCCGGAAGACGAACCGCCCGGCCAGTAATCCTCGTGCCAGGGATTAAGGCACCGGCCCAGTGCGGGATGGTGCTCGCCAAAGGCGCCTTCATGCAGGTGCAGGCGCCCCAGAATGACCGCGCCGGCCTGGCGCAGGCGATGCACGATGGTCGCGTCCTCCTCGGCCACGAAGTCCTTGTAGGCCGTCGTGCCGAAGGTCGAGGGAAAACCCTTGGTATGGAACAGGTCCTTGATGGCGATGGGCACGCCATGCAGCGGCCCGCGATGGCGGCCGGCAGCGATTTCGGCGGCCGCGACCCTGGCTTCTGCCAGAGCGCTCTCGCCGGTGACGGCGAGATAGGCATTGAGCGCCGGATTGACCGCGGCGATGCGGCGCAGCATGGCCTCGGTCACGGTGACCGGCGACAGCTCGCCCGTGGCAATGCGGCGCGAAATCTCGAGCAGCGAGGCATAGTGCAGCTCCTGGTCGGTGGTCTGTGTCATGTCGGAATACATTGCTCAGGCAGCCTGTGCGGAAAGGGGAAGCTGGGGGCGGATCCGGTTGAGGCCGGTGGCGGCCTCATAGGCGGCGCCAATGCGCAGCACGGTCGGCTCGTCGAATGGCCGGCCGACAATCTGGGCGCTGAGCGGCAGGCCATTGGCGGCAAAGCCGATGGGCACGGCCAGAGCCGGGCTGCCGGTCACATTGAAGGGCCCCGTCAGCATGCCCAGCCAACGGCCCGCATCCGGTCCGAAATCGGCAAAGGCGCTGGCAGTGCCCAATGCATTGGGGGAGAGCAGGGCATCAAAGCGGGTCAAGACCCCGTCATTGAGCGCACTGGTCAGCTCGCGGCGCAGGCGCTGCGCCTGCACATAGTCCGCAGCCGACAGCACGGCGCCCGATATCAGGTGCTGATAGGCATAGCGCCCATAGGCATGTGGCCGGGTCTTGATATCAGTCTCGTGCAGCGCATAGGCCTCCGAGAACAGAATGGTACGGCAACAGGCGTCGAACTGCTCGAAGGGCGGCAGGTCGACTTCTTCCACGGTGGCGCCCAGCGCCCCCAGCTGCTGCGCGGCGGCATCGAGGGCGGCGGTTACCTCGCCGGTAAGAGCCGGGTTCTCGATAAAGAAGCGTCGCGCATAGCCGATCCGGAGACCCGCAATGCCCTGGCCCAGCGGGGACACGAAATCGGGCACGGCCACATTGGCCGAGGCGGGGTCGAGCGGGTCATAGCCGGCAATGACCTGCATGGTCAGCGCCGAATCTTCCACGCTCCAGGACAGCGGCCCGCAGTGGTCGAGGGAATAGGCCAGCGGCAGCACCCCGCGGCGCGAGACGCGGCCATAGGTCGGCTTCAGGCCGACCGTGCCGCAAAAGGCTGCCGGGCCGCGGATCGAGCCGCCGGTATCCGAGCCGAGCGCCATGCGCATCATGCCGGCAGCCACGGCGGCGGCCGAACCTGACGAGGAGCCGCCGGTAAAGTGCGCGAGATTCCAGGGATTGCGCGCGGGCGGGAAGGGCAGGTCGAAGCTGGGGCCGCCAATGGCGAATTCGAAGGTGCCCAGCTTGCCCAGAAGCACCCCACCGCCGGCCGCCAGCCGCTCCTGCACATGGCAGTCGGCGCTCGGCACATTGTCGCGCAGCAGGTTGGAGTGGGCGGTGGTGCGAATACCAGCCGTGCCATAGATGTCCTTGAGCGCATAGGGCACGCCCTGCATCGGGCCGTGGTCTATCCCCTGAGCAAACAGCGCATCGGCCCTGGCCGCATCGTCGAGCGCACGATCGGCCGTCACCAGCACGAAGGCATTGATCAGCGGATCGAGCTGGCCGATCCGCTTCAGCGCCTCTTCGGCCAGAGTAACGGCCGTGACGGAGCCGGCGCGCAGGGCGGCCCCGGCCTCGGCAATGGACATATCGCCTGCTGGTGGCATGGTCATACCGGCTCCCTGGTTGCGAGGCTGAACGTATTTGACGGCTCGGCCGCGACGCTGCGGGGCTGGCGCAGCCAGTGCAGGGCGCTCTGCAGGCGCTCTGCATTGGCAAAGGTGCCGGCAGCGCGCTCGGCGGGCGGGACGATTCCCGCTGCGGCAAAACGCCGGGCCATGTCGCTGGTGTCGGATGCGACGGGGGGCTTGGACATCATGAACCTCCATGGACGTTCCGTCATACTAGTACCGATATAAATAATTGAAAACCGAAATATAGAACGACAAAATATTAGCCAATGTGCTGTTTTTTTGCGCGCTGGCATGTGCCGTTTGGCGCTATGCGCCTGCCCTGCCGTCAGGTTTTGCGGGGCCGGCGGTCCGCTTCGGCCACCGCGATTGCGGCAAAACCCTTTTATATTGAACATTTTAGGAGGGGCGGGTCGAGGCAACGATCGATTGGGCTCAGGGCGACGGCAAGCTGGCATAGCCCTTGCAATGCTGTTGGGGAGCGCCTCGTCCCCCGGGCGCGTCCGCTTGCAGGAGAGAGCAATATGAGATCAATGAGAATGCGAGGCGTGTTCGAGGCCGCAGCCTTTGCTGCCCTGGCCAGCGCGGGTCTGGCCGGCGCCGCAACTGCGCAGGAAACCGTGCTGCGCGTGGCCATGACGGCCGCTGATATCCCTGATTATACCGGCGCGCCCGACCAGGGCTATGAGGGCTATCGCTTCGCCGGCTACACGCTCTATGACGCATTGGCCCTGTGGGACCTGTCCAGTTCGGACAAGGCCGCCGATATCGTGCCGGGCCTGGCGACGAGCTGGGAGGTCGATCCCGCCGATGCCACCAAATGGACCTACACCCTGCGTGAGGGCGTGACCTATCACGATGGCTGCGTCTGGAACGCCGACAGCGCCATCTGGAACTTTGACCGCGTCATGGATCCCGAAGCGCCCCAGTTCAATCCCCGCCATGTGGGCGGCATGGGCACCTATGTCGCCCAGATTGCCGATGTCGAGAAGGTCGACGACTATACCATAGTCATCACCACCAAGACGCCAAACGCGCTGTTTCCCTACGAAATGGCCATGTATTACATGATCTCCAACTGCGCGGTGGAAGCGGCCGGCAACGACTATGCCGCCTACTCGGCCAAGCCTTCGGGCACCGGCCCCTACATGTTCGACAGTGTTGTGCCGCACGAGCGGCTCGAGCTGGTCAAGAATGCGAGCTACTGGAATCCCGATCGCGTGCCAAAGCATGACCGGCTGGTGCTGCTGCCCATGCCGGAAGCCTCCACGCGCGCAGCCGCGCTGCTCTCCGGCCAGGTCGATTTTGTCGAGGCGCCATCGCCGGACACCATTCCGCGCCTGCAGGGCGCCGGCATGCAGATCATCACCGTGCCCTATCCGCATAACTGGGACTACATGTTCCGCATGGACATCCCGCCCTTCGATGACGTCCGGGTCCGCCAGGCCGCCAACTATGCCATCAACCGGCAGGACATGGTCGACATGCTGCAGGGCGTTGCCATTCCGGCCTACCAGACCCTGATCGAGACCCAGCCCTGGTTCGGCAACCCGGTCAAATATGAATATGACCCGGCCAAGGCCACCGCGCTGCTCGAAGAAGCCGGTTGCATGCCCTGCGTGATCAAGGTCGGCATTTCGACCTCGGGCTCCGGCCAGATGCAGCCCCTGCCGATGAACGAACTGGTCAAGGAGCAGCTCGACGCCGCCGGTTTCCAGGTGGAACTGGTGCCCATGGACTGGAATGCGCTGATCGGCGTGTTTCTGGCCGGCTCGGGCAGCTATGATTACAATGCCATCAACTTCTCCATGGCGCCGATCGATGCCGTTCAGGGGGTGCTCAAGAAGTGGATGAGCACCAGCGCTGCGCCCAATTGCTGCAATTGGGGCAACTACAAGAACGAGGCTGTTGACGCCCTGGGCAACCAGGCCATTGCCGAGTTCGACGCGGCCAAGCGCAATGCGCTGCTGACCGAGATGAACGAGATGGTGGTGGCCGATGCCTCCGAACTCTACATCGTGCACGATCTCAATCCCCGCGCTCTCTCGCCCAAGCTGTCCGGCTTCGTCCAGGCCCAGAGCTGGTTCCAGGATCTGACCCCGATCGTCGTCGCGCCCTGATGCCCTGGCCGTCGCGGATTCGTCCGCGACGGCCCCACTGGCTTGCCCTTTGATTGATAGTGGAGACTTCTGATGTGGCTCTATGCGCTCCGCCGCCTCGTTCTGACCCTGCCCATCCTGTTCGGCGTCACGATCATCTGCTTCGCGCTGGTCCAGATCGCCCCGGGCGACCCGATACAGAACCTGCTGTCTCCCACCGCGTCTCAGGAAGACGCCGATCGGCTGCGGGCCGCCTATGGCCTCGATCAGCCCCTGCCCATTCAATATGTGATCTGGATCGGCAAGGTCCTGACCGGCGATCTGGGTCGTTCCATCGCCAATAATGCCCCGGTCGCCGGCGAGGTGTTCCGGGCCTTCGGCAATACCATCACCATCGCGCTGATTTCGGTCGTGCTGGCCTTTGTCGTGTCGATGATCCTGGGCGTCATCGCCGCCTATCGCTCCGGCAGCCTGGTGGACAAGGCGATCACCGCGGTGGCGGTCTTCGGCATCAGCGTCCCGACCTTCTGGCTGGGTGTGGTCCTGGTCATCGTCTTTGCCGTCAACCTGTTCTGGCTTCCCGCCACCGGCATGGGCGCCAGCGGCTCGCACAGCTTCAACTACTTCGCCTGGGAAGACTTCAAGTTTGCCGTCATGCCCATCATTGCGCTGTCGCTGCCGCCGCTGGGCATCATGACCCGCACGACGCGGGCGTCATTGTCGGAAATCCTCAACCAGGATTTCATCCAGACCCTGCGCGCCAAGGGCCTGACCGAGTTCCAGGTCATGCTGCATGCAGTGCGCAACATCATGCCCCAGGCCGTGGCCATGCTCGGCCTGCAGCTGGGCTATCTGATCGGTGGCTCGGTGCTGGTGGAGACGGTCTTCACCTGGCCGGGCACCGGCTTCCTGCTCAACAAGGCGATTCTCACCCGCGACATTCCCCTGCTGCAGGGCACCATTCTGGTGCTGGCCACCGCCTTTGTCCTGATCAATCTGGCGGTGGACCTCGCCCAGTCGATCATCGATCCCCGCATCAAGCGTAGCTGACGGAGAGACCCATGTCCGATATCCCAGCCGGTTCAATTCTTCCCGTGCCGGCGCCGCCCGCCGCCCGCGTCCGCTCCTATTGGGGCAGCGTCTGGAACCGCCTGCGCTACGATTATGTCACCCTGTTCTGCATGGGGCTGATCATTCTGATCGTGCTGTCGGCGGTCTTTGCGCCCTGGCTGGCGCCCATGGATCCCGACAAGTCCAGCATGGCCAACCGTCTCCGGCCGATCGGTCACCCCGATTACCTGCTGGGCACCGACGAACAGGGGCGTGACCTGCTCAGCCGCATGCTCTATGGCGGCCGCGTGTCGCTGGCCATGGGCATTCTGCCCGTTGCCTTCGCTACCCTTATCGGCGGCCTGTTTGGGGTCGTCGCCGGCTTCTATGGCGGCAAGGTCAACATGATCATCATGCGGACCATGGACGTGTTCTTTGCCTTTCCCTCGGTGCTGCTGGCAGTGGCTATTTCGGGGAGCCTGGGGGGCGGCATCACCAATCAGATGCTGACCCTGACGGTCGTGCTCATCCCGCCATTGTGCCGCGTCGCTGAAACCGCCACCAGCCAGATCCGCAGCATGGATTTCGTCGATGCGGCCCGGGCCAGTGGCGCCTCGGCCCTCTCGATCATCTCCTCCCATGTCCTGATCAACGTGCTGTCGCCCGTGCTCGTCTATGCCTCCACGCTGGTATCGGTCTCGATCATCCTGGCCTCGGGCCTGTCCTTTCTCGGGCTGGGCGTGTCCCCGCCCACCGCCGACTGGGGGCTGATGCTCTCCACCCTGCGCCAGTCGATCTATGTCGAGCCGCTGGTTACTGCCGTTCCGGGCATTGCCATTCTCGTCACCTCCATCGCCTTCAACCTCGTCAGCGACGGCTTGCGCCAGGCCATGGACGTCAAGGCCTGACCGAAAGGAGCCCGATATGACCGATCTGATTGAAACAACCATCGATACCCTCGACCCGCGCGATCGGGGCGGCCCGGCCCAGCCCATGCTGATCGTGGAAAATATCCGGAAATATTTCCCCATCCGCGCCGGCCTGCTCAACCGCACCGTCGCCGAGGTCAAGGCGGTCGACGACATCTCCTTCTACGTGCTCAAGGGTGAAACGCTTGGCATTGTTGGCGAAAGCGGCTGCGGCAAGTCCACCCTGGCCCGGCTGCTGATGTATCTGATCGAAAAGGATCAGG
>CAXBHD010000044.1:0-17189 GCA_963975335.1 uncultured Devosia sp. | reverse complement strand
CGTCGCGTTGCGACCGACAAACGATCCCATGCATGGATTCGCAAGACCCACTCTACGCATGCCCAAAGCCGACGCAATCGCGCAAAGGCCATTTTGCATGGCAGCAATGTGGTTGGGATGCGGATGTTGCAGATTCAGCACACAGCCGGAAACGAACTGTTAACCAAACTGAACGCAACGTTAAGATGGCTGGTTTTGTGGGCGTTACGCGGCCAATTATGCGGCGCAAGGCCTGTTATGGGCAACAAGCCGCATCGACGGCTGCTTTCACAGCGATGGCAGCGATGTGGGCGGAATCAGGCGAGGGCAAGGCGCCATGGGCAGCATTGCCACATTTGGAGGGCAGATGATGGAGGGCAAAAAGGTCGCCGTAGTGACCGGTGGCGGATCGGGGATCGGCAGGGCGGTGGCGTTGGGCCTTGCCCGGCAAGGCTATGACGTAGCGATCTGCGGACGGCGGCTGGATGCACTGGAGCTGGTGCAGCGCGAGCTGGGCGGCTATGCCCAGACCTGCGACGTCACCGACCCCACCGCCGTGGCCAGTTTCTTCGCCGGGGTGCTGGATCGCTATGGTCGGGTCGATGTCGTATTCAACAATGCCGGTCGCTTTGCACCGGCCACCCTGTTTGGCGATCTGGACGTGCAGGTGTGGCGCGAAATGATCGATACCAATCTCAATGGCGCCTTCTATGTGGCACGCGAGGCCTTCCGGACCATGCGGGACCAGGCGCCACAGGGCGGGCGGATCATCAACAATGGCTCCATCTCGGCCCATGCACCGCGCCCGGAGGCGGCCTCTTATACGACGTCCAAGAGTGCCATTACCGGTCTCACCAAGGCCATTTCGCTGGATGGACGGGCATTCGGCATTGCCTGCGGCCAGATCGATATCGGCAATGCGGCCACCGACATGACGAGCCAGATGAACAGCGGATCGCTGCAGGCCAATGGCACGATGATGCCGGAGCCGACTTTCGACGTGCGGCATGTGGTCGATGGCGTGCTCTACATGGCGGGGCTGCCGCTCAGCGCCAATGTCCAGTTCATGACGGTGATGGCGACCAACATGCCCTATATTGGCCGCGGCTAGCGATCAGGCGCGCCAGACTTCGGCGCCGGCAATCCAGGTGGCGCGGACGGCGTGGCTGTCACCTAAATGGACGAAGCTGGCCACAGCGCCGGGCGACAGATGGCCATGCGTGTCGGCAATACCGAGCGCCTGGGCAGGATAGAGCGAGGCCATGCGCAGGGCCTGCTCGAAAGGCAGGCCAATGCGCGCATGCATGAAGGTGACCGCATCGATCATATCGAGATCGGCGCCGGCCAGGGTGCCGTCGGCCAGGCGCAGGGCACCGCCGGAACGGGTAATGGTGCGACCGTTGAGGGTAAACTCGGTGAGGTCGGTGCCGGTCTGAGACATGGCGTCGGTGACAAGGAAAAGCCGGCCCGGCCCGGCCTTGGCGCGCAAAGCCAGATCAATGGCGGCGGGATGGACATGAATGCCGTCGGCAATCAGGCCGGCATGGACCCCATCACTCTGCAGCGCCGCGCCGACCACACCCGGCTCGCGATTGCCCAGCTGGCTCATGGCGTTGAACAGGTGGGTGACCATGGTGGCGCCGGCGGCAAAGGCAGTGGTGGCCGTGGCATAGCCGGCATCGGAATGGCCCAGGCTTACGGTAATGCCGGCCGCGGCCAAGGCGGCGATCTGGGTGGGGGTAACCGTTTCGGGGGCAACGGTGAGCAATAGGTTGGGCAGCGCAGCGGAGGCGGCGACGAGGCGCGCCAGGTCGGCATCGTCCATGGGCCGGATCAGTGCCGGATCGTGCGTGCCCTTGCGGGCGAGCGAGAGATGAGGGCCTTCGAGATGGAGGCCAAGAAAACCTGGGACGGCTTGTGCGGCAGCCATCTGGCCGGCAGCAATGGCGGCCGTGGTGACCGCGACGGTGTCGGAAATCAGGGTGGGCAGCAGCGCCGTGGTGCCGAAACGGGCATGGGCAGCGCAGATGGTGCGGATCGCCGACAGGCTGGGATCATTGTTGAACAGCACGCCGCCGCCGCCATTGACCTGAAGATCAATAAAGCCCGGCACCAGCATGCCGCCGCCCATGGGCATGACCATTGAATGGGCAGGCACGGCAGCGACAGGCACAATCGCCGACACCATGCCGAACTCGATCAGCAGCGCCGCATCGTCATGCCAGTCCTGGCCGTCAAAAATGCGGGCGCCGACAATGGCCACAAGGTCGCTCATACCGTTTCTGTGACCTTTTTGAGGGCCACGGGCAGATCGGGATTGAAGCCGCGATGCCGGGATAGCGCTTCAACAAAGCCATAGAAAGACACGATCAGCGCCAGCGGATCGGTCAATGGGTGACCGGTGGCGGCAAAGGGCAAGGCGGTGGCGGCGCCGGGGCGGGCGCTGGTGAGGAAGGCCAGAGCGCCCTGCCCGGCCAGTTTGTGGGTCATATCGGCAACCGAGGTCTCGGCCGCATCGCGGGCGGCGAGGCCCAGCACCGGGTAGCCGGGCGTGACGATGGCCACCGGCCCATGCATGACTTCGGCGGCACTATAGGATTCGGCCTGGATATTGCAGGTTTCCTTGAACTTGAGTGCCGCCTCGTTGGCGATGGCAAAGCCGGGCCCGCGGCCCAGGACGTAAAGGGCGTTCTGACCATCAAGCGCCCCGACCATAGCCGACCAGTCGCATGCCACCGCCCGGGCCAGCGACTGGGGCAGAGCCGCAACGGCCGCGCCAAGGGCGGCGTCGCCGCTCCAGCGGGCCACGAGGGCCAGACCCGCGACGACGGAGGTGACAAAAGTCTTGGTGGCCGCGACCGACTGCTCGACACCGGCATGCAGGTCGATGGTGAAATCGGACGCGCCGGCCAAGGGCGAACCGGCCGTATTGGTAATGGCGATGGCAGTGGCGCCAGACCGGCGGGCGGCCTGGGCCATGCCAACGATGTCCGGGCTCTTGCCCGACTGGGAAATGGCAATGCTGGCGGCACGATCGAGCCGCAGATCCTTGCCATAGATGGAGGCGATGGAGGGGCCGATCGAGGCGACGGGCAGGCCCAGCGTCAGCTCGATGGCATATTTGAGATAGGTGCAGGCGTGATCGGACGAACCGCGCGCCACGGTCGCCACCACAAGCGGGTCTTTTTCGCGCAAGGCGGCGGCGGTGGCATCGAGGACGGGGCCACTGCGATCGAGAAAGGTCGCAACGATATCAGGGATCGCATCGATTTCGCGGCGCATATGGGTCGGTTCGGTCACGGCGTCTTGCCTCCAGCGGTGGGTGCATCGCCGAGGCGCAGTTCGGCAACAAAGTCATAGGTATCGCCCCGATAGATGGAGCGGGTGAATTCGATGACGCGCCCGGATGCCAGATAGGAGGTGCGCTCGATGTTGAGGCCGGCCGAGCCGACCGGCACCTGCAGCAGGCGGGCATTGTCTTCGTCGAGATTGGCGGCGCGGATGCGCTGAATGGCCCGCACCGGGCGATTGCCGGACTTGTCGAGGGGACGATAGAGCGAATCGACAATGGCGGTCGGTTCGGGCAGGACGCGGGCCGACAGGCTGGCTCGCTCGATGGCCAAGGGGGTGTCACCCGTCAGCCGCAGGCGGGAAATGCGCGCCACCTGATCGCCCGAAGAAAGCCCGAGAATGACGGTTTCCTCGGGGGAAGGCAGATAGAGCCCGCGCTCCAGCCAATGGGCATGCACCTCCATGCCGCGACGGGCCATGTCTTCGGTGAACGAGGTCAGCTGCGACAGCGACTGCTCGACACGCTTGGTGGGCGGGGCGACGAAGGTGCCCGAGCCATGGCGCTGAACCAGCACACCATCCTGGACCAGCTGCAAGACGGCCTTGCGCACGGTCACCCGGGACACGTCAACCCGGGCGGCCAGGTCGCGCTCGGACGGCAGCGCGTCGCCTGGATTGATGGCGCCGCTATGGATGGCGTCCTCGATCCAGCGTTTGAGCTGGAGGTAGAGCGGCCCGCCCGCCGGGAGCGCTACCGGGCCCTCGGCAAAGAAGCTGTTCGACAAATCTGTCACGTTTCCCCCTGCCCCGGCTGGCATCCAAGTGGCATTGACTATCACGCGCGCAAAGCCCGTTTGCCAAGCGGGCCCTTGCTTCACAATACCAATAAAATACCATTTTCCAACAGGCAACCCATCTCTATTGGCAATCTGCCGCACAACACTGAAGGCATTGGCTTTTCAGGGGGTAAAGCGGCGTTTGCGGCGACCAAACGCGGCGGCTTTGTGGACAAGTGGTATTTTTTTGGCATTATCGTCGCAACGGGAGACCAGCATGACGACCACGCAGACCGAGATGATCCATGCCAGCGCGGCCGGCTTTGACGCCCTGGACACAAACACGGCGCTGTCGATTCTGGCGGGCGCGCAGATGGAGGCGGCCCGGGCCGTAGAGGGCGCGGTGGCCGAAATCGGCGCGGCCGCGGCCTTGGCGGCAGCGAGCCTGCTGGCCGGGGGCAGACTGATCTATGCGGCGGCCGGCAGTTCCGGCCTGATGGCGCTGGCCGACGCGGCAGAGCTGCCCGGCACGTTCGGCATTGCGCGCGACCGCATCGTGATGCTGCTGGCGGGGGGGCTTGCCGGCCTGCCGGCGCTTGAGGGCGGGCCTGAAGATGACGGCGAAGCGGCCCGACGAGACCTGGCGGCGGTGGGCGTGGGGCCGGCAGACTGCGTAATCACCCTGACGGCCAGTGGCTATACACCCTACCCGCTGGCGGCGGCGATGGCAGGACGCGCCGCCGGGGCCCGGACCATCGGCATTGCCAACAATGCCGGCGCGGCCCTGTTCGACCAGGTGGACGTGGGGATTTGCCTGGCCACCCCGCCCGAGGTGATTGCCGGCTCGACCCGGATGGGGGCCGGCACCGCGCAGAAGATCACGCTCAACATGCTGTCGACCATGGTGGCGGTGCAGCTGGGCCATGTGCATGACGGCTTCATGGTCAATCTGATTGCCGATAATGCCAAGCTGCGCGGGCGCGCACAGCGCATTGTCAGCGGCGTGACCGGAGCGAGCGCGGCGGAAGCGGCGCAGTTTCTTGAAGCAGCCGACGGCGCGGTCAAGCTGGCGATCATAATGGCTGCCGGGGCCGCCGATATGGACGATGCGCGCAGACTGCTCGGGGCCCATGGCGGTCGGCTGCGGCCCGTGCTGGAGGCGCTCGGACGGTCAGCCTGACCGGCAGTTGAGGCGCAGCACCTATGATTAAGCAGCACCTATGATTAATCTGCGTTAACGGCTGTCATGGTTCTGCGCTAGGCTTTGCCGACGCGGCGCCGCCGTGGCGCTGCGACAGCCCCTGCCGGGCAAGGAGGATATGGATATGCATACCCCAAGTGACGACGCCATTCGCGACCGCGCCTATGCACTGTGGATTGAGGCGGGCTCGCCCGAAGGCAATGATCTGTATTTCTGGCATGCGGCCGAGCAGGCACTTGCCAGCGCCGAAGCCGAAGCATCGGAAGGTGCAATGGCTCCAGACCAGAATGCCGTCGAAACGAGCCATGAAGAGCATCACACGGAAACCGTGGTGAGCGAAACGCCGGAACAGCATATGCAGCACTAGGCTTGCCCCGGGCGTCCGGCCTGCCGGCCGACGCCCGTTTGTTGGCGAGCGGTGGCCGACAGGACGCACTGCCTGTCGCCGTGGCTGCTATCTTTGCGCCCCTCCTCAAATATTACCGCCCCTTTCGGGGAACGATTGCGCCTGGTCCTGCTTATTCCGCCAGCTATTCAGCCCGGAGGCAATCATGGCGCGCAGCAAGAAACCCGACAGCCCGACAAACGCGACCTATGGCGACCAGACCATTCAGCGCGGGCCAGGCGGTGAAACGCATCAGACGGCCGAAGAGGGTTATGATGTGCTGACCACCCAGCACGGTATGCCGGTTGGCGACGACCAGAATTCGCTCAAGCAGGGCGAGCGCGGGCCGCTGCTGATCGAGGACGGACATTTTCGCGAGAAGATCTTCCATTTCGACCATGAGCGCATTCCCGAACGCGTGGTGCATGCGCGCGGCTATGCAGCGCATGGATTCTTCGAGACCTATGAGTCGCTGAGCGGCGTGACCAAGGCCGACCTCTTCCAGCGCAAGGGCGAGCTCACGCCGGTCTTCGTGCGGTTTTCCACCGTGGCCGGCTCGGAGGGATCATTCGATCTGGCGCGCGACGTGCGCGGCTTTGCCGTCAAGTTTTACACCCAGCAGGGCAATTGGGACCTGGTGGGCAATAATATCCCGGTCTTCTTCATCCAGGACGCCATCAAGTTTCCGGACGTGATCCACGCGGTCAAGCCAGAGCCCGACAAAGGCTTCCCGCAGGCGCAGAGCGCGCATGACAATTTCTGGGATTTCATCTCGCTGACGCCCGAAGCCATGCACATGATCATGTGGGTAATGTCAGACCGGGCCATTCCGCGCTCCTTCCGCTTCATGCAGGGCTTTGGCGTCCACACGTTCCAGCTGGTCAATGCCAAGGGGGAAGCCCGCTTCGTCAAGTTCCACTGGAAGCCCAAGCAGGGTCTGCAGTCGGTGGTGTGGAACGAGGCTGTCAAGATCAACGGCGCCGATCCCGATTTCCACCGCCGCGACCTCTACAATGCCATCGAAAGCGGGGACTTTCCCGAATGGGAACTGTGCCTGCAGGTCTTCGACCAGGACTTTGCCGACAGTTTCGACTTCGACGTACTGGACCCGACCAAGCTCATTCCCGAAGAGCTGCTGCCGGCCACACCGGTGGGGCGACTAGTGCTCGACCGCATGCCGGACAATTTTTTCGCCGAGACCGAGCAGGTGGCGTTCATGACGCAGAACATCGTGCCCGGCATCGAGTTTTCCAACGACCCACTGCTGCAGGGGCGGAACTTTTCGTATCTGGACACCCAGCTCAAGCGGCTGGGCAGCCCGAACTTTGCGCAGTTGCCGATCAATGCGCCGAAATGCCCTATGCACCACTTCCAGCAGGATGGCCACATGGCCTTCCAGAACCCGCGTGGCCGCGCCAATTACGAGCCCAATTCCTGGGGCACCGAAGCTGGCGGTCCACGCGAATCCAAGGAAACGGGCTTCCAGACACTGCCGCAGGCGGCTGAAGGGCCCAAGGTAAGGCTGCGGCCGGAGAGCTTTGCCGACCATTACAGCCAGGCGCGGCAGTTTTTCATCAGCCAGGATCTGATCGAACAGCGGCATATCGGCGAGGCGCTGGTCTTCGAGCTCAGCAAATGCGCCTTCCCGGCTATCCGCGAGCGCATGGTGGCCCATCTGCTCAATATCGATGCCACGCTGGCGCAGACCGTGGCCGATGGCCTGGGCCTGAAAGCCCTGCCCAAGGCTGCTGACGCGGCGAGACCGACCAAGATGGACCTCGAACCGTCAGACTTGCTGAGCAGTCTGAAGAATCCGCCGGACAGCTTTGCCGGGCGCAAGCTGGGAATACTGATTACCGACGGCACCGACGCCAAGCTGCTGGCGGCCCTGCTGGCCGCTGCGGCTGGCGAAGGCACGGCGGGGGAACTGATTGCCCCGGCCGTCGGCGGGGTGACGCTGAGCGACGGGAGTGTGCAGGCGGCGCATCACCAGATCGATGGCGGGCCCTCGGTGCTGTTCGATGCGGTGGCTTTGCTGCCGGCCGAAGAGGCGATCCTGTCACTGCTCAAGCTGCCCCCGGCCCGCGATTTCGTCAGCGATGCCTATGCTCATTACAAGTTCATCGGCTTTACGGCGCCGGCGGCCAAGCTGTTCGCCAAGGTCGGCCTGCCTGAGGACCTCGATGAGGGTTTCATCACGCTAGAGGGAGCGGACGATGCCGAGGAGCTGATTGCGGCTTGTCGGGCGCTGCGCTTCTGGGACCGGCCAGACGGGGCTTAGCGCCTCACACAGACGAGCGCAGGCGGCGTAGACACGCCGCCTGCCTCACGCTGCCCGTTGAGGGCGCCTCCTGCCCAGGAGACGACCGCCGAATGCCACGCCCATTGCCGCCAGCATCAGCCCGCCCGCGAGCAGAAAGGTCAGGCGCATACCCGTCCCGAGCGCAACGAGGCTGGCGCTGCTGAAATCGTCGGTACCGACGGCCCAGGCAAAGACGGCGCCCATCAAGGATGCCCCCGCGATCAAACCGGTATTGCGCGACAGGGCGAGCAAGCCCGAAACGGTGCCCCGCCGATCGACCGGCACATCCAGCAGTGCGGCGGTATTGTTGGCGGCTTGAAAGAGCTGGTAGCCGGGCGTCAACACGATGATGGCGATCACATAGCCGAGCACACCCAGACAATCGGGCAGGATGGCCAGAAGCAGGGCTCCCACGGCCAGTAGAGCCAGTCCGCCGGCCAGCACCCGGCCGGCGCCCCAGGCATCAACCAGATGGCCGGAAGGAACGCCGCTGGCGATGGAGACAATGGGCCCAATGGCCATGACAAGGCCGACCAGGGTTGCCGACAGGCCGAGGCCCAGACTGAGATAGAATGGCCCGACCACCAGCGTGGTCATCATCACGGACGCAACCAGGACATTGACCAGAAGACCGGCAGCGAGAGGACGATTCAACAGCGCTGGCAGGCCTGGTGCCGGCGAAGACGGCTTGTGAGCAAGGCCTGGCAGCGTTGCGACGGCCAGAAGCATGGCGATGACCGCGAGGGGGAACTGCAGCCAGAAGATGCCGCGCCACCCGGTGAACGGCAGCAGAAGCCCGCCAAGCGATGGTCCAAGGGCCGTGCCCAGGGCCGATACGGTGCCGAGCAGACCCATGGCGCGCCCCACCTTGGCCGCACCGGCTGTCTGGCGCATGAGGACCATGGAGAGCGTCATCAGGAAGGCGGCGCCGATGCCTTGAAGCACCCGCGCACCGATCAGCAGATCCAGCGTGGGCGCCAGGGCACAGAGCAGCGAGGCGGTGGCGAACAGAGCCAGGCCCGCGACCAGCATGGGTTTGAGCCCATGGCGATCCCCAAGTCGGCCGGCGACAATGACCGCAATGGTCAGGGCGGCCAGATAGGCAACGACGACCGCCTGTACCTGCGCGAAGGGCGCCGCAAAGGCTTTGACCAGGGTCGGCAAGGCGATATTGGCAATGCTGGTGCCCAATGATGCCAGCAGCGTTGACAGCGCCAGCGTCAAGGTGATGGCCCGCGAAGTGGTTGCCGGCGGGGCCGGGTCTGTTTGTTGCATGCTGATTTCCTCTTGCCTGAATGTGGTTTCGCACGCAGGCTACGACTTCAAGTTTACTTGAGGTCAAGGATGAAATTTCTGGACATTGGCGAGGTCGCGGCACGCAGCGGCTTGAAGCCGTCGGCGCTGCGCTATTACGAGGAGGCGGGGCTGATTGCCTCAGCCTACCGGCACGGATTGCGCCGGCAGTTCGCCCCCGAGGTGCTGTTGCAGCTCAAGCTGGTGGCCCTGGGCAGGACCGCCGGTTTTTCGCTGGAAGAGATTGCCGGCATGTTTGGCAACAATGGTGTGCCGGACCTGCCTCGCGACCTGCTTGGCGCCAAGGCCGATGCGCTTGACCGGCAGATCCGTGAACTGACCACGTTGCGCGACCTGCTGCGGCATGTCGCCGAGTGCCCGGCGCCATCCCATATGGAATGTCCGCGGTTTCGGCGCCTGGTGAGTCTGGCGGGCAAGCGCGGCAAGGCGCGTGCAAAAGCCAGCAAACCGACATTGCGTCCCAAAGCCGAGTGACGCCGAGGACCGGCCATCAGCCAGTGCTGAAATGCGGCCTGTCGGTCAGCCCAGCAGCAATGTCGCGCTGGGCGGTCGGCGCTGCGAGAAAGGCATGGATGGGCCATAGCCAAATCGCATGACGATGTCGGGCCGCCGACCCGGCATGCCGACCAGTCCCGCCAGTTCGGGCCGCAGTGAGACGACCTCGGCCGGCTGGTTGATGAAGGCCTGCTTGAGGCCCAGGGCGGTCGCCTGCAAGGCGAAGCGCTGACTGGCGCGGCCGGCCTGTACCCAGTGTGCCCTGTCGTTCGCCGCCGAGCCGATGACCACCAGCCCTGCCGATGACCGAATCTGCCGGGCATATTTGTCATTCTCGGCCGCGACATCGAACATGACATCAAACAGCAGGCGGCCAAGCCAGCTCGGCGCGGCTGGATTGCCGCTTGCGGCGGTGGAAAGGCCGTCACCCGTCCTGATCGCGGCAGCCGGGTTGAAGCGCAGCCAGATCTTGAGCTCACGCAGAAAGGCGGCATCGGCCATTTGCGCGCTATTGCCCGCGACGACAAGCTCAAGGATGCGCTCGATCTGGCGTCGATCCGTCACGATGACGGCCTCTGTGCCGGCAAGGCCTGCGGTTGCGGCCAGTCTATCGAGATCGGCGGTCGGGACCGCCATTCCATCATAATCGGCGCGAGTGGACTGGCGCAGCGGAATGGCGTCGCAGAGCGCCTGCTCTGCCGACTGGTCAGCACCGAATTCGAACACAACAGCACCATCATTGTCGGGTTCGAAATGCAATATGCCACCACGCCCGCGCGCCGCGGCGGCAATGGCGAGATTTTCGCCGGCGCAGCCGAGACTGGCGAAGAGATGATGATCGTCGGGGTCAACGATCGGCGTGCGGCGTGAAAAATCCGGCAGGATCACCATCCGCTTTTCCTCGACGCGGAAGCGCCAGGGCTGGGTATTGTGACCATTGGCCGCCAGCGCCGCATAGCGCACCAGCTCGATCGGCTGCGGCCGCTCGGCCAGTGTCGCCCGCATCTGGCTGGCTGCGGCGGCATAGTCCGCCATTGAGCCGGTATTGGCAAAGCTCCAGCCCAGGGCAAGGCCAGCGGTAACGGTCGCGGCCGTGGCGCCGATCAGCAATCCGCGTCGGTTCATCATGCCCCCCGTGATCCGGCCATTGCTCCATCAGGCCCGACGGCGATCCCCGGGGGTCGAAAGGCCATGCCGTCCTCCCGGCAGATGGCCTGGACCGCCGCGCGACCCGTCATCAGCCCGCTCGGCAACCCGCCACCCGGCCGGACCCACTGCCCGGCCATCAGAAACCGTTTGAGTCCTGGCAATTGCTGGTGCAGCGGGGCGAGCACATTGGACGGCGTCATGATCCAGCCCTCCATGCTGCCCTTCCAGTTGCCGGTGAAGCGGACGACGCTGGCCGGGGTAGCGACGTCCGTCACCTCGACATGGCCGATGATTTCCGGCAGTCGACGCTCGAGGATCGCCAGCACGGCCTGGGCAACGCGCTGCTTTTCAGCGGCGTAGCGCTCCGGATCATCGCGGCGCAGGTCGATCCAGTAGGCGTGGTTGTGGGTGGGCAGAAGGCAGGTAATGGCGGTCTGGCCGGGCGGGGCAAAGCTGGGGTCAAAATTGAAGATGCGGATGCTCAAGGCATCGAGCAGGGTCTGCGGGTCGAGCTGGAGCGGCGCTTCCAGCAAGAGCGAGAGAAGGCCTGGCTCGTCGGACAGCGCGCAGGCCACGCCCAGAGACACCTGCAGATAGGACGGAAAGGTGGGAGTCTGCTCGTAGTGCTCATCCAGCACCCGGTCGCGATATCTGCCCTTGAGCAGTTGGTGTATCGTTGCGTGCCCGTCGGCGGCCGAAATCACCCAATCGGCCATGACCGCGCGGCCATCGTCAAGCCGGACCCCGACCGCCGTGTCGCCCTCGGTCAGGATCTCCGCTACCGACGCGCGCAGGCGCAGCTGTCCGCCCAACGCGCGAAACCGGGCCTCTATGGCGTCAATGATCGCCCTCGAGCCGCCCAATGCATAGCCGGCATTGCGATCATTCTGCCAGGCCAGGGTAAACAGGATGGCGATGGCCGACATCCTGCCCATGGCCCCATCGGAGAAGAAACGGCGCAAAAGGTCATGCCGGAATTTTTGCGCATAGTCGTCGCCAGACATGCCCGTCCAGTGCTGCAGCATCGGCAAGCGTGGCGCCAGGCGCAGGAATGCCAAGGCCAGTTGCGGCCATGGCAGGTCGAAATCGGGAAGCGCCATGCCGGTACAGCTGCGGATCGCCTTGGTGAGCTCAAGGATCTGCTCATGATCCTCCGGTGCCTTGGCCAGGAGCTCGGCCTCCAGACGATCGACATCGGTATAGATGCGCAATGTCTCCCCGTTTGCCTTCTCGAGCCGCGTGAACTCGTCGTGGTTCACGAAGCTGAGGCTGTCGATGTCGAAGACTTCCTGCCAGAGCGCATGAAGCTCTCCGCCGGGCCTCGAGCCGACCAGCCATTGCAGACAGTTTTCAAACGTATAGCCGCCGCGCTTCCAGCTGGTTGCCAGCCCGCCTACCTCGGCATGCTGCTCGATCACCTCAACCTGATAGCCGCAGGCCTGGGCATAAACGCCGGCGCAAAGGCCGGCAATTCCCCCGCCGATAATCACGATCCTCTTCGACATGGCGACCTCTTGATCGACGAACCGACTGAACCTGTGGCAATGCCGGGTCAATGCCAGCGTGCAATCCACTGCCATGGCCTCATAGATAAGCCATCTGCCCCGACAAGGGATTGCGCTGGATCAAATGCCGGGCGCCTGCCGATCCATGTGGCGAAGGCTTGGGCCGCGACCGCGGCGACCAGGGGCCCTTGGCCAGGGCCTGCCGTGCGGGTTCTCGCCGACGGGGGCATCAAGAGGCAGAAATACCTTCAGCCGCGACCTGTCATGAGGCGCGCGGCGTCCGCTCGCGGGGGGCAGCGTGATTGCATCCGTATCACCTGCCCCAACCAGCATGCCCTTGTGGAAAAGCGCCACGCGCCGATAGAGCAGCGCCACAGCATGACGGTCGTCCAGCATATTGTGGAGAGAGAGAGAAGCCTGACGACGGCCTTGTCACCCTTTTGGTGACCGCCCCCCTTGCAATGCAGGGAGTTTCTAGGACGTCAGTGGCTTGGGGGGGATGGCGGAGAGGATGGGATTCGAACCCACGAGACCCTTTTGAGATCTGCGCCCTTAGCAGGGGCGTGCCTTCGGCCACTCGGCCACCTCTCCGTCGCGGGCTGGATAGCGGGCGGGATGGGCTAAGGCAAGCTGTTTTTGGTCACATCGGGCGCCTGCGCACAGGCGGGACGGCGCGCTAGCGGTCTGACGGTGCTTTTGAGGGGGCGCATATGCCGGGCCACTCAGCCTGGCGCGGCCTGCAATGGTGCGGACCGGGTGGACGAAGGGGTTTGGCAGATGCCTGCGAATCGCGACCTGCTGCAGGGGCGAGCCCGATATTGCCGGGCCCGCCTTTGGCAGCTCAACGCTGGTTGAACAGGATTTTTTGGGCTTCCTTGTCGTCGGCCAAGCTCTTCTGAGTGGCGTCCTTGCCGATTTCGAGGCCCTTGGCGACGGCCGGGCGGGCATTGAGGCGCTCGATCCAGGCGAGGGCATGGGGGTATTCGGCCTGGGTAATGCCATAGCGCTCCCAGGACTGGGCCCAGCCGATGGAGGCAATATCGGCGATGGAATAGGTGCCGGTGATGAAATCCTTGCCGTCCAGCTGGGTGTTCAGAACGCGGAACAGACGATGGGTTTCGTCAGTATAGCGCTTCTGGGCATAGGGGATTTTTTCGGGCGCATAGACGTTGAAATGGTTGTTCTGGCCCAGCATGGGGCCAAAGCCACCGACCTGCCAGAACAGCCATTCATCGACCTTGACCTGCTCACGCGGGTCACTGGGATAGAACTGGCCGAATTTGAGGCCGAGATACTTCAAAATGGCGCCGGATTCAAAAATCGAGATCGGGTCGCCGCCCGGGCCTTCGGGATCGACGATGGCAGGGATCTTGTTATTGGGCGAGATTGCCAGGAAATCCGGGGTGAACTGCTCGCCCTTGCCGATATCGATGCGGTGATAGTTCCACGGCACACCGAGCTCTTCGAGCATGATATGGACCTTCTGCCCATTGGGGGTCGGCAGGGAAAAGGCGTCGATCGGCTTGGTCTGGGTGGTCATGGGACGGTCCATCCTGGTTTTCAGCTGCCATTGGTATATCGGCAATTGACGATGAAGGGCAAGGCATGGGTGCCCTGCCCTTCACGCTGGATCAGGCGCGCCGGACCGTCAATTGCGGCTGGCCATTGCCGCGCAGAGCCGGGGTGACGCCCTGGCTGTCGACGGTGGCGGTGACCCGGTGGCGCAGGGTGGCGAACATGAAATCGGGCGTGACATTGACCGGCGTGTCGAACTGCAAGGTGAGCCGGCTATGGCCGCCCTCGCCCAGCAGCTGCACGCCGAGCAGGACGCCGGCAAAGGGCTGTTCGAGGTAGTGACCGGTAACACGCGCACCGACCTGGAAAGGCGCCACCGGCCGATCCGGCAGGGCGGCGCGGGCGGTATTCCAGTCGCGATAGCCATGGGCGCGGGCGACCTGCTCCAGCGCCTGGGCCTGGGTAAGCGGCGTACCGGCAGCGGCCCGGCTATCGCGCAAGGCGCGGGCCTCGGATTTGAGGGTCTGGGCGGAGATTGTATCAAGGGAAAACGACATGACAGGGCCTCTCATTGCATGAGGCGTCTGGTGCATGGGGCCCGCATTGCCATGAAGCGCCTCGCAAAGATGAACCTGGGTTCGTTTTGCAGAAGTCTGGACTTCACCATCGGACTTGCGTCCGGCGAGCGGCGGGTGCCAGCGACCGGAGCGGGATATGGGCCCAAGGCATGGCTTTGTCAATGCTCTGGCTGGCGCAGATCAGCGACATTGATGGGCGCATCAGCAATTAACGTTGGGCGAAGCGGGCCTGGCAGCGTATGTGCGCAGACCAAGACCCCCACCCGGCCTCCCCCTGAAGGGGAGGAGAAGAGGCCCGAGCCCATGATTGAAACGCTGTTCCTGCTACTGGCCGGCCTTATTGGCGGCGCGCTCAATTCGCTGGCCGGGGGCGGCTCGTTCATCGTGTTTCCGGCGCTACTGGCAGTAGGTGTGCCACCGGTGCTGGCCAATGCGTCCAATACCTATGCCGCCCTGCCCGGCTATGTCAGCGGCGCCGCCGGCTATTGGCACGCCATGGGGGCGTATAAGCATCTGCTGGTGCTTTATGGCGTGGTGGCGGCTTTGTTTGGCTATATCGGGGCGGAGCTGCTGCTGGTGGTATCGGACGAGCAGTTCGGGCTGGTCGTGCCCTGGCTGATGGGCTTTGCCGTCCTGCTGTTTGCCTTTGGCACCCAGATCAACGGCTTTGTCGCGGCGCGCAGCGGCGGCGGGCGCGGCATGAAGCTGGTGGGCAGCGGGCTGCTCATGGTGTTCCTCGCGGCGGCCTGCATCTATGGCGGGTTCTTCAATGCCGGGCTGGGTATCCTGCTGCTGGCATTTCTGGCCACGGCGGGGATGACCGATATCCACGCCATGAACGGGCTCAAGCTCTATGTCTCGGCCGTGGTGGCGCTGGTGGCGGTAGCGCGGTTTGCGGTCAGCGGCTCGATCGACTGGTATCACGGCTCGATCGCCCTGGTCGGCGTCGTGGTCGGCGGATATCTGGCGGCGCGCAATGCGCACCACATTCCGACGCTGTGGATCCGCGTGGCGGTGATCGTCTATGGCGTGTTCATGACGGGGTATTTCTTCTGGGGCGCCTATCTGGCCCAGGGCTAATCCGCCGGCCTGATCCAGACGGCCGTGTCGTGATAGACGGTGCCGCCGAAAGGGGGCGCGGGGGTGGCGCTGGTCAGGGTATTGATGCCGTTGCCGGAGCGATGGGAGCGGTTCTTGTGCAGGCCCTCAGCGATCAGCACGCCGGTGGGCAGGCCGGAACGGATCCGCGCCGTGAGAGCAACCGTACCGCGCTGGTTACCGATGGTGACGAACTGGCCATCGGTAATGCCAAGGCGCAGCGCATCCTCGGGATGGACGAAGACGGAAGGCACGCCCTCACGCTTCTGGCTGCCAGGGGTTTCATTGAAGCTTGAATTGAGGAAACCGCGCGCCGGGCTGGTGGCGAGGCGGAACGGATGCTCGGGCGTCGCCGCCTCAATGATCGCCCAATGGTCGGCAAAGCGGGGCATGTCAGAGGGATCGCAGGCCCATTGATAGCCCTTTTTGGCCGCGGTCCCGACCCAGTTGGGGGCAAAGCGGAAACGCTTGTCGGGCCAGGCAAAGCCATCAGCGAAGCGGGCCACCGCGTCGGGGCGCTCGCGGTCAACGAAACCGGTTTCCTCGACCTCCGCCAGATCCGGATAGTTCGAGCGCGCGAAAGTGTCGGCGACGACCTCGCGATCGGTGGCGCCAAAGCTCGGATCGGTCAGGCCCAGGCGCAGCGCCAGGGCGTTGATGACTTCGTGGTTGGAACGAGTCTCGCCCGGGCGGGTGATGACGGCCGGGCCATAAAGCACGCGGGTATGGCCACCGCGGGTATAATAATCGTTATGCTCGAGGAACATGGTGGCGGGCAGGACGATATCGGCCAGTTCGGCGGTTTCGGTCATGAACTGCTCATGGACCACCAGGAAAAGGTCCTCGCGCGCCAGACCCTGGCGCACCAAAGCCTGTTCGGGGGCGACCGAGGCTGGGTTGGTGTTCTGCACGAGCATGGCCTTGACCGGACCGCCGCCTTTGAGGGCCCTGGCATTGCCGGTCAGCACGGGGCCGATTTCGGACATGTCGAGCCAGCGCGGCTCGCCCTTTTGCAGGGTCGCGCCGGTGAGGCGGGACTTGTCGAGCGCCCAGGTGCCCGAATTGGAATGGAAGGCGCCGCCGCCGCGATGCTGCCAGGCGCCGGTCATGGCCGGGATGCAGAGCGCGGCATGCATGGCCGTGGCGCCATTGCGCTGACGAGTAAAGCCGTAGCCGAGGCGGAAATAGGAGCGCGGCGTGGTGCCGACGAGATGGGCGAAGGCGGTGATCTCGTCGACGCTGAGCCCGGTAATCTCGGCGGCCCATTCGGGGGGCTTGCCGGCCAGATGGGCTTCGAAATCAGGACCGAAATCGGTGTATTTTTCCATATAGGCGCGGTCGGCCAGGCCGTCGCGCAACAGGATATGCATGACGGCAACGGCAAGGGCGCCATCGGTGCCGGGGCGCAGGATGAGGCCAAGGTCGGCCTGGGCCATGGTGGCGGTCTGGTAGATGTCGATGACGACAACCTTGGCCTTGCGTTCCTTTTTGGCCCGCATGGCATGGGTCATCACATTGACCTGGGTATGGACGGCATTGGTGCCCCAGATGATGACGCAGTCGCTCTCGGCCATCTGCTCGGGATTGACGCCGCCGAGCAT
>CAXBHD010000043.1:0-17445 GCA_963975335.1 uncultured Devosia sp. | reverse complement strand
CGTCGGCCGCATCCAGAATGCGTGGCGAAATCCCCGGCGAGACCATGAAGCGGCAACCCGCATCGACCGACTGCTGCATGTGCAGGGCCGTCCGCACCGTGCCCGAGCCGACAATGGCGCCGGTGACCTTGCTCATCTCTTCCATGACCTTGAGCGCGTTCGGCGTGCGCAGCGTCACTTCAAGAATCGGCAAGCCACCGGCCACGAGCGCCTCTGCCAGCGGGCGCGCCTGGCTGACATCATCAAGAATGATCACCGGAACGACGGGCGCCAGCGACAGGATGGAGCGAAGGGCGACGGTATCTTGCGGCATAAGACGGCCTTTCAGCATTGGATGGGCCAAGGGTTAGGAGTTTGGTCAAATTCCTGCAACCCCGTTCATTGTAAAGGCGGCGAATAATCCCTAGGTTCCCCTCCGATCTCGGGAGGGAATTTTCCATGGTGCAGACCATCAACGCGATTACGCCGCTCGATGAGGCCCGTGCCATTCTGGGTGTCCACTTCGATCTCAAATTTTCCAAGGCCATCGAGCGCGAGACCGCCACGGTATTCGACCGAGTACGCGGCAAGATTCCCGAAATCGAATGGCCCTTTTATGCGCCGCTGATTTTCCAGATCAATCGGCTCAAGGCCGAGAAGGATGCGGTGATCCTGGCGCATAATTACCAGACACCGCAGATCTATCACGGCGTAGCCGATATCGTGGGCGACAGCCTGCAACTGGCTATCGAGGCCACCAAGGTGCGCCAGCAGGTCATCGTACAATGCGGCGTGCACTTCATGGCCGAGACCTCAAAGCTGCTCAATCCTGACAAGACCGTACTCATCCCCGATAGCCGCGCCGGCTGCTCGCTCGCCGAATCGATCACGGCGGATGACGTCATCGCCATGCGCGAAATGTATCCCGGCGTGCCGGTGGTGACCTATGTCAACACCTCGGCGGCAGTGAAGGCGGTGACCGATGTGTGCTGCACCTCGTCCAACGCCCTCGATATCGTCAATCGGGTCGACGGCGACACCGTCATCATGATCCCCGACCAGTATCTGGCCAAGAACACCGCCAAGAACACCTCAAAGAAGATCATTACCTGGGCCGGCGCCTGCGAGGTACATGAGACCTTCACTGCGGACGACATTGCCGAACTCCGGCACGCCTATCCCACCGCCAAGATCATTGCTCATCCCGAATGCCCGCCCGAAGTGATCGATGCCGTGGATTTCGCCGGCTCGACAGCCGCCATGATCGACTGGGTCAAGACCACCCGCCCGGCCCGCGTCGTCATGGTCACCGAGTGCTCGATGTCCGACAACGTGGCCAGCGAAACCACCGGCGTCGACTTCCTGCGCGGCTGCAATATCTGCCCGCACATGAAGCGCATCAACCTTGAAAATGTGCTGTGGAGCCTGCACACCATGACCGAGGAAGTCACCGTAGCGGCAGAGATCATCCCGGCGGCCCGTCTCGCCGTCGAGCGCATGATCGAGATGAGCCGCAAGGGCGACTAGGAGCCCAGCACGCTCAACCGGTGGAAGGCCAGATGGGCCGGACTGGGCTGGAACAGCGCTTCGGCTGGCACCAGCAGGCGCCCGCTGCTATTGAGCCGCAACAGCACCGCACGATCCAGCGCATCCGGATGCGGTATGGTGATCCGATAATCGTCCTCGATCAGGACCTGTCCCCTGCGGAAGGCCCGCGCCGCATGTTCCTCGAGCGCCAGATAATTGTTGATCTGCAGCGGTCCGCCAGCCTCACGCGGCCGGATCGCCTCCACCACCAGATGGGGATGCAGCAGACCGGTTTCGGGCAGGAATTGTTCCCCCGTCAGGGCGCAGCGATAGCCATAGGCGCTGAGCACCAGGCGGTAGATCGCCTCATAGGCCTCGAGCGAGGCCGCGGAAAATCCGGTCTGGCGCTCTTCACCCAGTCCTCTGTCGTCGTCTGAACCCGCCATCGCCGCGACCCTGACCTTGCTACGGCAAAGACCTTAGGGGCAATTACCTAGTTTGAGAACTGTTCGGAGCCCACCATGACCATCGACAATACGCTCAATGCCGATGGCGCCCTGATCGTGGGCGCCGGGCTGGCGGGGCTCTTTACCGCGCTCAAGCTGGCGCCGCGCCCGGTGACGGTGCTGTCACCCAAGCCGCTGGGCTTTGGTGCCAGCTCGGCCTGGGCCCAGGGCGGCGTTGCGGCGGCAGTCGGTCTCGGCGACAGTTCCCACGCCCATGCCCTTGATACCGAGATGGCCGGCGCCGGCATTGTCGACCATGGCATAGCCGAAAGCGTCACCGCAGAGGCCGCCGCCCGCATCGAGGATCTGGCGCGTTGGGGCACGCCCTTTGACCGCGACGATTTCGGCAATTATGCGCTGGGCAAGGAGGCCGCCCACTCGGCCAACCGCATTGTCAAGGTCGAGGGCGACCGGGCCGGCTGGGCCATCATGCAGGCCATCATTGCCGAAGTTCGCCGCACCCCGTCCATCCGCGTGGTCGAAGGCATCACCGCCCTCAGCCTCGCCCGCGACAATGGCCGCATTGTCGGTGTCTTCTGCCGCAAGCTGGGCGACCGCTATTCCGAACCGGTCTTCATCCGCGCCCGCGCCACCGTGCTGGCTGCCGGCGGCCTGGGTGGGCTCTATGCCGTCACCACCAATCCGCCCGGCGTCCGCGGCCATGCTATGGGCATGGCGGCGCGCGCCGGGGCGCTGATCGCCGATGCCGAATTTGTGCAGTTTCACCCCACCGCCATCGCCACCGGCGCCGATCCCGCACCCTTGGCGACCGAGGCTCTGCGCGGCGAAGGCGCCATCCTGGTCAACGACCTGGGCGAGCGCTTCATGCCGGCCATTCATCCCGATGCCGAACTGGCGCCGCGCGACATTGTTGCCCGCGCCAATTTCCGGCAGATCCAGTCGGGTCGTAAGGTATTTCTGGACACCAGACAGGTGCTGGGCGCTTCTATCCTGACGCGCTTCCCCACGGTGGCGCAATATTGCCTCGATGCGGGCATCGACCCGGTCAACGGCATGATTCCTGTGACCCCTGCCGCCCATTTCCACATGGGCGGGGTCAAGGTCGACGAGCGCGGTCGCTCCAGCCTGCCTGGCCTCTGGGTCTGCGGCGAGGCCAGCTGCACCGGCCTGCACGGCGCCAATCGCCTGGCCTCCAATTCCCTGCTCGAAGCCACCGTCTATGGCGCCCGCATTGCCGACGACATTGGCGGTCTCGAGCCCGTGCGCAACCTCGTCCCCTTCAAGGGCATCGAATGGGATGAGGCCGAGGGTGCGCGGGCGGAAGCCGTCTTGCGCGACCTGCCGGCCGTGCAGCAGTTGCGGGCGGTGATGACGGACCTCGTCGGCGTCGAGCGTGACGCCATCGGGCTCAGACAGGCGCTGCGCCGGATCGCCAGCCTAGAGGCCAGTGCCGAGCAGGTCACCAGCGCCTTTCTCAACATGACGACCTCGGCGACACTGGTGGCTGCTGCCGCGCTCAAGCGCACCGAAAGCCGCGGCGGCCATTTCCGCACCGATTTTCCGGCCGTCGACGATGCCAATTGGGAACACCACACCACGATGACACTCGACGAAGCCCTGGCCATTCGCGCCGGGGCGTGATCACTCCGCCAGCAGGAATTCGGCGATGGCGGCGCGATCCTCGGGCGTCCATTGCGAGGTGCCATCGGAGATCACTTCGCCCATTGCGCCGCCCAGCACGTCAAAGCCCGGCGTGAAGCCATCGACCAGCGTCTGGGCCAGCGTCTCGAGGTCATAGCCCTCCTCGAGCAGGGCCTCCCGGGTGAGCGCCGGCGCCCGCCCGCCTGTCCCGCCTGGCGAGCCGGTCAGCGCGGCGTCCCATTGCAGGGCCCCCAAGACGTTGCGCGGCGAGTGGCAGGCCACGCAATGGGCGGGGCCATAGGCCAGATATTTGCCGCGATTATAGGTCTCGGACCGCCCCGCATCCGGCACGAAGCGGGCAGGGGAAAAGAACAGGTTCTGCCAGCCGGCCATGGCCAATCGAATATTGAACGGGAACGGCACCTGGCTTTCGGCCGCCGGCGTGGCAACCGGCACCGTTGCCATCAGCGCGGCATAGAGATCGGCAATCTCCTGATCGCTCATCAGCGTGTAGTTTTCATAGGGAAAGACCGGATAGAGATGGCCCTGCGGCCCCATGCCATTGCTCATGGCGTCGCTGAACTGCGCCAGCGTCCAATCGCCAATGCCGGCATCGGGGTCCGAGGTTATATTGGGCGGCACGAAGGTGCCGAACTGGGTCTCAAGGCCAAAGCCGCCCGCCAGAAAGCCCGTCCCGGCCTGGTTATTGGTGTGGCACGCCACGCAGCCGCCCAGCCGGATCAGGTAATTTCCGCGCGCCACATCGCCCACCAGCGTCAGGTCGCGCGGCGGTCCGCTGACCGGCTTGAGCAGATAGGCAGCCGCGCCAATGCCGATGACGGCCAGTGCCGCAATAGTCCAGACCCAACGCCGCATGTCCTGCCCTCATCTGACCGCAGAATACAACCAGACCCGGCGCAGCGATGCAATTGCCAACCCGTCAGGAGACACCAAGCTCGAGCAGCGCGGCGATCCTGCCCTCCCGCGTCTCGGCGACCAGGCGCCCCAGTTCGGTGCTGCCACGCATCATTACCAGCGTCGAGCGGCGCGGAATGGCCAGCCGCTGGACCAGCTCGCCCCGACCATATTTGTCCCAGTCGACCCGCACGATCAGGATCGACGCATAGCGCGGATCGGCCTTGATGAGGCTGTCAAGCACGCGCTGCTGGGCCGCGCAGGTGACGCACCAGCTGGCATAGAAATCGAGCAGATAGGGCTTCCCCCAGGCCTCGAGCTTGGGCAGGCTTTCATCGGTATAGTCGGTTGTGGACAGGGCGGCGGCCGGGCGTGTTGCCGCGGTGGCCGCAAGGCCCGCCATCAAGGCCAGCGCGGCACGTCGGTCGAGCTTCATCATCACAGGCTCCCAGGTTCAAAGGCTGACGGAAAATTCGGTGAACCAGGCCGGCAGGCTGGCCAGCGCCCAGCCCTCCAGAACCCGGTCGATATGAAAGATGATGGACAGGCCCACAACGATGAGGCCAATCCCCAACACGGTCTTGGCATGCGGCATGAGCCGGCTGAGCAAGGCCCTTCGGCTGGCAATCAGCGAGCGCGCCCCATAGGCAAGGCCCAGCATGACGGTGGCGGCGCCCAGCGAAAACATCACCATGATAGCAAAGGCGAAGACCAGGTTTTCGCCCTGGGCCGCCAGCCCGATGGCCCCGCCCAGAGTCGGCCCGATGCAGGGTGACCAGGCCAGCCCGAGCAGCGCACCGGCGGCCAGTTCACCGCCCAGGCCGCGGCCTTCGACCTGCCCCATCAGCTGCGTGCCACCACTGGCGGCAGCGCCAGCCAAACGCGAAAAGCCCATCTGCGCCTGCGGCACCAGTTGCACCACGCCAAAGGCGACCATGATCCAGCCGGCAGCAACGGTAATATCCTCTTGTGCCAGGCCCGTGGCCCGCGTGATGGCAAAGATTGAAATGCCCGCCAGGGTGAAGCTCACCGCAAGACCAAGGGCCATTGCCAATGGCCCCATCGGGTGGCGGGCCACCGATCCGGCGGCAATCAAAGGCAGCAGGGGCAGCACGCAGGGATTGAGCAGCGTCAGGAGCCCGGCAGCATAGGCAATGATCAGATCAAGCATGGCACGGCCCCGAACACCCGCTACTGCAGGAGATACGGTATGCATTCGCTCCTGGACCCACCGAAGTTACGCCTGGCTCATCACCTCATCGTGAGGCGATCCGTTCAGGCGTTCAAGACGGCGTCGACCTCGGCCCGGCTTGGCGGCTTGCAGCCCTTGCGACCGCAATTGATGCCCGCCACCACCGCGCCAAATTGCAGCATTTCCGCCAGCCCGACATTGTCAAGGGCCTTGAGAGCCCCCGGCTTGAGCAGGTCACGTTCATCCAGCCAGGACAGTATGCCGGCCATCAGGCTATCGCCAGCGCCCACCGTGTCGCCAAAGACCGGCGGCGCATAGATCGCCGCCTGCGCCTTCCCCGTGGCGGTGAAAGCGCGGGAGCCCTTCTCACCCAGCGTGATCACCACCAGTTCGCAATGCGGACGCGCCAGCAGCTCGGCAGCGTGCTGCTCGATTGATTTGGCACTGTCGAGGGCGTCGAGATCTTCTTCTGACATCTTCACCACATGGGTGAGATCGAGGAAGGTCGACAGCCGCGCCTTGTAGCCAGTAAAGTCGTCGATCAGGCTGGGTCGCACATTGGGGTCCATCGAAATGGTCGCCCCTTTGGCAATGGCCGCCTGCACCACCTGCAGCCACTGCTCGGCTTCATCCGGCTTGATCGGGCAGAAGCCGCCGATCTGATAGAGCTCAAGCTGCGCCGGCAGCGCGGCAATGGCTTTGGCAGCATCGATCGCGCCATCGGCCGCGCGGTAGAAGCCATAGCGGGCATTGTGATTGCTGTCGAAATTGATCACCGCCAGCGTGGTATATTCCGGCACGCGCTCGGGCAGCAGCGCCGTCACGCCGGCATCATTCAACGGCCCCAGCAGATAGTCGCCGAAGGCATCTGCCGAGATCGGGCACAAAAAGCCGGTCGCATTGCCCAGCTTTGCCAGCGCAATGGCGCAGTTATAGGGGGAGCCGCCCGGATGGGCCGTCATGACGATCTGGTTCTCGCCGTCGCGCCCGGTCAATCGGCCGTCAGGCAGGGCCACTTCGGCCTTCAAATCGATGAGGCTTTCGCCACCCACCACAAACATGCACCGTCCTCCCCGCCAGACCTGCGCTTGGCGCAGCTGGCAGCGACATAGCATTTTTGCGCGCTTTGTCACCAGCCGCGGGTATCTTTCATCCTGCGCGACGCCGTTACGGTTGACCTTGCCGGTTTATCCTGCTCAATCCTCAATGATCGGGCTCCAAATGGGATCAACACCAGCGAGCCGCCAAGGGGACAAGGGAGGACCAGCAGTTGCAATTTCTTGCCTGGATTGTCAGGGCCATCAGTGCGCTTAACAGGATAGTGGGCGAAACCCTCTCCTGGCTGGCCCTTGCCTGCGTATTGGTATGCTTTACCGTCGTGGTGCAGCGCTATTTCTTCAACACCTCGACGCTGTGGGTGCAGGACCTCTATGTCTGGCTCAGCGGCGCCATGTTTACCGGTGTTGCCGGCTTTGCCCTGTTGCGCGACGATCATGTGCGCGTCGACATTTTCTATCGTCCGGCGCCGCTGCGGCGCAAGGCCATGGCCGATCTCTTCGGCGTGCTCTTCTTCCTGCTCCCCTTCATCTACGTCGTCTTCCAATACGCCTATCCGGCAGTGGCCCGCTCCTGGGGCTATTACGAGGGCTCGAGCAATATCGGCGGCATGCCCGGCCTGTTCATCCTCAAGAGCTTCATCATCGTCTTCTGCGTCCTGGTCGGCCTGCAGGGCCTGGCCATGGCGCTGCGGGCCATTCTGGTGCTGGCCAATCGTGAAGAACTGCTGCCCGATCATCTGCGCTATGGCGCCAACGACGCCAAGGAAGCCCATTGATGGACCCGATCCTGCTCGGTGAAATTCTCGCCGCCTTGATGTTTGTCGGGGTCATCGGTGTGCTCATGCTGGGCTTTCCGGTGGCCTTTTCGCTGGCCGGCACCGCCCTGATCTTCGGCCTCGTCGGCTGGTGGCTGGGGGTCTATGACCCCTCCAATTACGGCTCGCTGGCCGGTCGCTATATCGGCCTGATGACCAATGAAGTGCTGGTGGCGGTGCCTCTCTTTGTCTTTATGGGCGTAATGCTCGAGCGATCTGGCATTGCCGAGCAATTGCTGCTGACCATGGGCAAGCTGTTCGGCAATCTGCGCGGCGGCCTTGGCCTGTCAGTGATCCTCGTCGGCGCCCTGCTGGCCGCCTCGACCGGCGTGGTCGGCGCCACCGTCGTCACCATGGGCCTGATCTCGCTGCCCGCCATGCTGCGCGCCGGCTATGATCCCAAGCTGGCGACCGGCGTCATCTGCGCTTCGGGCACGCTGGGCCAGATCATCCCGCCCTCGATCGTGCTGATCTTCATGGCCGACATCCTTTCGGGCATCAATGCCCAGGTGCAGATGGAAGCCGGCAATTTCGCCCCCGAACCCGTTTCGGTCGGCGCGCTGTTTGCCGGCGCCATCATTCCCGGCCTGCTGCTGGTGGGCCTTTATGCCAGCTGGGTAGTCTTCAAGGCCATTACCGACCCCAAATCCTGCCCGGCCACCCCGGTGCCCGAGGCTCAAAAAGCCGGCCTGATGCGCGAAGTCTTCGTCGCGCTAGTGCCCCCGTTGTTGCTGATCCTGGCCGTGCTGGGCTCGATCCTGGCCGGCATTGCCACCCCGACTGAAGCCGCCTCGGTGGGCGCCATCGGCGCCATGGTACTGGCCGCCCTGCGCGGCCGGCTGGGCCTGTCGATCCTGCGCCAGGCCGTGGTCTCGACCGCCACCATCACCTCCATGGTCTTCATCATCCTGTTTGGGGCGGCGGTATTTTCCATCGTCTTCCGCATGATGGGCGGCGACAATCTGGTGCATGAATTCCTCTCGGCCATGCCGGGCGGTGCCATCGGCGCCACCATCATCGTCATGCTGATCATGTTCCTGCTCGGCTTCATCCTCGACACTTTCGAGATCATCTTCATCGTCATCCCGATCACCGCGCCCGTACTCTTGGCCCTGGGTGTCGATCCGATCTGGCTGGGCGTCATGGTGGGCGTCAATCTGCAGACCAGCTTTCTGACCCCACCCTTTGGCTTTGCCCTGTTCTACCTGCGCGGCGTTGCGCCGCGCGGTGTCAGCACCGGCATGATCTACAGGGGCGTCATTCCCTTTGTGCTGCTGCAGATAACAGGCCTGTTCCTGCTCTTTGCCTTTCCCGACCTGATCACCTGGCTGCCCAGGCTGATCTACAATTAGCGCAAGCAAAAGGCCCGGGGATTTTCCCGGGCCTTTCTTCTTATCGTCGGCAGCGATCAGGTGTACTTGATGTACTTTTCGCGGGCCACCAGATAGGGCATGTCGGTACCTTCGGTGCGCTGGCGCAGCAGGTTGAAGGCCGAAACGAAGCTTTCGGCCGCTTCCTTGGTCAGCGCGTCGCCGCCTTCGCGGATTTCCGCAATCAGCTCCATCGATGCCTTGGCACCGGCTTCGATGATCTCCTCGGGGAAGCGGCGCACCTGCACGCCATGCTCGGAGACCAGCGCATTGAGCGCGCGCGGATCATTGGCATACATGTCCGAGGCGACCTGATCGTAGGACGACTGGGCAGCCAGGCGCACGATTTCCTGCAGGTCTTCGGGCAGTTCGGCAAACTTGGCCTTGTCGACCACCACTTCGGTGGCCAGGCCCGGCTCGACAAAGCTCGGGAAGTAGTAGTTCTTGGCGATCTGGTAAAAGCCCAGCGCCAGATCGTTATAGGGGCCGACGAATTCAGCGGCATCGAGCGTACCCGACTGCAGCGCGGCAAAGATTTCGCCGGCAGCAAGGTTGGTCACCGACGCGCCCAGCTTGCCCCAGACCTGGCCACCCAGGCCGGGCGTGCGGAAGCGCAGGCCCTGGATATCGGCAACACCGGTCAGTTCATTGCGGAACCAGCCGCCGGCCTGCGTGCCGGTATCGCCGGACAGGAAGCCCTGCACGCCGAACTGGTCATAGACCTTGTCCCAGATTTCCTGGCCACCGAGATAGCGCACCCAGGCGGTGAGCTCGCGATTGGTCATGCCGAACGGCACGCCGGTGAAAAAGCTCAGGGCCTGGCTCTTGTTCTGCCAGTAATAGGGCGTGCCATGGCTCATTTCGGCCGAGCCATCGATCACCGCATCCAGCGCCTGCAGGCCTGGTACCATTTCACCGGCCGCGAATACCTGCACGGTCAGGCGCCCGCCCGATGCCTTGGTGATCCGATCGGCCAGGGTCTGCGCGCCAACGCCGAGACCTGGAAAGTTCTTGGGCCAGGTGGTGACCATGCGCCAGGTGATATTGCCCTGGGCAAGCGCCGGGGCAGCCAGCGTCGTGGCAGCCGCAGCACCAATCGTGGCGGCCGAAGCCGTCTTGAAGAATTCGCGTCTTTTCATTCTATTCCTCCGTGAGCTACCGGCGTTTTGTCGGCAGCGCCGGTGTCGCTTGTCGCCCTCTCCCAGACGATGCGCACCAGTTGGCGCTACCAAAGCAATGTACCACCCTCCTGTCCAGCCTCTTGTCGGCCGACCCACCATTCTGTCCGGGCAACATTTTTATCCAGCCATGGGATTAAAGCGAAACGGCCGGTGTTGATTGCCATGAGGACCGCACACGCGGCCCTCCCAACCGAGGAGATCACCATGCAGATCCGTACCATCCTGACCGGCCTTGCCGCGCTTGCCTTCCTGAGCATGCCCGCTTTGGCGGAAGACTATCTGGGCGGCACCGTCAAGACCGCCGATATTGGCGGCAAGAGCGTGCTCACCGATGCCAATGGCATGACACTCTACACCTTCGACAAGGACACCAAGGGCGATGGCAAAAGCGTCTGCAATGGCGACTGTGCCGTCAAGTGGCCGCCCCTGGTTGCCGATGCCGATGCCAAGGCCGAAGGCGACTTCACCATCGTGACCCGTGACGATGGCACCACGATGTGGGCTCATGACGGCTGGCCGCTGTATTACTGGTTTGAAGACATGGCTGCCGGCGACACCAAGGGTGACGGCGTCGGTGGCGTCTGGCATCTTGCCGTCGATTAATCCGGACAGTTAGTTCATGGACCAGTTCCTCGACCAGGTCGAAGCCAGCGTTCCAGCCCTGCGGCGCTATGCCCGGGCGCTGACGCGCAATATCGACCTGGCCGATGACCTGGTGCAGGATTGTCTGGAGCGCGCCATTGCCAAGCGCGGCCTGTTCCGGCCCACCGGTCCGGTCCGCGCCTGGCTCTTTACGCTTCTGCTCAACCTTTATCGCAACGGCCTGCGCTCCTCCCATCGACGGGGCGAGCAGGTCGACATCGAGACCGTTCCCGAATATGCAATACCCGCTCCCCAGCCGGGCCATCTGGCGCTCGCCGAAATGGCACGCGCCATCGAGACCCTGCCCGTCGAGCAGAAGGAGGCCCTGCTGCTGGTCGCGCTTGAAGGCTTTTCGTACCAGGAGGCCGCCGACATCCTGCACATTCCCATTGGCACGCTGATGAGCCGTCTGGGCCGCGCCCGTGCCGCCTTGCGCCTGTTGACCGGAACCCCGGCCGAGCCGCATCTGAGGACGGTCAAATGAACGCGATCACCCGCGACACGCTGATGGCCTATGCCGATGGCCAGCTGGCCGAGAACGACCGTCTCGCCGTCGAGGCCTATCTGCTGGCCAATCCCGAGGCGGCCTCAGAAATCGCCCTGTTCCAGCGCCAGAACGACGCCATAAGGACGCTGTTCGACCCCGCCGGCGCCGAACCGGTGCCCGCCCGCCTGCAGCCGCGCCGCATTGCTGCCGAGACCGGCCACAACCGCACCCGCTCCCGGTGGCGGGCGATCGCCGCGATCCTGCTGGTCGGCCTCGGACTGGGCACGGGCTGGATTGCGCGCCCGCTGCTCGATAGCCCGCCAGCCAGCGCCACCCTGATAGCCGATGCGGTCAATGCCCACACCGTCTATGTCGCCGAGAACCGCCATGCCGTGGAAGTCGGCAGCGACGACAGCGAGCATCTCTCGACCTGGCTGTCCAACCGGCTCGACACGACGCTGGGCATGCCGAACCTTGATGCGCTCGGCTTTACCCTGGTGGGCGGTCGCCTCTTGCCCGGCGAGCCCGAGACCGGCGGTCGCGCCGCTCAGCTGATGTATGAAAATACCGAACAGCAGCGCGTCACCATCTATGTCACGGCCGCCCTGCCCGATGGCCAGCCGACATACCAGTTCGCGTCCCAGGCCGGCGCCGAGGCTTTCTACTGGGCCAATGGCCGCATTACCTGCACCGTTGTCGGCACGCTGCCAGAGCCAGAGATGAAGGCTGTGGCCGGCTCGGTCTATGCCCAGCTTACCGAGGGCGATGTCAGCGCCAGCCGGCTCTATCGGGGATAGGCTAGCGGGGTAACGGCGCGTTGCGCGGCGGAATGTCGTTGGAATAGATATTGTGCAGCCCGACATTGGTGATATCGCGCTCGCCGCACAGCGCCATGGTGGTATCGAGCTCTTTTTTGATGATGTCGAGCACGCGGGTAACGCCCGCTTCCCCGCCCGCCCCCAGACCATAGAGCATGGGCCGGCCGATAAAGGTGCCCTTGGCGCCATAGGCCAGCGCCTTAAGCACGTCCTGGCCGCTGCGAATCCCGCTGTCGAGATAGACTTCGGTCCTGTGGCCGACGCGCTCGACGATTTCGGGCAGGACACGAATGGTCGATGGCGCGCCATCGAGCTGACGACCGCCATGGTTGGAAACCACGATGGCATCGGCGCCATTGTCCACCGCCGCCTGTGCATCATCGGCATCGAGCACGCCCTTGACGATGACCGGACCGCCGAAGCGCTCCTTCACCCAGGCCACGTCGGCCCAGTTCAGCGTCGGGTCGAACTGGCTGGCCGTCCAGGCTGACAGCGACGCCAGGTCGTGGTCGCCCCCGACATGACCGACAATATTGCGGAAGGTGTGGCGCTTGGTGCCCAGCATGCGCGCACACCAGATCGGGTGCTGCAGCATCTGCCAGAGCGAATAGGCGTTGAATTTGGGCGGGGTGGAGAGGCCGTTATGGATATCCTTGTGCCGCTGGCCCAGGATCTGCAGATCCATGGTCAGCACCAAAGCCGAGCACTTGGCCGCCTTGGCCCGGTCGATCAGCCGCTCGATAAAGCCGCGGTCGCGCATGACATAGAGCTGGAACCAGAACGGGGCGCTGGTATTTTCGGCAATATCCTCGATCGAGCACACGGCCATGGTCGACAGGGTAAAAGGAATGCCGAACTTCTCCGCCGCCCTGGCCGCCTTGATCTCGCCATCGGCAATCTGCATGCCCCCGGTCGCCGCGGGGGCTATGGCCACCGGCATGGCGATGGTCTTGCCCAGCATCTGCGTCTTGAGATTGCGCCCCTCAAGGTTCACCGCGACCTTTTGCCGAAGGCTGATCTTGTTGAAATCGCTCTCATTGGCGCGATAGGTGCCTTCGGTATAGCTGCCCGAATCGGCATATTCGAAGAACATCTTGGGCACGGCACGCTGCGCCGCGCGCTTCATCTCATCGACGGTGAGGATCTTGGCGAGATTGGGCATGAGCGGGCTCCTGAGCTGCGCCTGCCCTAGCAACTAACATGTTAGTCGTCAATTGGCAGATGGATGCGCCAGAGCGCCGCCTGAGAAGCGGTTGTCACCAACGAGCGGACCCCGCGATGACGGTCGTCCCTGAGTAAGGCTGTGTCCAATAAGCCGAGGGCGGGCATTGCCAGAACGGGCTTGCCGCCCCGGCCCTGTTCCCGTCAAATGCCGGCAAAGGGAGAAATACCATGGCAAGTGGCAACGAAACGCTCGAAATCATCGACAGGCGCTTCAAGGACCTGACCATCGGCACGGCTGTGCTCGAAACGCTCTATGACGACTGTGTCTGGGCCGAGGGCCCGGTCTGGTTTGCCGATGGTCACTTCCTGCTCTGGAGCGACATTCCCAATAACCGCATGCTCAAATTCGTGCCCGGCCTGGGCGTCACGCCCTTCCGCACCCCGTCCAATTTCATCAATGGCAATACCCGCGACCATCAGGGGCGGCTGATCTCCTGTTCGCATGGCGCCCGCGCCGTGCTGCGCACCGAGCCCGATGGCAGCATCACCACCTTGGTGGATTCCCATCAGGGCAAGCGGCTCAACTCGCCCAATGACGTCGTGGTCAAGTCCGACGGCACGATCTGGTTCACCGATCCGCCCTATGGCATCCTGAGCAATCATGAAGGCTACCAGGCCGACCAGGAGCAGGCCGGCTGCTATGTCTATCGCTTCGATCCGGCGGATGGATCGCTCAGCGTCGTGGCCGACGATTTTGCCAAGCCCAATGGCCTGGCCTTCTCGCCAGACGAGAGCGTGCTCTATATTTCCGATACCGGCCAGAGCCATGATCCGGACTGGCCGGCCCAGATCCGCCAGTTTGCCGTGACCGGCGCCAGGCTGACCCAGCCAAAGGTCTTTGCCGATATCGATTCCGGCCTGCCCGACGGCTTCCGGCTCGACAGCGATGGCAATATCTGGACCAGCGCCGGATTGGGGGTCAATGTCTATGACCCCGCAGGCACATTGCTGGGCCGCATCAAGACCGGCGCCAAGACGGCCAATGTGACCTTTGGCGGGCCCATGCGCAATCGGCTCTACATCACCGCCAGCCAGTATCTTTTCGCCATCGACGTCAGCGCCACCGGATTGCAGCGTCCCTAGCGAATAACCTGACCAAGACATATCAACCTGCTATGACGGCATTGGCCCGCCTTCCATCGGAATAGTCTATTGACCGACCATGATACCGAGACCACGCCCGCAGAGCAGCTCCTCGACACGCCGGATCTGGCCGAAGCGCTGGAAAGCGACCGCTTCAAGCAGTTTCTCGACCACGTGCCCTTTGGCATAGCGGTTGCCATACTGCACCCCACCGAAAAGCTCGATTATACCAATCTGGAATTCGAGCGTCTGATCGGCACGCCAGCGGAACATCTGCATGGCAAGCCCTGGGACATGCTGCCGCCCAATGCTGTCGCCGAGGACAATGGCGAGCCGCTGAGCCAGGCTGTCGCCCTGCGCGATGACTATATCGGCACCTTTTTGATCAGGCGCGACGCCGACGAGATCAGCGTCGATGTATGGTCCAATATTATCGCCGATGACGAGGGCAAGCCGGCCTATCGCCTGGTGGCGCTGGCAGAAGCGGCCACCCGGCTGCAGGAAGCCGATCTCAAGGCCCAGGTCCAGGAAAAGGACACGTTGCTGCGCGAACTGCAGCACCGGGTCAAGAACAACCTGCAGATGATCACGGCGCTGATCCGCCTTGAGGCGCGGGGCATGCCCGACGATACCAGCGCCCTGCCCTTTCAGCGGCTGGCAGGGCGCATCAGCGCCCTGGCCCTGCTCTACCAGTCGCTGTCTGAAGACGGCCAGTCGGAAATTGTCGATCTGGGCAGCTATCTTACCCAGGTTGCCTCGGCCGTGATGGCGGCCCATGCCGTGGAAGGCATCCGCCTCAACCTGCAGGTGGATAGCTGGCCGGTCTCGATCAACGTGGCCATGCCGACCGGCCTGGTGGTCAACGAGGTGATGATCAACGCCCTCAAATATGCCTTTGAGGGACGCGAGCAGGGTACGATCACGCTGCAATCGCTGGTGGATGACAATGGCTGCCAGGTCATGATTTCCGATGACGGCGTGGGCATGGCGGACGGCGCCATCTGGCCCAAGCCGGGCAAGCTGAGCGCGCTCATCGTCCATTCGCTGGGCCAGAATGCCAAGGCCAAGGTCAGTGTCGTTTCCGGGCCGGGCAAGGGGCTCACGGTCTCGATCTTTTTCGCTCGCGCCGATGCGCAGGCGGCCGACTAATCAGACCGCCATGAGCCCGTCGGTCACCGCTTTCATCAAACGTCATCTGCAGCTATTGCCGGTGCCCGGCCTGCCATCCATTCGGCTTTATGCCAGCCATGCCGGCAGCCGTCTGTCCCAGCTCGCCGACCCCGATGATCCCGACCCGCCGCCGCCCTACTGGGCCTTTGCCTGGGCCGGCGGGCTGGCGCTGGCCCACTACCTGGCCGAGCAGCCCCATCTTGCCGCCGGCCGGCGCATACTCGATCTGGGCGCCGGATCGGGCCTGGTCGGCATTGCCGCGGCACAGGCGGGGGCCACGGTATGGGCGGCCGAGATCGACCCGCATGGCCGGGCCGCCATCACCCTCAATGCCGCCGCCAATGGCGTGGCGATCAGCCTACGCGAAATTGATCTGGACGGGCCTGCGCCGGCCCATTGCGATGTGATCGTTGCCGGCGACGTCTTCTACAATGCCGAGGTCGCCGCGAGCATGCTGCCCTTCCTGCAGCGCTGCCAGGATGCCGGCATTGATGTGCTGATCGGCGATCCCGACCGGCGCGATCTGCCCATTACCCGGCTCGAACGGGTGGCGAGCTATCCGGTCGGCGACGTGGGCGATGCGCGCGACAAGGCCGAGCGGCGCGGCGCGGTCTACCGTCTGCGCAGACTATGACTGCCTGCGGAAGGTGCTGAACTGGAATTTCTGCACGGCACCGCTGGGCGTGACATGATCGTGCTGGCGCTGCCCGATACAGACAAAACCGTTGCCGAGCAGACGGCTCAGGCTCTGGCTGTCGTGCTGGATCACCTGCAGACCGCTGCACTTTTCCGGGCCGCCCGGGGCAAAGGTACCGATGATGGCCACGCCGCCCACGGGCAGCGCCTGCCGCAGCGCATCACCATAGGCAGCCTGATCGTCTGCCTCGGTCAGGAAATGCAGCGCCGCCCGGTCATGCCAGAAGTCATAGGACCGTGTGGGGCGCCAGGTGGTGACATCTGCAACAATCCATTCGACGGCGGCGTCGGCGCCGACACGGCTGCGGGCCGTCTCCAGCGCGGCCGAAGACAGATCGAGCACGCTGACCTCTTTCTGGCCGCGCGCCAGCAGGGCATCGACCAGCCGCGAGGCACCCCCGCCAATGTCGATGATGGCTTGCCCCGTCGTCAGTCCACTCGCGTCCAGCAGCCCCAGGGACAGCGCGGGGCTTTCCTCAAACCAGCTGACGGCGTCTTCCGCCTTGGTCGTATAAACCTGCTGCCAATGGCCTTGCCGCGGCGTCGTCACATTGTTGCTCCCACCTGCCAGGGCACGAATTCATTGTCGCCATAGCCCAGGGCCTCGGACTTGGTGGGCGCGCCCGAGGCGGTCTTGAGGATGAGGTCGAAAATCTCACGCCCCTTGTCCTCGATGGAAACGCCCTCGACGATATCGCCGCAATTGATGTCCATGTCCTCGGTCATGCGCGCATACATGTCCGAATTAGTCGCCAGCTTGATCGAGGGCACCGGCTTGCAGCCATAGGCCGAGCCGCGCCCGGTGGTAAAGGCCAGCACATTGGCGCCGCCAGCCACCTGGCCGGTGGCCGAAACCGGATCAAAACCGGGGGTGTCCATGAAGACAAAACCCTTTTCGGTGACCTTTTCGGCATATTCATAGACCGCCGTCAGCGGCGTCGTGCCGCCCTTGGCTGCAGCGCCGAGCGACTTTTCCAGAATTGTCGTCAGTCCGCCCAGCTTATTGCCCGGCGAAGGATTGTTGTTCATCTCGCCATGATTGCGGCGGGTATAGTCCTCCCACCAGTGAATGCGGTCGATCAGCTTTTCGCCGACCGCCCGCGAGCTGGCACGGCGGGTCAGCAGGTGCTCGGCGCCATAGATTTCCGGGGTTTCGCTGAGAATGGCGGTGCCGCCATTG
>CAXBHD010000042.1:0-17620 GCA_963975335.1 uncultured Devosia sp. | reverse complement strand
CAGGCCCCAGAGCCAGCTGCCCAGCGCCATGCCGCCAAAGGTAGCGGTCTGGTAGAGCGACAACGCCCGCCCCACCACCCAGCGCGGCGATGACAGCTGGATCGACACATTGAACAGGCTCATCGTCAGCACCCAGCAGAACCCCGCCGGCAGCAGCATCAAATGGCTCAGCACCAGGTCGCGGCTGGCCCCCAGCCCGGCACAGGCCAAAGCAAAGCCGACACAGGCCAGCCGCACGATCAGCTCATTGCTGAAGCGCTCGCGGATCCGTCCATTGAGAAAGGCCCCGCCAATCGCCCCGACGCCGAAACTGCCCAGCAGCGTGCCATAGGCCAGCGCCCCGCCCCCCACATATTCCGCCGCCACCGAGGGCAGCAGCGCCAGGATGGCGATTGCCGCCACCCCGAACAGAAAGCTGCGCAACAGCACGGTGGTCAGGTTGGGCGACAGCGACACATAGCGGATGCCGGCCAGGATCGCGCTGCCGAAATTTTCCCGCGGCAGCCGGTTGGGCATGCGTTCCGGCTGCCAGCGCAGCAGCGCCGCAATCAGCGGCAGATAGGTCAGCGCATTGAGCGCAAAGGCGGCCGCCGCCCCCGCCAAAGCCACGATCAGCCCGCCCACCGCCGGGCCGACGCTGCGCATCATGTTGAAACCCATGGCATTGAGCGTCACCGCGCCGGGCAGGTCGCTGCGCGGCACGATATCGCCCATCGAGGCCTGCCAGGACGGGTTGAACAAAGCCGTCCCCGCCCCCAGCAGAAAGGTCAGGCCCAGCAGCAGCCAGGGGCTCAGCAGGCCCATAAAGCCCAGCACCGCCAGCAGCAGCGACACCGCCGCCATGCCGCATTGGGCAATGATCATCACCACGCGGCGGTCGAAATTGTCCGCCAGCGCCCCCGCCGCAATGGAAAAGATCATGATCGGCAGCGTTGTCGACGCCTGCACCAGCGCCACCATCGAATGCTGGTCGGTCAGCGTCGTCATCATCCAGCCGGCGCCCACCGATTGCACCAGCCCGCCCAGATTGCTCATCAGCGTGGCGATCCACAGCAGGCGGAACGTCTCATGCCTGAAGGGGGCCAGGATGGATGGTCTGTCGGGCATGCGGGCTTCTCGCGACGGCTGGTGGCAATACCCCGTCTTGAGCCAGTCCGCCGGCTTTGACAAGCCGGTCGCGGAGCCTTGGCACCCTGGCCGGGCCCCGGGCAGGGGCGCCATCCGGCGATGCCCCGGCCTTCTGCCCCGGCAAATGGAACCACTTGGCCCCCTGCGGGCTTGAAGAGCCATGCAAGCACCCACGACCGATCAGCTCCGGGACGATATCGATAGCGGCAGGACCGGCGACAAGGTCGCGGCCGCCGATCCGGCCGCGGCGCCCTTGGGCACCGATGCTGAGGCCGGTGGCACCACGCCCACCGCCCAGGAGCGCGCCCTCGCCGCCAAGCAGCCGCGGCTGTCGCCGAGCGAACGCCCTCACCCGCCTTCGGGCATTGCCATCTATCTGGCGCTGCTGCTCGCCGTTGCCGTCGCGCTCATCCTGATTCTGAGCCTCGCGCGGCCCTGACCCGGCGCCGCCCTAGACCACCACATCCTCGTCGCTGCCCAAAATCCCGGCCAGCACGCCCAAGGCCCGTTCCAGCATCGGCCGCACCGGCGGCGCCATGATGCAGAGCCGCACCCCCGCAACGGGAACATTGCCCACCTGGGTCGCCGAGGGCGGGGTAATGCGCACGCCGGCCTCGCTGGCCCTTCGGGCAAATTGCTCAGCCTTGAGCGGGTCCATGGCCAGCCAGATATGCGGCGCCCCCTCCGGCATCGGCACGCTGGCCAGGCCCAGCATTTTCTGCGTCAGCGCCACCCGCGCCCGCGCCTCGAGCCGCAGCGCCGCCGCCGCCTCGCTGGCCAGCCCGGTCTCGATCATCGCCGCCGCCAGCTCGCCGATATAGGGCGGCAGGCCCCAGCATTCGGCCCGCAGCCTTTTGCGCACCGCCGCCATCAGCGCGGGCGGCGGCGCGATGACGCCCTCGCGCACCAGCGGCGTCACGCTTTTGGACAGGCTCGTCACATAGATCACCCGCTCGGGCAGCAATTCGCGATAGGTCAGCCGCCCCTTGGCCGCGTAAAGCCCATAGATATCGTCCTCGACGATCATCGCGTCATGCCGCTCGGCCACCCCCGCCAGGGCGCGCCGCCGCGCCGGCCCGCTCTCAAAGCCCAGCGGATTCTGGCACACCGGCGTCAGATAGATGATCTTGGCCCCGGTCTCGGTCAGGGCCTGCTCCAGCGCCGCCGGCAGCATGCCCTCGTCATCCGCGGCCACCGGCGCCATGGTCATGCCCAGATTGGCCGCCGCCGCCAGCGCCCCGGGAAAGGTCGCCGTCTCGGTCAGGATCACGCTCGAGCGCGGCTGCAGCGCGGCAAAGGCCAGGTGCAGCCCCTGCTGGGCGCCATTGCACAGCAGGATATCCTCGGCCCGCAGCGCCGTCCGCGTCTGGCTGATCCAGCCGGCAATCACCTGCCTTTGCCGCTCGGTGCCGCTGGGGTCGACATAGCCGCCATGCGCCAGCGCCAGCGCCTGCCGGTTGGCCACCAGGCTGGCTTCATTGAGCCGCGCCAGCGCGATCACCGGCGGCGGTGCATTGATGGTCAGGTCCACCACACCGCCCGCATCGGCCGCTCGCCGGGGCGAAACTGCCCGGCCGCAATCGCGGCCTCCACGGCATTGGCCAGCCGCTCATGCACCGGCAGGTCGTCACCGCTCAGCTGCATTGTATTGCTATCGTCCAAAATTGTATCGCTCATCGCAACGATACTATCATGGCTTGCTCGGGCTGTGTCCATCGGCTTTGCCATTCTCCACCCCGGCGCCATCGGTGGGTCACGCGGTGCACCGGATGCTAGCCTTTTGGGGCAAAAGGGTGTGAGACATCGAATGCACCGCTAAAGGCAAAACCCTCATCCGCCCAGCCGGCCAGCCCGCCGATCATCAGCTTGACCCGCCGGCCCAGCCGCGCCAGCTTGAGCGCCGCCTGGTCGGCGCCATTGCAATGCGGCCCGGCGCAATAGACCACGAACAGCGTCTCTTCTGGCCATGCCGCCATGCGCTCTGCGGTAATCTGCCGATGCGGCAGGTGCAGCGCCCCCGGCACATGCCGCTTGGCAAAGGCCGCCGCCGATCCCACCACATGCAGCAGCACGAAGTCGACATCGCCCGCGGCAAGGCAGGCCTGCACATCCGCGCAATCGGTTTCCAGCGCCAAGAGCCGGCTGAAATGCGCCACGGCCACCTCTGGCGTCGCCACGGCATGCTCACTCACCAGGCTCATCGCATCTTCTCCCCATCCCGCGGGGCCATGATATGATCACGCCCATCCCGATTTCCGCGTCATCGACGCTGCACCGGTCGGACTCCCCGCCCCGGTCGCAGCGATTCTTAGGCCGCCGATTCAACAAGGTCAATACAGTTGACATAACAATTTATAGGTGATTGTATCTGTAATATCTGTTGCGGAGGATACAAATGACTCAGCCCGAATTTCGTCTCTCGGCCCGCGCGCAGACCCTCAAGGCCTCGGCCATTCGCGAGCTGCTCCATCTGGTCGGCAGACCATCGATGATCTCCTTTGCCGGCGGCATCCCCGATCCGGCTCTGTTCAATGTCGCTCTGTTCCAAAAGGCCTGCCATCACGCCTTTGGCGGCCCGCAGATCGCCCGCGAAGCCCTGCAATATTCGGCCACCGAGGGCTATGCGCCGCTGCGCGGCTTTCTCGCCGCGCATATGCAGACGCTGGGCGTGCCGGCCCGTCCCGCCAATATCCTGGTCACCACCGGCTCCCAGCAGGCGCTTGATCTGATTGGCAAATTGCTGATCGATCCGGACAGCACCGTGCTCACCGCCCGCCCCACCTATCTGGGCGCGCTGCAGGCCTTTGCCGCCTACCAGGCGCGCTTCGCCAGCCTTGATGCGCCTCAGCCCGTCGGCAGTGACGCCCCGCGCCTGGCCTATCTCATGCCCGATTTCGCCAACCCGACCGGGCTGACCATGAGCCTCGCCGTGCGCCAGGCGGCGCTCGACGCCGCCCGCACCCTCAATGCCGTCATTGTCGAGGACGCCGCCTATGCGGCGCTGCGCTATGACGGTGCGCCCCTGCCCGCCATTGCCGCCCTGGATGCGCAATCGGGCGGCATCGACGCCGGTCGCACCCTCTATTGCGGCAGCTTTTCCAAGACCCTGTCGCCCGGCCTGCGCGTCGGCTGGGTCTGCGGCCCCGCTGCGCTGATCCGCAAGCTGACCCTGCTCAAGCAGAGCGCCGACCTGCACACGTCAAGCGTCAACCAGCTGGTCATGCACCAGGTCGCCCTGGCCGGCCTGGATGCCCAGATCGCTGCCATCCGCCCGGTTTACCGCGCCCGGCGCGACGCCATGCTGGCCGCATTGGAACGCTATGCCCCGCCCGGCACAAGCTGGCAAAAGCCCGAAGGCGGCATGTTCATCTGGCTCGATCTGCCCGACCATATCGATGCCACCGCGCTGCTCGATCAGGCCATCGCCCAGGATGTCGCCTTCGTCCCCGGCGCCGCCTTCTTTCCCGATGGCACTGGGCGCAACAGCCTGCGCCTGAGCTTCTCGCTCTGCGACGAGGCCCAGATCGAGCTGGGCATTTTCAAGCTCTGTGCCCTGTTCGGACGCCAGGCCCGGCCGCGCACGGCCAGCCTGCATTAACGCCAGACGGCCCGGGACTTGCGCCACGGGCCGTCTGAAACTTTCGCTACTGCAGCGCCTTAGCCGGCAGCGGTATAGGCCGTCTTGACCACCGTGAAGAACTCGGCGGCATATTTGCCCTGCTCGCGCGAGCCATAGCTCGAGCCCTTGCGGCCACCGAACGGCACGTGGAAATCCACACCCGCCGTCGGCACATTGACCATCACCATGCCCGCTTCCGCATTGCGCTTGAAGTGGGTCGCATATTTCAGCGACGTGGTGACGATGCCGGCCGAAAGCCCGAATTCGGTATCATTGGCCGTGGCCAGTGCCTCCTCGTAATCCTTGACCTTGATCACCGCAGCGACAGGCCCGAAGATTTCTTCGCGCGCGATCCGCATCTGGTTGGTGACGCCGGTAAACAGCGCCGGCTGCAGGAAATAGCCTTCGGTCGGCGCATTGACGCGCTGGCCGCCGACGCGCAGCTCGGCGCCTTCGCCCTGGCCGATATCGATATAGTCCATGTCCTGCTTGAGCTGGCTGGGATCGACCACCGGCCCGATTTCGGTATCCTTGGCCAGGGCATCGCCGACCCGCAGATTCTTGGTGCGTTCGCACAGCGCATCGACAAAGGCGTCATGAATGCCTTCGGTGACGATGACGCGCGAGCTGGCCGTGCAGCGCTGGCCGGTCGAGAAGAAGGCCGACTGCGCCACGCTTTCCACCGCAACCTTGAGATCGGCATCGTCCAGCACGATGGTGGGGTTCTTGCCGCCCATTTCGAGCTGGAACTTGCGACCCACTTCGATCGAGGCTGCCGCCACGCGCTTGCCCGTGCCCACCGAGCCGGTAAAGCTGATGGCATGGATGTCCTTGCTGTCCAGCATGGTCTGGCCGACCACCGAACCCTTGCCCATGACGAGGTTGAGCACGCCCTTGGGCAGGCCGGCTCGCTGCAGGATGTCGACGATCGCCCAGGTCGAGCCTGGCACGAGATCGGCCGGCTTGATCACCACCGTATTGCCATAGGCCAAAGCCGGCGCCATCTTCCAGGCCGGAATGGCAATCGGGAAGTTCCACGGCGTGATGATGCCGATCACCCCGATCGGCTCGCGGGTGATTTCAACGCCCACGCCCGGACGCACGCTGGGCAGCACTTCGCCGGCCAGCCGCAGCACTTCGCCGGCAAAAAAGTCAAAGATCTGCGCCGCGCGCGTCACTTCGCCAATGCCTTCGGGCAGGGTCTTGCCCTCTTCGCGGCTCAGCAATTCGCCCAGCTCGGCCTTGCGCGCCAGGATTTCCTGGCTGGTCTTGCTGAGGATGGCGTGGCGCTCGAGAATGCCCGAGCGCGACCAGGCCGGAAAGGCTGCCTTGGCGGCGGCAATTGCCTGCTTGGTGTCTTCGGCCGTGGCCCGCGCATAAACGCCCACCACTTCCTTGATATTGGAGGGATTGATGTTTTCAATACCATCCGCGCCAACCCATTCCCCGTTGATGAGGTTCTGGTGCATTTCAGCCATTTTGATGCCTTTCGGGTAAGGGTCTAGAGAAGGTCGGCCTTGGCCAGGTCACGCAGCAGGTGGCTGCTGCCATAGGTCCAGGGCGGACATTGGGTGGACAGGTTCACCCTGTTAGATAGGGTGCCCAGGCTCGATGTCGAGATGGAGACAATGTCGCCCAGCTTGTGGGTAAAGCCCATGCCGGCGCCGCCACGGTCCTGCACCGGGGCAAACATGGTGCCCAGATAAAGCACCAGCCCGTCCGGATATTGGTGATGCGCGCCCAGCGTGGCGGCCACCAGCGATTCCGGCGTGCGCGAGATCTGGCTCATCGAGGAATGCCCCTCCAGCACGAAGCCGTCCTCGCCCTCGACGCGCAGCGCAATCTCGGCCTGCTTGATGGTGTCGAGCGTGAAATCGCCGTCGAACAGCCGCACGAAGGGCCCCAGCGAGGCCGAGGCATTATTGTCCTTGGCCTTGCCCAGCAGCAGCGCCGAACGGCCCTCGACATCGCGCAGGTTGACGTCATTGCCCAGCGTCGCGCCGATAATGGCGCCCGTACTGGTCACCAGCAGCGCCACTTCGGGCTCCGGATTGTTCCAGCTCGAACTTGGATGCAGCCCCACTTCGGCGCCATAGCCCACCGAGCTCATCGGCTGACCCTTGGTGAAGATTTCCGCATCCGGGCCGATCCCCACTTCGAGATACTGGCTCCAGACTCCCTTGTCGATCAGCGCCGCCTTGACCTTGGCTGCCGTTTCCGATCCGGGCACCAATTCGCTCAGATCCATGCCGATCAGCGCCAGGATTTCGCTGCGCAATGCATCGGCGCGCGATTTATCCCCGCGTGCCTGTTCTTCGATTACTCTTTCAAGCAGGGAAACGACAAAGGTGACGCCCGATGCCTTGATGGCCTGCAGATCCACGGGGGACAATAGGCTTGGCTGGGTCAGGTCGGTCTGGCCGGCCACGCTGTGGGCGAGAATTGTCTCAGCCGAACCCAGCATTGTACCGGTCGCGTTCCCAACATGTTCAGCGGCTCGCCCGCTCTCGGCAATGTCGCGTACGCTCGCCATGCCCGGGGCGGTAATGTCGAGCACCATGCCCTCGCGCACCGTCACGATGCGTGGATGATCATGTCCCGGCACACGGGCGCGACCGATCAGGATGCCGTCGGGATAGTCGAACTTGCTCATCGCGCCACCTTTCCTTGCATGGCTCGTGACTACCGCACCCATGCCGAACGGTGCAAGCGCTACCTTGGTCATAAGTCATACTTTTGGGCGCCCCGCTGGTGAACGCCCGTCCACAGGCCTGTTCAACTCTGGTTCATCCCCGCCCCATTACTGACGCATTGGCTACAGATTAGTCGCCCAATCAGATGATGGAGTTTTTCAATGCGTCGTTTCGCTGCCCTCGTCCCCTTCGCGCTGCTCGCCAGCCTGACCCTGCCCGCTTATGCCGGCACGATCTCCATTGAGGGTCGTGGCGAGGTCGCCGCGGCGCCCGATATGGCCATGGTCACCTCCGGCGTCACCACCCAGGGCGCCACGGCCCGCGAGGCGCTCGACGCCAATACCGCCGCCATGGCCGAGCTGATCGCCGCGCTCAAGGGCACCGGCATCGCCGATCGCGACATCCAGACCTCGGGCTTCTCGGTCAATCCCAACTATGTCTATTCCGATGATCGCGACGCCAATGGCTATACCCTGCCGCCCAAGATCAACGGCTATCAGGTCAGCAATACCGTCACCGTCAAGGTGCGCCAGCTCGAAGAACTGGGCGCCATTCTCGATCAGTCGGTGACCGTCGGCGCCAATACCGTCAACGGCGTCAGCTTCTCGGTGGCCGATCCCAGCGAGCTCCTCAACAAGGCGCGCGAGGCCGCCTTTGCCGATGCCACCGCCAAGGCCGAGCTCTATGCCAAGGCTGCCGGCACCACGCTCGAGGACATCGTGTCGATTTCTGAAAAGCAGGGCTTCAATGATCCCCAGCCCTACCCCATGTATGCTCGAGCCGAGATGGCAGACAGCGCCAAGGTGCCGGTGGAAGCTGGCGAATTGAGCTTTGCCATCAATGTCAGCGTCCAGTGGGAATTGGCTGACGCCACCGAGTAAACGATCCCATACCCCTTTTTTGAAGGGGGCTTGGGCGGTGGGGACGGACGGTATGCCGTAGTCAACCGTCCCCACCAACCCCTTTGCTGCCTGTCTGGCCCTGAAGGCCTAGCCGGCCACCACTTTCCAGACCATGTTGAGCCCGACCAGCACCAGAAACCCGGCAAACACATATTTCAGCGTCTGCTGATCCAGCCGATGCGCCAGCGCCGCCCCCACCGGTGCAAATAGCGCCGCCAGCACGGCCACCAGGGCCAGCGCCACCAGATTGACATAGCCCAGGCTCAGCGGCGGCAGTCCCTCGGCGCCCCAGCCCGACAGCACGAAGCCCAGCGTCCCCGATACCGCGATCGCCACGCCGATGGCCGCCGAAGTGCCCACCGCGGCATGCATGCTGGCGCCAAACGCCACCAGCGTCGGCACGCTCAGCGAGCCGCCCCCGATTCCCATCAGCGCCGAAATGAACCCCACCACACTGGCCGAAATCCGGTGGGTGATGGCCGAGCCGCGCAGATGCCCCATCACCTTGGTCTGGAAGCCGAAGACGATATTGGCCGCGATCACGAAGGCCATGACGGCAAAGACCACGCGCAGCACGTCGCCGGAGAAGAACCCGGCCACCAGCCCGCCGATAAACGTGCCCGCCACGATGAACGGCACCCAGAGCCGCAGCGTCACCATATCGAGCGCGCCGCGCTTGAAATGCGCGCGCGCGCTGACCAGCCCCGTCGGGATGATGATGGCCAGCGACGTGCCCACCGCCACATGCTGCACCACATCGTCGTCAAAGCCCATCACCGCCAGCGCCGTGCCCAGCGCGGGCACGATAATGGCGCCGCCGCCGATCCCCAGCAGCCCCGCGGCAATGCCCGACAGCACGCCCGTCACCATCAGCCCGGCCACGAAGGGCCAGTATTGCGCAACCAGATCCATTATCGGTCTCCGATGAGATGCAGCACCACCTCGCGGCGATGCGGCCGGCTGCGGTGCTCGTAAAGGTAGATCCCCTGCCAGGTGCCCAGCACCGGCAGGCCCGCGCTGATCGGTATGCCGATGGAGGTCTGTGTCAGGGCAGATTTGATATGGGCCGGCATGTCATCCGGGCCCTCGGTGGTATGCACCAGCCAGTCCATGCCTTCGGGCACCAGTCGCGCAAAGAACCCGTCCAGATCGGTCTTGACGTCATCGTCGGCATTTTCCTGGATCAGCAGCGAGCAGGACGTGTGCCGGACAAACACCGTCAGCAGCCCGGTCGCCACATCCGCCGTGGCCACGAACTTTTCCACCGCGCCGGTGAATTCATAAAGCCCCTGCCCCTGCGTGGAAATGGAGAGAGTATCGATGGCTTGTTGCATATATCGGCCCTAGCACGGGGAATCACCGCACCACTAGCGCAGTCCGCCGCCAATCCGTCCAGTCGCCGCATTGGCGCCATCATCGGACGGCCAGTGATGCGCCGAGTAGTGCGGGAACCATGCCCGGGCCCAGGCGTTCTGGGCCTGCGGGGAACTTAACAAGACATAGCGGCGCCTTAAACCTGTTCAGACTGCGTTCACAGTGCTGCCGCGATGCTTGGCTCAATCGCCAATCGTATGAAGGAAAAACAATGCGCCTTAGAAACTGGCTCCTTACGGGCACCAGCATCGGCCTGATGGCTATGCTCCCCCTCACCGTCCGCGCTCAGGACGGCGATCTCGTCGCCGCCTATCAGGCCTATACCGCTGCCCAGGCATCCGGTGACGCCGCCGCCCTTGAGGCCGCTCAGGGCACCCTGACCGAACTCTGCATTGTGGCTGGCTATGCCAGCATTGAAGAGTGCATTGCGGCCATCTCGGCCCCCGCACCCGAAGCTGTTCCCGCTCCTGAAGTCGCTCCCGTTCCAGAGGCAGCGCCGGTAGAAGCACCCGCCCCGGATGCCGATGCCGCCGCCGCGGCTGAAGCCCAGGCCGCCGCCGATGCGGAAGCTCAGGCCGCGGCCGATGCCCAGGCTGCCGCGGACGCCCAGGCCGCCGCCGATGCGGAAGCTCAGGCAGCTGCCGATGCCCAGGCTGCCGCGGACGCCCAGGCCGCTGCCGATGCTCAGGCTGCGGCTGACGCCCAGGCCGCCGCAGAAGCCCAGGCTGCCGAGTCCCAGGCCGCCAGCGATGCCCAGGCTGCCGCCGATGCGGAAGCTGCAGCAGCAGCCGAAGCCGCAGCGGCTGAAGCTGCCGCCGCCGAGGCCGCCGCCACGCCAGCACCTGCTGCCGAAGCACCGGCCGAACCGGCTGCCACTGCCGACATCTCCGTCGAGCTGCAGACCCAGGTTGACCTCTACAACGCCGCCATTGCCGACATGATGGCAGGTGGCGATCAGGCTGCCGCTCAGGCCCAGATGGCCGCTGCCCAGCAGGCCATTGCCGATCTCTGCGCCCAGGCCGGCGTCACCGACGTTACGGCCTGCCTGGCCAATTATGGCCTGTCCTTGCCGGTCGTCCCCAATATGGACGTGGCGCCCGTTGCCGCTGATCCCGCCGCCGTCGATCCGGCAGCAGCCCCGGCAACAGCAACCGAAGAGCCTGTCGAGCTGATCGAAAATCTGCCTGAAGGCGTCACGCAGGAGCAGGTCGCTCCCGTGCTCGACAGTGCCAAGGATATCGAATCCGCGCCCGCAGTAGAGGGCGAGGCTTCACCGGAAGTCGCCGTCGAGGCTGCGCCGACTGAGCCTGCCGCGCCGCCGCCGGAATCAGACTCCGCTGCACAGTCCGATGCGATCCGCGCTTTTGCTGCCGAGGAACCCGTGTCCCTTGCTGCCGAAGAGGGCACCGCCGTGACGGCGACGGAGAACACGACGGTCAACCAGACAGTCGTCAACAACTACGTCAACAACATCACCAACAACACGACCAACAATACGACGAACAACACGACCGTCACCAACAACACCCAGAACAATATCGGTCAGCAGAACAATGTGACCGTCATTGAGCAGGCTCCTGTGGCCAGCGTCAGCGGTGGTGACCTCATTACCCAGGTCATCCTGCAGGTCGGCACCCAGCTCATCGTCAATTCGGTGGGCCTTGATACGGACCGGTTCTACAATGCCCAGGAAGACGAGATCTTCTACGAAAACCTGAGCAATGGCCGGACCCGCGAAACCATCACGCGGCCTGACGGCACCCAGATCGTCACCGTGCGCAATCGCAATGGTGACGTCCTGCGTCGCTCGCGTTTTGACCCGGCCGGTCGTGAATATGTCTTGGCCAACTTCGACGAGCAGTATTACGACGGTCTGGTGACCTGGCGTGACCCGGGCCAGGATCTGCCTCCGCTTCGCCTCAACATCCCGGTTCAGGACTATGTGCTCGACGCGGCCTATGCCGACGAGAATGAAGTGGAAGTCTTCTTCAGCCAGCCACCGGTAGAGCAGGTGACACGCCTCTATTCGATCGACGAGGTCAAGCGCTCCTCGCGTGTCCGCGACAGCGTGCGCAAGCTCGAAGTCGGCGGCCTGACCTTTGATACCGGCGCAGCGACCATCAGCCGTGATCAGGTCAGCACCCTGTCCAATGTGGCCAATGCCATGCTGCAGCTGCTGGCGACCAATCCGAGCGAGACCTTCCTGATTGAAGGCCATACCGATGCCGTCGGGTCGGACACGTCCAACCTGCTCCTGTCGGACTCCCGCGCCGCAACGGTCGCCCGTCTGCTCACCGACTTCTACGGTGTGCCACCGGAAAACCTGGCGACCCAGGGCTATGGCGAGCGCTATCTCAAGATCCGCACCGAGGCCGGCGAACGCGAAAACCGTCGCGTCACCATCCGCCGCATCACGCCGCTGATCACCGTCGCCGGGCAGTAATCCCGCCGCGACCAAGCTTCAGGAGGCCGGGCCCAGCGCCCGGCCTCTTGTTTTGGGACCGATGCCAGCCGCCGCGGGCGGCAAACATGTCCAAACCGGGGCAAATGCCTGCCGATCACGGCCGCGCCCAGCGCGAGCCTCGCTTCGACTGATCTCTAATGCCTTGTTAATACAAGGAAAATGGACGGGTAAAATTTCCGGCATCGACAATCGTGATGGCCGGAACGAAAGCAAAAACCCCGCGTTCTTCTGCCATAGGTTTCCAACACACAGGATCACCATCATGGCTACTCAAGACCGCGACACCGTTTACACCAAGGATGGCACGCGCACCGTCCACACCACCCGCGAGTCCAATGGCACAGGCTGGTGCGTCGGCATCATTGTCGTCCTCGCTCTGCTGGCGATCGGCTATCTCGTCTTCTCCGCCAATTCCGGCCCCGCGACGACCGCCGTTGACGGCAACACGACGCCAGCCGTCGAAGCGCCAGCTGACCCGGCCATGGCTCCCGCACCGATGACCGAAGCTCCGGCTGCTCCGGCTGCGACTCCCATGACCGACGCGGCGCCGGTGACCGAGCCTGCTCCCGCAGCGCCCGCCGCCACCGCTCCTGCTCCCGCTACCGGCACGACTACTGACGCCCCCGCAGCTGCTCCCGCTGCCCCCGCCCAGTAATCTGCCGCAACAGGTCTCGGCCCCCCCGCCGAGACGTCGACGAAGGCCCCGGTCGCCCCACCGGGGTCTTCTTTGTGCAATGCCTGCTTGATTGCCCCCGCCACGCATCTTGCGTCGCCGGCCGAGGCAACCCATCTCCTGCCCTAGATGAAAAGGGAGCCACCATGTTCAATATCGACCAGATACTCAAAGCCCTCCAGACCGACCAAAATACCCAGCGTAGCGCGATGACCGGCGCCGCAGGCTTGGCTGCCGGCATGCTGCTGAGTGGCGGTGGCTTGGGCAAGCTGGCCGGCAACGCCGTCAAGCTGGGCGCCGTAGCCGCCGTAGGTGGCCTGGCCTATAACGCCTGGAAGACTTACCAGAGCAACCAGCAGGGCGCCGCTCCCGCGCCAGCACATGATGCCTTCATTCCCCCTGCGGGCGACGCCACGGGCCAGGAAGAGCTGGGCAAGACCCTGGTGCGCGCCATGATCGCCGCCGCCAAGGCCGATGGCCGCATCGACGCCGACGAGAAGGAAGCCATCTTTGGCAAGCTCGAAACCATGACCCTGTCCGCCGAGGAAAAGGCCTGGGTCTTTGACGAGCTCTCGTCCCCACTCGACATCAATGCCGTGGTCGCTCGCGCCGATACGCCCGCGCACGCCGCCGAAATCTATGCGGCGTCACTGGTGGCCATCTCGGCCGATACGGCCACCGAGCGCGCCTATCTTGACGCCCTGGCCGCCAAGCTCAGGCTGGATCCGGCCCTGGTGAGCGAAATCCACAAGGCCGCTGGCGAAAGGCCGCTTGAGCCCGTGTCGACCCCTGCCGCCCCCTTTGCCTATACCCCCTCCTCGACCAACGTCTGATCACGCCTGACCGCGCGCCGGCCTGGCGCGCGGTTACACCGCTGTGCGTTCTTGATCACCGATCCGCCCTGGTCCATCTGTCACCCAACCAGGAGAACCCAGATGGAACTCGGACTTTACTCCTTCGCTGAAAATACGCCCGATCCCCTCAATGGCGGAGCGCTGCAGAGCCCGGCCGAACGGCTGCGCGATCTGCTCGAGGAGATCGAGCTGGCCGACCAGCTCGGCCTCTCCTTTTATGGCCTGGGCGAACACCACCGGCCCGACTATACCGCATCGGCACCCGTGACCATTCTGGCGGCCGCTGCCGCCCGCACCAAATCCATTCGTCTCTCGACCGCCGTCACCGTGCTGAGCTCGGAAGACCCGATCCGCGTCTGGCAGCAATTTGCCACACTGGACAATCTGAGCAATGGCCGCGCCGAGATCATGGCCGGCCGTGGCTCGTTTATCGAGAGCTTCCCGCTCTTCGGGCTCGACCTCAACGACTATGACAGCCTGTTCGAGGAAAAGCTCGATCTGCTGCTCAAGCTGCGCGAAGGTGGCAAGGTCGTCTGGGAAGGCGGTGAGCACACCAAGCCGATTCCCGGCATTGCTCTCTACCCCATCCCCGTCCAGCAGCCCATCCCGCTCTGGATCGCCGTCGGCGGCACTCCCAATTCGGTGGCCCGCGCGGCTTATCACGGCCTGCCTCTGATGATCGCCATCATTGGCGGTCAGCCGCGCCAGTTTGCGCCTCTGGTTGATTTCTATCGTGAAACCGCCGCCAAGGTCGGTCGCGACCCCAAGGCCCTGCCGGTCGGCATCAGCTCGCATGGCTTCATCGCCGCCGACAGCCAGGACGCGCGCAATCTGGCTTACCCCGCCCATAGCGAGGCGATGAACCGCATCGGCAAGGAACGCGGCTGGCCGCCCACCACCCGCGCCCAGTTCGATGCCGGCGCGACCCCCGAAGGCGCCTATTTCATGGGCTCGCCGCAGGAAATCATCGACAAGATCCTGATGCAGCACGAATGGTTCAAGCATGACCGCTTCGGCCTGCAGCTCAGCGTCGGCACCCTGCCGCATGACAAGGTCATGCAGGCCATCGAGCTCTATGGCACTGTCGTCAAGCCCGCCGTGGACAAGGCGCTGGCGGGCGCCTAGAGCGTTTTCAGCAAAAGTGGCTCCACTTTTGCGGTTCGAAAACGCGACAAGCCAAAGACCTAGGGCAATTGAGCCGTTTCAGCGAAACGGTGCAATGCTCTAGCCCCGCCCGCGATAGGGCGGCACGCCCTGGTCGGGGATCCAGACGCCCTCGGGCGCTGGCCCCGTCTGCCAGAACACATCAATCGGTATGCCGCCGCGCGGATACCAGTAGCCGCCAATGCGCAGCCAGCGCGGCGCGATGGTGGCGATGATCTTCTTGGCAATGTCGATCGTGCAGCCTTCATGGAAGGCGCCATGGTTGCGGAAGGACGTCAGGTACAGCTTGAGCGACTTGGATTCGACCAGGAACTGGTCGGGAATATAGTCGATCACCAGATGGGCGAAGTCCGGCTGTCCGGTCACCGGGCAGAGCGAGGTGAATTCGGGCGCCACATAGCGCGCGACGTAATCGATATCGGCATGCGGATTGGGCACCGGATCGAGCACGGCATCTTCCGGCTGTGCCGCCGCGTCGACCGCACGCCCCAGCTGCAACCCGCTCATGCTACTTGCCCGAGCGCTTGATTGACTTGATTTCCAGCGGCGGCAGGCCGGATTTCTCCGAAATCAGCCGATCCTGCTCCTCGATCGCCGCCTTGGCCGGCTCGTCGCCGTCCAGCCCGCCGAGCAGGTTGCTGTCAACCTTGCGGTTGGAGCGCTGGCTGCCATCGACATAGAAGACGTCGAACATCACGAATTCACTGCGGGCGGTTGGTTTTCTGGCCATGGTCTAAACTCCTGTGCGGCAGACCAGCCCCGCGAACCCTTGCGGTCCGCGAGCGCCAATCTGCACCAAAATCTGTGTCGGTCGTCTAGCTGAAGATCTTCTCGCCCTGCTCGTCAATGATCTGCTTGCCCTTGGACAGCGCCAGGGCAGTCACATCATCGCGCGAGCTCATGCGGTCGGCCCGGACGAACCGATAGCTCTTGAGCTCCCCAGCAATGTCCTTTTCGATCGTGCCGGCCAACTGCAGTTCGCTGCCGGCCTTCATCTCGATCGCCTTGATGAGAAAGCCCTTATAGGCCTCTTCACCCAGCACCTTGTCGCCTGCCGGCGCGCTCTTGTCGGCGCCGCCACCAAACAGGTTTTTCCAGAACGACATGGGCACGTCTCCTCTTGTGTCGGTCAGCGTCGGCGCCGAACCGGCAGCGGCAACCGTAATTCGCCGCGTTTTTCCATTTCCTCGCGCAGCCAGGCCGGCGAGAGGTCGAAGTGGTTTGGCCAGGTTGGCACGCCATTGGCCAGTTCGACCGAACCAAAAAACCGCCGGTCCCGCAAGGGTTCGGTGCCCTCGCCGCGCTCGCCGATCATGCCCGCCGCATCAAACGTGCCCGAGGACTCGTCCGAAAACGTCACCACCAGCTTGAACGGCACGATAGCCCGGATCGAAGTCACCTTGAGGCGGGGCGCCTTGATACCGGTTTCCGCGCTCACAGCACCCATTCGCCCTTGGCACGAAGCTCGTCATACATCGCGTCCGGCGCCAGGTCGAGTTCCCCGGGCCAGGTCACGGCACCGTAGGCGCTGATGAAGGCCTGCATGAAAATCGCAATGTCGCGCAACGCCGCGAACACGCCAGCATCATCCGCTTTGATCATGCCGGCCATGCGAACCGTTCCCCGCACGCCATCAGCAAATTCCACCTCAAGCGTATAGTCAGGCGCCGGGCGCACAGCAATGACATGCCAGGGCACGACAGCCTGCAGCGCCGCATCTATCCCAGCGGAGCGACCTTGTTTGGCATTTGACGAGATCGGCATAGTTCCCAGTCCTCTTCCAGTTCCCGACGGTGCTGCTCCGCCCATTCGACCACCATATTCAGCGCCCGATGGGGGAGATGTCCGCGAACGAGCGCCAGACTGTCGAGGGCGATAACCCCCTCATTCTCGCCATACAGGGCGTGAAAATGCGGCGGTCCATGATCGTTCCAGTACATGAGAATGACGATGCCATAAAATCGCGAGATCGTCGGCATCGTCCCATGCCCTAGTTGTCGAGGAAGCTCCGCAGTTTCCGGCTGCGGCTCGGATGCTTGAGCTTGCGCAGCGCCTTGGCCTCGATCTGCCGGATGCGCTCGCGCGTCACCGAGAACTGCTGACCCACTTCTTCGAGCGTATGGTCGGTATTCATGCCGATGCCAAAGCGCATGCGCAGCACGCGTTCCTCGCGCGGCGTCAGGCTCGCCAGCACGCGGGTCGTGGTCTCGCGCAGATTGCTCTGGATCGCCGCATCGATCGGCTGGATCGCATTCACGTCCTGGATGAAATCGCCCAGATTGGAATCTTCCTCGTCGCCGATCGGGGTTTCGAGAGAGATCGGCTCCTTGGCAATCTTGAGCACCTTGCGCACCTTGTCCAAAGGCATCTGCAGCTTTTCGCTGAGCTCCTCGGGGGTCGGTTCGCGGCCGATTTCATGCAGCATCTGCCGGCTGGTGCGCACGATCTTGTTGATCGTCTCGATCATATGCACCGGGATACGGATGGTGCGCGCCTGGTCGGCGATCGAGCGGGTGATCGCCTGGCGGATCCACCAGGTGGCATAGGTCGAGAACTTGTAGCCGCGGCGATACTCGAACTTGTCGACCGCCTTCATCAGGCCGATATTGCCTTCCTGGATCAGGTCGAGGAACTGCAACCCGCGATTGGTATATTTCTTGGCAATCGAGATCACCAGGCGCAGATTGGCTTCCACCATTTCCTTCTTGGCGATGGCGGCTTCCCGCTCGCCCTTTTGCACCTTGTGCAC
>CAXBHD010000041.1:0-17645 GCA_963975335.1 uncultured Devosia sp. | reverse complement strand
TTGCCGCCAATCTCGCTGAGGCTGGCATTGCTGGCCTGGCTGCGATCACCCCCGGTCGAGAGCACGCTGATGGTGATGTCATCCTCCGGCACGCCATGGGTCTGGGCCAGCAGGCTGCGCACCAGGCGCGCCTGCATCAGCGCCAGGGGGCTGCCGCGGGTTCCGATTCGGGCGAAGACGGGGGGCGATTGCAATGTGATTTGGTCCTATAGTAGGCAGAGACACCCTCAGGGAGTAACCAGTTCATCGTGACCGGGCAAGCGCCAGCCATTATCCTTGGCATCGAGACCAGCTGCGACGAAACCGCCGCCGCCGTGGTTGTACGAGACCAATTCGGCCATTCCACGATTCGTTCCAATGTGGTGCGTAGCCAGCTCGATGAACATGCGGCATTCGGCGGCGTGGTGCCAGAGCTGGCGGCGCGCGCCCATGTCACCTATCTCGACCATATCATTGCCCAGGCCTGCCGCGAGGCCGATATTGCCCTGAGCGATATCGACGCCATCGCCGCCACGGCCGGCCCCGGCCTGATCGGCGGCGTGCTGGTCGGCCTGACCACGGCCAAGGCCCTGGCCGCCGCGCTCGACAAGCCGCTGCTGGCCATCAACCATCTCGAGGCCCATGCCCTGACCGCCCGCATGACCGATGGCGTGGCATTTCCCTATCTGATGCTGCTGGTATCGGGTGGCCACAGCCAGTTCGTGCTGGTGCGCGGCGTCGGTGACTACCAGCGCTGGGGCACCACCATTGACGATGCGCTGGGCGAGGCCTTCGACAAGGTCGCCAAGCTGCTCACTTTGGGTCATCCCGGTGGCCCGGCCGTGGAGGCCATGGCCCAGAACGGGGACCCAAAGCGGTTCAAATTTCCCCGGCCGCTGCTGCGCGAGGCCCGGCTCGACTTTTCCTTTTCCGGCCTCAAGACCGCCGTGCGGCTGCAGGCCGAAGCCCTGGCACCGCTGGGCGACCAGGACGTTGCCGATATTGCCGCGAGCTTTCAGGCCGCCGTCTCCGAGATTGTCGCGGTCCGCAGCCGCCAGGCGCTGCAGCGCTTCAGGGCGGAACTGCCCCAGGCCGCGCCGCAGCTGGTCGTGGCGGGCGGCGTCGCTGCCAATCGCGCCATTGCCGCAGCGCTCGCCGCGGTCTGCGCCGCGGAGGGCGCTACGCTGATCGTGCCGCCCATCGCGCTTTGCACCGACAATGGCGCCATGGTGGCCTGGGCCGGCGCCGAACGCTTCGCCCTGGGCGTGCGTGACCGGCTCGACGTCACCGCCAGGCCGCGCTGGCCGCTCGACCTGCCCGATATGAAAGTGTCCGCTCATGGCCCATGAAACCGTCTCGGTCATTGGCGGCGGCGCCTGGGGCACGGCCCTGGCCCAGGCCGCTGCCATGGCGGGGCGGGCGGTATCGCTGCTGGTCCGCGATGCCGCCCAGGCCAGCGAGATCAATGAAAGCCACACCAACCGGCTTTATCTGGGCGACCAGATCCTGCATGCGCGCATCCGCGCCAGCCTCGTGGCCGAACCGGCCGATATCGTCATCCTCGCGGTGCCGGCGCAATCGAGCCGCACCGCGCTGGCCGCCCTGGACCCTGGCCTGCTGGCGGGCCGGCCCGTCGTGCTCGCGGCCAAGGGGCTCGAAACCGGCACGCTGGAGCGCCAAAGCGAAATCCTCGCCGACATGGCGCCGCATGCCGTGCCCTATGTGCTGTCCGGCCCCAGCTTTGCCAGTGACGTCGCCGCCGGGCGGCCCACCGCCGTGACCCTGGCGGGTGACGATGCCGACCATACATCGCTGCTTGCGGCCGCCCTGGCCGGCCCCAGCTTTCGCCCCTATGCCAGCGATGACCGCATCGGCGTCGAAATTGCCGGGGCGCTCAAGAATGTCTATGCCCTGGCCTGTGGCGCCATCGAAGGCGCCCAGCTGGGCGCCTCGGCCCGCTCGGCCCTGATCGCCCGCGCCTTTGCCGAAATGGCCCGCATGGTCTCGGCCATGGGCGGCTCCACCTCGACGCTGACCGGCCTGGCCGGGCTGGGTGACCTGACGCTGACCTGCACCTCGGTACAGTCGCGCAACTATCAGTTCGGCATGGCGCTCGGCCGCGGCGACACGGTGGCACAGATCCTGGCCTCGGGCGCCAAGCTGGCCGAAGGCGTCGCCACGACCCCCGTCGCCGATGCGCTGGCCAAGAGCCTTGACGTCGACGCGCCCCTGATCGCCGCCGTGCATGCCGTGCTCGGGGGCCAGGCCACCATTGCCACCGTCGTCGCCGGCCTGATGGCCCGACCGCTTAAACGTGAGGACTAAAAGAAACATGCTGTTTGTATTTATCGGCAAGGACAAGCCCAACGGCCTCGACCAGCGGCTCGCCGTGCGGCCCGTCCATCTCGAACACCTCAAGTCCCTGGGCGAAAGACTGGTCGCGGCCGGCGCTCTCTGGGACGACAATGATCAGGCCGAAGGCTCGGTCATGGTGCTCGAGGCCGACAGCCTTGCCGAGGCCAAGGCCATCTTTGCCGCCGATCCCTTCGTCCAGCAGGGCATCTTTGCCAGCTGGGAGGTCAAGCGCTGGAACCTGGCCATCGACCATATGGCGACAAGGGGCTGAGCCAATGGCCTATTGGCTGATGAAGTCGGAGCCGGACGTCTTTTCCTTTGACGACATGCTGGCCAAGACCGCCTGCGGCGAGCCCGAGGCCTGGCACGGCGTGCGCAACTATGCCGCCCGCAACAATATGCGGGCCATGGCTCTGGGCGACCAGGCCTTTTTCTACCATTCCAATATCGGCAAGGAAATTGTCGGCATTATCGAGATTGTCGGCCTGGCCCATCCCGACGATACCGCCGAGCTCAATGCCAAGGGCGAGGTGGTCTGGGAATGCGTCGACGTCGCCGCGGTCAGGGCCCTGCCCCGGCCGGTGACCCTGGCCACCGTCAAGGCCACGCCCGAACTGGCCGAGCTGGAACTGGTCAAGCTGTCGCGCCTGTCGGTTTCCAAGGTCAGCCCCGATGAATGGGCGCTGATCTGCCAGATGGGCGGGCTCTAGCCATCCAGGTTGATGGTCGCGGCGACGTAGCCATGGGCCGGTTGACGCGCTAATCTTCCCATGGCGCCTGTAGCGCCTTGGGGGGAAAGATCATGATTTCGCATTTTGCCGTCAACTGGCTGGCCGTCGTGCTGGCCACGGTGGCCAGCTTCGCCTTTGGGGCCGCCTGGTATATGGGCCTGTCCAAGCAGTGGCTTGCCGCTCTGGGCAAGACAAGCAATGAGCTCGATGTGGGCTATACGCCCTTCATCTGGTCGGTGGTGGTCGAACTGATCATGGCCTATTTTATGGCCCTGCTCACCCCCCTGCTGATCGGCGAGGTCACCGTTGTGGGTGGCGCCATTGTCGGGGCGCATCTGTGGTTCGGCTTCGTGCTGACCAGCATGATCCTCAACCACCGCTATGCCGGCCTCAAATGGTCGCTGACCGCAATCGACGGCCTGCACCTGCTCGGCGTTCTGCTCATTCAGGGCGTGGTCATCGGCCTGTTCGCCTGACCGCAAGCCGGACTGAGGCGCCCCAGCGCCTCAGTTCTCCACCACGATGGGCGGAATATGCTTGGGCTCGCTGGGCGGCGCATATTTGTTGAGCAGGCTGACCTGGCTGATCGAGAACAGGATGGTCAGCGGCATGACGCCAAAGGTCTTGAACGAGACCCATAGATCGGTCGCGGCCTTGGGATCGGCCGGCAGATAGGCATTGGCGCCGCGCCAGACCACTTCATTGATCACCGCCAGCAGCACGAAGAACAGGCCCCAGTTCAGCGTCAGCTTGCTCCAGCCTTCCGGCCGCAGCTTGTAGACATCGCCGAACACATATTTCAGCAGCGACTGCCCGAAGACCAGCCCACCCAGCAGCACGGCGGCAAACAGGCCATTGGTGATGGTCGGCTTGATCTTGATGAAAGTATCGTCCTGCAGCCAGAGCGTCAGCCCGCCAAAGACCAGCACCACAACGCCGGTCACCAGCGGCATCACGGCAATCTTTTTGAGGATCAGCCAGCTGGCCAGCAGCGACACGACCATGGCCCCCATGAACCAGGCCGTGGCGGCGAAGATATCGGCCCGCGCATTGACGATGAAGAAAATCACCAATGGCCCCAGCTCCAGCGCCATCTTGATCAGTTGCGGGCGCAGCTCGTCCCAGTTGAGCTCGGGTTCGGCTGCCGGCTTGGTTTTTTCGGACATGGCTGCTTTCTCGTTTCGGCGTGCCGTCAATGTGAGCGCCGCAGCGCCCCCATGCAAGGCCTAGCTAGAAGCCAAGCATGGTAAGATTAGGGCTGTTCCCGCCCAGCAATGGCCTGGGCAAAATCGGCCGCGGTAAAGGGCTGCAGATCGCCCGCTGCCTCGCCCACGCCGATAAAGTGTACCGGCAGGCCGAACCTGCGCGCAATGGCGACCAGAATGCCACCCCGCGCCGTGCCATCGAGCTTGGTCATCACCAGGCCGGTGACGCCGGCCCGCTGGCCAAAGATCTCGGCCTGCTTGAGCGCATTCTGCCCGGTCGTGGCATCGAGCGTGAGCAAGGTGGCATGCGGCGCGCTCGGATCGACCTTCTTGATGACGCGAATGATCTTTTCGAGCTCGTTCATCAGCTCGTCGCGGTTCTGCAACCGGCCGGCCGTATCGATGATCAGCACATCGCGCCCTTCGGCCCGCGCCTGCGTCACCGCATCAAAGGCCAGGCCAGACGCGTCCGAACCGGCGGGGCGCGACACCACGCTGGCGCCGGTGCGCTGGCCCCAGACCTGCAATTGCTCGATCGCGGCGGCACGGAAAGTATCGCCCGCCGCCAGCATGACCGAGCGGCCCTCGCCGGCAAATTTCTGCGCCAGCTTGCCGATGGTCGTGGTCTTGCCCGAGCCATTGACCCCGATCATCAGGATGATGAAGGGCTGGTGGCCGGCCTGGATCTCCAGCGGCCTGGCCACCGGGCCGAGCACTTTTTCCACCTCGGCCGCCAGCACGGCCCGCACGTCTTCTCCCGACACGTCGCGGTCAAAGCGGTCGCGGCGCAGGATATCGGTAATGCTGGTCGCCGTTTCGATGCCCAGATCGGCCTGGATCAGGATATCCTCGAGCTCGTCAAGCGTGGCATTGTCGAGCTTGCGCTTGGTAAAGACCGCGGTGATCGACCCGCTCAGCTGATCGGACGAGCGCTTGAGCCCGGAGGCCAGCCGCGCCAGCCAGCCCTGTGGCGCGGCAGCAGGGCTGGTTTCGGTCTGGACCGGCGCCTCGTGCTGGGCCCGCGCCTCGACGGCCTCGACATAATCGGGCGTGGTTTCCGGCGGACCGGGCAGAGGCACATGCTCGGCTGGCGGCTCTGGGACTGCGGGCGCGGGGGCAGCGGCCTCAGGCACTTCGGGCGGCAGGACCACGTCCGGGGACAGCGCCACCGGCTCGGTCTCGGGCAGCGCCTCGGCCGGGGCCGGACGCCGCTCGGGAGCGGGCGTGGGCTGGAACACCTCGCCGGTGATCAGGCGCTTGAAAAAACCCGGCTTCTTGTCGGTCATCGGCGGTCTTTCTGAAATCTAGGCAGCTGCGCGCACCGCTTCACCCACCAGGCCAGACGCATGGCTGGCGGTAATCTGCACCGGCACAAGGTCACCCGGCTGCGCCCCCGGCATATCCACCGGCAAGAACTGCTCGCTGCGCCCCATGCCGCCGTGTTCGACGAGCACATTTTCCAGCCGGCCGACGCGACTGGCGCACAGCGCGCGGAACTGCGCCTGGCCCGCCGCGCGCAGCCGGGCCGCGCGCTCCCGGGCGACGGCTGCGGCAACCTGCGGCATGCGGGCCGCCGGCGTGCCTGGTCGGGGCGAATAGGGAAAGACATGCAGATGGGTGAGCCCGGCCTCGCTGACAAAGGCCAGCGTATTGGCGAACATGGCCTCGTCCTCGGTGGGGAAACCGGCAATGATATCGGCGCCGAACACCATGTCGGGCCGCAGGCTGCGCAGCTTGGCCACGATGGCCAGCGCGTCGTCGCGGCTATGCCGCCGCTTCATCCGCTTGAGCACCATGTCATCGCCGGACTGCAGCGACAGATGCATATGCGGCATCAGCCGGGCCTCGCTGGCCACCGCCTCATAGAGCGCCGCATCGGCCTCGATACTGTCGATCGAGGAGATCCGCAGCCGCGGCAGATCGGGCACATGGCGCAAAATGGCCTGGACCAGCTTGCCCAGGCTGGATGAGCCGGGCAGGTCCGGGCCATAGGAGGTGATATCCACCCCCGTCAGCACCACTTCGCCATAGCCATTGGCCACCAGGCGCTTGACCTGCTCGACCACCATACCCATCGGCACCGAGCGCGAGGGACCGCGGCCAAACGGGATGATGCAGAAAGTGCAGCGATGGTCGCAGCCATTCTGCACCTGGACGAAGGCGCGGACCCGCCCGTCCATGCCCTCGATCAGATGCCCGGCCGTCTCCCGCACGCTCATAATGTCGTTGACCTGGACCTTGTCATTGAGCGGGGCGCCGAACAGCAGCGGCGCGTAGCTTTGCGCCTGCATCTTGTCCTGATTGCCGATGACCAGATCGACTTCTTCCATGTCGCCAAAGCTGCGGGCCTCGGTCTGGGCGGCGCAGCCGGTAACGATGATGCGGGCCTCGGGGTGGTTCTGCCGCGCCTTGCGCACGGCGCGCCTGGCCTGGCGCACCGCCTCGACCGTCACCGCGCAGGTATTGATGATGATGGCATTGTCGAGCCCGGCCTTTTCCGCCTGCGCCTTGATGACTTCGGCTTCATAGGCATTGAGCCGGCAGCCAAAGGTCAGCGTTTCCACCGCCATCAGGCTGCTGCCTCCGTCCGGACCCAGACGCCGCTGGCCGGATCGAGCGTGCCGGTCCATTCGAGCTCTGCCGGGCCGGTCAGCACCACATGGTCATCGGCACGCCACTCGACCAAGAGATCGCCACCGGGCACGGTGACGGTTGCCGCCCGCGCGGTCCGCCGCGTGCGCGCGCCATTGACCACGGCGGCGCAGGCCGCGGTGCCGCAGGCTTCGGTGAGGCCGGCGCCGCGCTCCCAGGTCCGCAGGATGATCTTGTTGGGGGCCAGGACCTGCGCAATCGAGATATTGGCCCGCTCGGGAAAGACCGGGTGATTTTCCAGCATTGGCCCGAACCGGTCCAGCGCATAGGACCAGACATCGTCATGCACCCAGAACGTGGCCTGCGGATTGCCCATCGAGGCCACCGAAGGCGAATGCAGCACCGGCGCATCGATCGGCCCGATCTGCAGCTCGATCTGGCGGGTATCGGCAAATTCTTCGGCCAGCGGAATATCGTACCAGGCAAATTTCGGCGTGCCCATATCCACGGTGATGAGGCCATCGGGCTGCTCTTCGCCGAACAGGATGCCCGCCACGGTCTCGAAGGTGAAAGCCTGCCGGCCCTGCTGGGCCGTCAGCGCCTGCACGACGCAGCGCATGCCATTGCCGCAGGCCTGGGCGCGCGACCCGTCCGAATTGATGATCTCGATATAGGCGGCGGTGCCAGGGGTGCGCGAATCATGGATCGCCATGATCTGGTCGAACTTGGTGCCCGGCGTGTCATTGATGGCGATCGCCGCCTTTGGCGTGACCCGATCGGCGCGGCCGCGCATGTCGGCCACGATGATCTGGTTGCCCAGCCCGTTCATCTTGAGAAACGGCACGCCGTTCACTGTCTGCCTCGCCCGCGCATTGGAAGGATGCCCCTATATGGCTGATGCAGCCGAAAATTGCCAGTGGCCGCCACCAGCCGCGCCGCAAGTACCAGCCCCCTGTCTTGCCGAGACCAGGCAGGCAGACGAATTCTTCATGTTTTGTAAGGGTTTCGCCGACAGCGGCAGGTTCATGCCGCTTTAACCAGGGCAACAGGCAAATTCCCGGGCGGCGGCCATTTGTCCTATGATTGGGCTGCAAGGCGGGGGGAAAACTTGGTCAGCACCGTGGCAAAGAGCATTGATGAGGGCCGCGCTGTGGCGCGCCACCTGCCGCCTGCCGTGGCACCCATGACGGGCGTGACGCGCGCGGCCTGGCAGCGGTTGGGCGATGCTGCCATGGAAGCCAATGGCTTTTTTGCGCCCGACTATGCTCTTGCCGCCGCCAGCCTGGCCGAAAAACCCGGCCTGCTGCTGGCTCATGCCGACGGCCCTGATCGCCGCCTGATCGGCCTGCTGCCGGTCTTGTCGGCCTGGCGCGCCTTGCGCCTGCCGCTGCCCGCGCTGATCGCCCACCAGGCCTATAGTCCGCTCAGCGTACCGCTGCTGCATCAGGATCACGCCGAAGCCGCGGCTGGCGCCCTGATCGACGCCGCTGCGGCCGCGGGCGCCCGCCTGCTGTCGCTGCCGGCCATGACCCTGGCCGGGCCGGCCTATGCGGCGCTGTCGCAGGCCATGGCGCAGCGCGGCCTGCACCCCGTCCTCCACAATCGCCATGAACGCGCCGCCTTTGACGCCAATCAGGATCCGGAGCCCTATCTGCGGGCGGGGCTGGGCGGCAAGCGGCTCAAGGAATTGCGGCGCCAGCGCAACCGCCTCGCCGATGAGGGCGCGGTGGCCTTCACCATTGCCAGCGAGCCCGCCATGGTAATGGCCGCGCTGGACCGCTTTCTCGCGCTTGAAGCCACGGGCTGGAAAGGCGCCGGCGGCACCGGCCTCGGCCAGGACCCCGCTCATGCCAACTTCATCCGCACGGCCGCAGCCGGCCTCAGTGTCGACGGGCGCATCGAGATTGCCGAACTGACGCTGGATGCCGCGGTGATCGCCTCGGGCATCGTCATCCGGCACGGCGCCCAGGCGCTGTTTTTCAAGATTGCCTATGACGAAAGCCGCGCCCGCTTTTCCCCCGGCGTGCAGCTGACGCTCGAGCTGACCCACCATTTTGCCGCCGACCCGGCCATTGCCCTGGTCGATTCAACCGCCGATGCGGGCCATCCGATGATCGACCATATCTGGCAGGAACGGCTTGCCATAGGCGATCTGCTGATCCCCACCACCCCCAACGATCCCATTGCCGGGGCCATCATCGCCATGATGGGCGCCCGCCGCAGCATTCGCAGCCAGGCCAAGCTGGCGCTGCACCGCCTGCGTCATCAAAAGGAGAAACGCGCGTGACCGCCTTGTTGACCGCCGAACCAGCCGCCTTTGAAACCCTGTTTCCCGACCAGCCCTTCCGCATCGATCATGGCCTGGTGGGCGATGCCCGCCTGACGCTGCCGGCCATTCTCGAGCTGGTAAAGGCCCTGCCGCGCGACCGCATCGAATATAATTCGGGCAAGGCGGCCGTCAGCCAGGACCCGTCCTCGACACCCCTGGTCGATCTCGACCCCGAAGACGTCATCACCCAGATCGAGACCGCCGGCGCCTGGATGGTGCTCAAGCGCGTCGAGCATCACCCCACCTACCGGGCGCTGCTCGAAGAAGTCTTGGACTCGGTCGCCAAGGCCCGCGGCTTTGCCGGCGCCAAGCAGGCCCGCTTCACCGACATTCAGGGCTTCATGTTCGTCTCCTCGCCCCAGTCGACAACCCCGTTCCATCTCGACAGCGAGGACAATTTCTTCGTGCAGATCCATGGCGACAAGCAGTTCGCCATCTATGACAATACCGATCGCAGCATTGCCAGCGAGGACCAGATCGAGCACGCGATCACCAAGCACCGCAATCTCAAATTCGACGATGCCTATGCCGCGCGCGGCACGGTCAACGAACTCAAGCCCGGCCAGGGCGTCTTCGTGCCCTATATCTGGCCGCACTGGGTCAAGACCAAGGACACCTATTCCATTTCGCTGGCCATTACCTGGAAGACCCCCGAGGTGAAGCGGCGCAACAATCTCTATGTCGCCAATTCCATGCTGCGCGACCGCGGCTTTCCCCAGCAGGCGCCCGGCGTCAGCCCCGCCTGGGACGGGCTCAAGGTCGCAGCCGTGCAGGCTATGGCGCTGCTGGCGGCGCCGCTCCGCCAGAGCGAGGGGCTGCGCAAGCTGATCCGCTCGCTGGTATTGGGCAAGGACGCCAACTATTACTACCGCGACAAGGCCAAGCCCAAGCCGGGCATGTAGCGCAAAGCGGCCCGGGAGACCGGGCCGTTTGTTTGATGACCTAATGCTGGCGCAGCGCGAACAGGCGGCTGCGCAGCCATTTGGCGGCGCTCCATAGCGCCGGCGTCTGCTTGATATGCCGCTTGAGGGCGGATCGGTGCTGCATCACCTGGGCCACGACCTGACCGCGCAAGGTCAGGGCAAACAGGCTGTCAAAGACCACCTGCGGCTCCGTCCATTCGGTTTTGTAGTCGAAATCGCCCAGACCCATGTCAAAGGTGTCGATGCCCGCCTGGGTCAGCTCATCCATCAGGTCGGCGAGCAAAATGCCCGACAGGCTGTAGCGTCCGGCAGCACCGGTCGCCGTTGAATTGATATATTGCGAATAGTGGTCGCCCGCCATCGCGCCCCAGGAGGTTGCGACGATCTCCTCGCCAGCCAGCAAGGCATGGGCACAGAGCGCCGGGCGGGCACTGCCGAAGCCTTCGCCTACCAAACGGCGAAAGAATTCCGGAAACGGCGCCTGGGCGAAAATGTTGGCTATGCCCATTTCGGTGAAGCGCTCTCCACGCTGGGCAAGAAACACGGCATGCACCTTTGCCAGCATCGCCGTGTCACTGACCCGGACGAGACGGACCGGCCCCAGCATTTCTTCGAGGCGGCGACGGCCGCGATTGAGATTGTTGCGCCGCTTGGCGGTGAGGCGATGGTCCCTATAGGGGACGGGGGTACCACCGATACTGGCGACATAAAGACTGGCCGGGGCCGGCGCATGCGGCAGGGTCAGCATCGGGTTGGGCATGCCCAGCCAGTCGGCCGGCTGGTTACGCAGCACGACCAGATCGATACCGCCCGTGGCCTCGGCGATCTGCTTGAACAAGGCGACCAGCGTCTCCTGGCCGGCCTGAAAGCCAGGGCTCGAGATGATCCAGTCACTGTTGGATTGATCAGCACCCAGCAAGCGCGCACAGGTGGCGCCGTAATAGGACTTGATCACCAAGGGCAGCAGAGCGAGCGGCACACCGTTTTGCGTGACGACAGTAATGGCAATCCTGCCCTCTGTCTCGGCGCCGGCGGCCAACAGGGCCGCGATCCAGTCAAAGCGCTGATAGGGGGTGAGCAGGCCATGCTCTTCCAGCGCCCGCCATGCCGGTTCCGCGTCGGCAAGCCGGTCATAGACCCGGACGGCCAACTGTCCCGCGTCGCGTGCAGTCTGCCCCTGGTGCAGGGGCAGATCGAGGTGTCTGGCGGCAAGCTGGGGCATGGTCTGATGAGATCACGATCGGGAAGAGTTGCCGGTCACGATAGAGCGCAAATGCAACGACTTCCTTAGTCGCTATCCTTAACGGTTACGCCAAATCCGGCCCGAGCTCAGCTCACCCCGGCAGGGCAATCTGTCGCCTGCCGGGTCCTTTCTTGACTCCGTCCCGGCTTTCCCCTAAAGCCAGCCCATTCATCAGGCCTTGCTCCTGACCAGCCGACCGGGACCCCTAGGGTATAAACCGATCCCGGAGGCCACCATCCACCAGCGCGTTGCGCCCGTGGGTGTGCTTGGCGTTTGGACTGATGGATACCATATCGCTTGCGGGACCGGCGCTGTCACCCGCAAGCAAAAAGGACAAAAACATGTTCGAAAGCCTTTCTGACCGGCTTGGCAAAATCTTCGATGGACTCCGTGGTCGCGGCGCACTGAGCGCTGACGATGTCGATGCAGCGCTGCGCGAAATCCGCCGCGCGCTGATCGAAGCCGACGTGTCTCTCGAAGTCGTCCGCGCCTTTGTCGAACAGGTCAAGGACCGCGCCGTCGGCGCCGAGGTGACCCGCTCGGTCACCCCCGGCCAGCAGGTCATCAAGATCGTCCATGACGAACTGGTCGCCGTGCTCGGCGAGACCAGCGTCGCCATCGACCTCAATGCCAAGGCCCCGGTGACCATCCTGATGGTCGGCCTGCAGGGCTCGGGCAAGACCACCACCACCGCCAAGATCGCCAAGCGCCTCAAGGACCGCCAGAAAAAGAAGGTCCTGCTGGCCTCGCTCGATACCCGCCGCCCCGCTGCCATGGAACAGCTGCGCGTGCTGGGCGAGCAGGTGGGCGTCGACACCCTACCCATCGTCACCAGCGAGACCCCGGTCGAGATCGCCCGCCGCGCCGAGCGCGAAGGCCGTCTGGGCGGTTATGACGTGCTGATCCTCGACACCGCCGGCCGCACCCATATCGATGACGAGCTGATGGCCGAGACCGTCAGCATCCGCGAGATTGCCAAGCCGCATGAAATCCTGCTGGTGGTCGACGCCCTGACCGGCCAGGACGCCATCAATGTGGCGCGCTCCTTTGACGGGCGCCTCGACATTACCGGCATCGTGCTGACCCGCGTCGACGGCGATGGCCGTGGCGGCGCGGCTTTGTCCATGCGCGCGGCCACCGGCAAGCCGATCAAGCTGATCGGTGTCGGCGAGAAGATGGACGCGCTGGAGGATTTCCATCCCAGCCGCATCGCCGACCGCATCCTGGGCATGGGCGACATTGTCAGCCTGGTCGAAAAGGCCGCCGAACATGTCTCGGCCGAAGACGCCCAGAAGATGGCCAAGAAGCTCAAAAAGGGCTCCTTTGACCTCGACGACCTGCGCAGCCAGCTGATCCAGATGAAGAAGATGGGCGGCATGGGCGGCCTCATGGCCATGATGCCCGGCATGGGCCAGATGAAAAAGGCCATGGCCGGCGCCAATGTCGACGAGAAGGTTTTCGATCGCCAGATCGCCATCATCAATTCGATGACCAAGAAGGAGCGCGCCGCTCCCGACCTGCTCAATGCCAGCCGCCGCAAGCGCATTGCCGCCGGCGCCGGCGTCGAGGTCAGCGAGATCAACAAGCTCGCCAAGCAGCACCGCCAGATGGCCGACATGATGAAAAAGGTCGGCAAGGGTGGCATGGGTGCGCTGGGCGGCATGATGGGTGGCAAGATGGGCCAGATGATGGGCGGCATGCCCGACCTCTCCAAGATGGACCCCGCCCAGCTCGAACAGATGGCCCGCCAGGCCGGGATCGACCCCAGCCAGCTCAAGGGCCTGCCCGGCCCCGCTGCCCCAGCGCCCAAGGCGCTGCCGACCGATGTCGGCGCCCTGCTCAAATCCTCCGGCGGACCGGCTTTGCCCGGCTTTTCCGCCGCGCCCCGTTTCCCTGGCCTGCCCGGCCTGGGCAAGAAAAAGTAATCCCTTCATTCAACCCTAGGATACCAATATGTCCCTCAAGATCCGTCTGGCCCGTGGTGGCACCAAGAAGCGCCCATTCTACCAGATCGTCGTCGCCGATGCCCGTTCGCCCCGCGATGGCCGCTTCATCGAGAAGCTGGGCACTTTCAACCCGCTGCTGGCCAAGGACAATGAGGGCCGCGTCGTGCTCGACCTCGAGCGTTCCAAGCACTGGCTGGGCGTTGGCGCCCAGCCGACCGACCGCGTGCTGCGCTTCCTCGACGCCGCCGGCGTGATGAACCGCGAAGCCCGCAACAACCCTGACAAGGGCAAGCCCGGCGAAAAGGCTACCCAGCGCGCCGAAGAAAAGGCCGCCAAGCTCGCCGCTGCCGAAGAGCTCAAGAACGCCCCCAAGGTTGAAGAGGCGCCCGCTGAGGAAGCCGCTGCCGAGGAAGCCCCTGCTGCCGAATAAGTCCGACACAGCGCTCAATGACAAAGGCCCCGGTGGAAACACCGGGGCCTTTTTATGGGCTGGTGCCCCCTGCGCGCGGGGGCGGCGCGCAGCTAGGCCTTGAGCTTGGCCAGGATCGCGGCGCCCATTTCTTCGGTGCCGACGGTCTTGCGGTTGTCCTGGGCGATGTCGCCGGTGCGCAACCCGTCGCTCAGCACGGCCGAGATGGCGTTTTCGATCCGGGTGGCCAGCTCGATCATGCCGAAGCTATAGCGCAGCGCCATGGCCACCGAGGCGATCATGGCGATGGGATTGGCAATGCCCTGGCCGGCAATGTCGGGGGCCGAGCCGTGTACCGGCTCATAGAAGGCCTTGCGCTTGCCGGTGACCGGATCGGGCGCGCCCAGGCTGGCCGAGGGCAGCATGCCCAGCGAGCCGGTCAGCATGGCCGCGACATCGGAGAGGATATCGCCGAACAGGTTATCGGTGACCATGACGTCGAACTGCTTGGGATTGCGGACCAGCTGCATGGCGGCATTGTCGGCCAGGATATGGTGCAGCTCGACATCGGCATAATCCTTGCCCACGCCCTTGACCACCTCGTCCCAGAGCACGCCTGACTTCATCACATTCTTCTTGTCGGCCGAATGCACCTTGCCCGAGCGGGTGCGCGCCAGATCGAAGGCAACGCGGGCAATGCGGTCGATTTCATAGGTCTCGTAGACCTGGGTATCGATCGCCCGCTTCTGGCCGTCGCCCAGATCGGTAATGGTCTTGGGCTCGCCGAAATAGACCCCGCCGGTGAGCTCGCGCACGATCAGGATATCGAGGCCCTCGACCAGCTCGCGCTTGAGCGAGGAGGCATCGGCAAGCGCCGGATAGCAGATGGCCGGGCGCAGATTGGCAAACACGGCCATTTCCTTGCGCAGCCGCAGCAAAGCCGCTTCCGGGCGGTGCTCATAGGGCACATTGTCCCATTTCGGACCACCCACCGCGCCAAAGATCACCGCATCGGCGGCCAGGGCCTTGGCGATATCCTCATCGGTGATGGCCACCTGATGGGCATCATAGGCAGCGCCGCCGGCCAGACCCCGGTCGGTCGAAAAGTCGGTGAGCTGCTCGGCATTGGTCCAGGCGACCAGCTTGTCGACCTCGGCCATGATCTCGGTGCCGATGCCGTCGCCGGGGAGCAGGAAGAGGGAATGGGTGGCCATGGTGGCTCCTTGCCGTACTGATGGTTACGCCTGTGGCCCTGCTCATAGCGTCTTTTGCCGGCACGAAGCAAGCTGCAGCATGCGTCAAGCTGCATTGTCTGTCGGGCGCTTCGGCCGGAGCGCGCCGTTACGGCTTGAGCCGCTTGCTCAGGAAATAGCGCGACCCGCCCGGCGGCAGATCGACAATCTCGCCGGCCAGGCTGTAGCCGCGCTTTTCGTAGAATGGCCGCGCCTGAAACGAGAAAGTGTCGAGCCAGATGCCGGTCAGCTCCTGGCCCCGCGCATGGGCCTCCGCCGCCGCCATCAGCTGGCTGCCCAGCTGCTGTCCGCGCAGGTTTTCGGGAATGTAGAGCAGCTCGATAAAGAGCCAGTCGAAAAACACCGCACCCCATAGCCCGCCAACGGTCAGGCCGGCATCATCCTTGAGCAATACGGCAAAGCGGGCCCGGCTCCAGGGCTTGCCGATGGCGGCCGCATTGAAGGCGACCAGGCCGTCATGGATCACCGCATGGTCGGCATCGGTCGGGGCCGTATCGACCAGGATCTGCATGGCTCAGCTCGTGGCGGCGCCGATGCGGGCGGTGACCTCGATCTCGATCTTCATGCCCGGCTCGATCATCTGCACGATCAGCATGGAGGCCGCCGGACGGATATCCTTAAATACCGGGCCGACCGCCTTGACCACCGCATCCACATCGGCGCGGTCGCCCACATAATAGACAACCCGGACCGTGTCCTGGATCGACGAGCCGGCTTCCCTGAGCGCCTTGTCGATCGTGGCCAGCGCATTGGCAGCCTGGGCACCGACATTGTCGGGCATGGTCATGTTGGCATAGTCATAGCCCGTCGTGCCGGAAACATAGACCGTGTCCCCGTGCCGCACGGCGCGGGAATAGCCAAAGGTTGCCTCAAAGGGCGAACCGGTCGAAATGCGCTGCATGATGGACCTCAGAGCCAGGGGCGGTCGGCCGCCATCTTGGATTCAAACGAGCTGATCGAGGGGTCCGACTTCAGCGTGCCGGCAATGTCGTCGAGCCCTTCGAGCAGGATCTGCTTGCGGCTCGGATCAATGTCGAAATGCAGCGTGCCGCCATCGGGGCCCTTGATGGTCTGGCTTTCCAGATCGACGGTCAGCGTCGCATTGGAGCCGCGCTCGGCATCGTCCATCAGCAGCTTGAGCTGCTCGGCCGAGACCACGACCGGCAGGATGCCGTTCTTGAAGCAGTTATTGTAGAAAATATCGGCAAAGCTGGTCGAGATGACGCAGCGGATGCCGAAATCGAGCAGCGCCCAGGGCGCATGCTCGCGGCTCGAACCACAGCCGAAATTGTCGCCGGCCACGATGATCTGGGCGCCGCGATAGGCTGGCTGATTGAGCACGAAATCGGGATTTTCCGTGCCATCCTCATTATAGCGCATCTCGGAAAACAGCGCCGTGCCGAGGCCGGTCCGCTTGATGGTTTTCAGATACTGCTTGGGGATGATCATATCGGTATCGATATTGATGAACGGCAGGGGCGCCGCGACACCGGTCAGGCTGATGAACTTGTCCATGAGGAAACCTCGCTTTGGCAACGGTCTTGGCGCAAAACCGCGCCCGGGGTCAAGCCGGGATTGGCGTAATCCGTTCGCCGGCTCGGTTGCGGCTCAGCCGGCCTGACGGCTCGGCCGCCAGGTCACCACGCGGAACAGATAGACCAGCACCACCAGCGCCAGCACGCCATAGCTCAGCGGATCGAGCACCACCTCGATGAGCTGGTAATGCTCATGCAGCAGAAAGCCCGCCATGGTCAGGATGGTGTTCCAGATCAGCGCGCCGGCGCCCGATGCGGCCAGGAATACCGGCAGGCTCATGCGCGACAGGCCGGCGGGGATGGAGATCAACGTGCGGATCAGCGGCATCAGCCGGCCGAACAGCACGATGATCGGCCCGAAGCGGGTAAACCAGCCCACGGCAATGTCGATCTCGTCGGCATTGAAGGCCATGAAGCGACCGAATTTGTCGGCCAGCCAGCGCACGCGCACCAGCCCGAAGACGCGCCCGGCATAATACCAGGGCAGCATGCCCACCACCGCGCCCAGGGTGGCGGTGGCGATGACGCCGAAGAGGTTGAGATCGCCACTGGCCGCGGCAAAGCCGGCAAAGGGAATGATCAGCTCGGACGGAATGGGCGGAAAGATCGATTCCGCCAGCATGACGAGGAAAATGCCGACATAGCCCAGCTCGGCAATGGTCTGGATGATCCAGTCGGTCATGCACGTCCCCTTCGACGATTGGGATCGGGGCAAATCAACCCGTCACGCCGCTCCCGAAGGGAGCTGCAATTGTGTGCCGTGGCACAATCGAGCCCAGGCAGATGGGCGCTGGTCCCCCAAAAGGGGAGGTGGGGCCGGCGCCACCGGCGCCAGCCCCGTCATCAGGTTCAGGCCGACTTGGACGCACGGCTCATGCGCTTGCGATCATTGGGGTCAAGCCAGATCTTGCGCAGGCGCAGCGACTTTGGCGTCACCTCGACATATTCGTCTTCGGCGATATAGCCCAGCGACTGCTCGAGGGTGAGCTTCTTGGGCGTGGTCAGGCGCACCGCCTCGTCCTTGGACGTGGTGCGGATATTGGTCAGCTGCTTGCCCTTGAGAGCATTGACCTCGAGATCGTTCTCGCGGGAATGCTCGCCGATGATCATGCCTTCATAGATATCCACGCCCGAGTCGATCATGA
>CAXBHD010000040.1:0-17841 GCA_963975335.1 uncultured Devosia sp. | reverse complement strand
TAGAGCGTCAGCTGCACCGTCGCATTGGCATTGCCCGGCAGGTAATAGAGCGGATTGGTGAAGTCGTTGAAGATGGCGACCGACTGCACCACGATATTGGTGACCGTCACCGGCCAGAGCAACGGCAGGATGATGCGGAAAAACACATCAAGCGGCCTGGCGCCATCGATGATCGCCGCTTCGTCCAGTTCGCGCGGAATGGTTGAGATGAAGGCGCGGTACAGAATGATCGAGAAGGAAAGATTGTAGGCGACTTCGATCAGGATCATGCCGTGCAGCGTGGCAAACAGGCCCAGCCCCTGCAGCAGGGTAATGGTGGGCACCACGGCCGGCGGGATCATCAGCCCGGCCAGGATCAAGAACTCGATCAGTCCGTTGAACCGGGTCTTGCGGCGCTGCAGCACGAAGCCGACCATGGCGGACAGGACCACCAGCAGGGTGACGCTGACCACGGTCAGGATGGTGGAGTTGATGAAGGCCGTTACCAGCATCCAGTTTCGCGTCGTCACCACCTCGACCACATTGTCCCAGAGGTGAAAGCCCTGCGGCCAGGAAAAATCCAGCAGCGACGCCTGGGCCCGATCCTTGAAGGCGGTGAGGATGATGAAGGCAAAGGGGACGGCAAAGACCACCAGCGAGGCGATAATGGCGACAATGCCGGAAATCAGGGGCGCACGAGACTTCACTGGTGGCCCTCCTTGCGGTTGAGCCACATGGTCAGCGGCACCACGAGAATGGCGATGAGGATGAACAGCACCACATTGCCCGCGGTCGAAAGCCCGTAAAAGCCGGCCTGATACTGCTTGTAGATGACCGAGGCGATGGTATCGGAGGCAAAGCCGGGGCCGCCCCGCGTCATGGCCCAGATCAGATCGAAGGTGCGCAGGCCGCCGACAAAGCTCAGCGTGATCACGGTAACCATGGCGGGCCGGCTCAGTGGCAGGGTGATATAGAGGAAATTCTGCCATTTGGTGGCGCCGTCAATGCGCGCGGCTTCGTAGTAATCGACCGGAATGGCGACGATGCCGGCGATGAAAATCACCGTGGCCAGGCCCACGCCCTTCCAGACATCCACCAGCGCCACCGAGGTCAGCGCCAGGCGCGGATCGACCAGCCAGCCGGGCCCGGCAATGCCCAGCATGGCCAGGGCCTCATTGATCATGCCCTGGGTGGGATGCATCAGCACGGTAAAGGTAATGCCCACGCCGATGGTCGAGACCAGCACCGGAAAGAACACCATGGAGCGCAGAAAGCCGCGGGCGACGATCTGGCTGGTAAGCAGGATGGCCAGCATCAGCCCCAGCACCACCTTGAGCCCTGATGTCACCACTGCGTAATAGACGGTATTGACCAGCCCCTGCACCAGAAACGGCTCGCGGAAGAACTGCGCGAAATTGCCGAAGCCGATAAAGGTGGAGTCAAACAGCGTCCAGCGCGTCAGGCTGTAATAGAGCGAGGAAAAGGTGGGCGCCAGAAACAGCAGGCCATAGATGATCGCGGCCGGCAGGAAGAACCAGCCGGGATAGGGCGAGCGGCGCATGACGGGCTTGGGCGTAGCGACGGCCGACATTGTGGGCTCCTTGGATTGAACGGCTTCCGGCCACTGGCCGGAAGCCGTTCATGCCACGTGGGTATTACCAGCCGGGCAGGCCGAGCTGCTGGGCCTGCTTGCGGACGTCCTCGTCATAGAGGGCGGCCGCATCGGCGGGCTCACGGAAACCCGAGCCGACCTCAACCGTCAACTGCTCAAGGATCGGTCCCTTGATCGGCGAGAGAAATTCCAGCGCCGGTGCGTTCTGGCCACCTTCTTCGAAATAGGGCAGCAGGTCGGCAACCGCCGGGGCGACGTCATCGGGCAATACGCAGCCCTCGATGAGATAGGGGCCGTTGACCGCCACGGCCTCGCTCTGCACCGCACAGCCTTCGGGGCTGGCGACGAAAGCGAGGAACTGCTTGGCCACATCCACATTGGACGAGGTCTGCGGGATGTAAAAACCCGCCGGCATCCAGACGGTCAGACCGGTATTCTCGGCCGTGTCGGCTGGCAGCGCGAAAAAGCCGATATCGTCCATCTGCTCGGGGAAGCTCTCCGACAGGGCCGGAATGGCAAAGGTGATCATCGGGTAATGCGCGCCCGTGCCTTCGGCCAGCATGCGCAGGCCGTCTTCATAGCGCGCCGCCCCGAAATCGGCATTGAGATAGCCGGCGTCGAATACTTCCTTGAGATATTCAAAACCGCGTACGGCGCCCGGCGTGGTGGCGAATTTGGCGGTACCAGCCGCTGCACATTGTAGAAGTCGGCCAGCACCAGGACCTGGCTGGTCCAGGGCTCACCATAGGTCTGGATCACGGGGGTGATCCCGGCGGCCTTGATGGCCTCGTTATTGGCCATGAAATCGGCCCAGGTCAGGGGCACCTCGAGCCCGAGCTGCGCATAGACGGCCCGGTTGTAGAAAATGCCGCCGGCTTCGGCAGGACGCGTGGGCACGCCATAAATGCCCTCGCCTGCCGTGACGACGGTCTTGAAGGCTTCGGCAATGTTGTCCATGAAGGGCTCGGCGCTGAGATCGACCAGCGTGCGCTGCGGTGCGATGGCCTGCAGCAGCGAACCGGTATTGTACCAGAAAATATCGGTCATCTGGCCGGTAGCGAGGCGGGTCTTGACGATATTGTCGCCTTCGCCGCCACCCGGCCGGGCTTCGATCTCAATGGCGACGTCCGGATTCTTGGCCTCGAAGGCCTCGACCAGCGCTTCCGAAATGGCAATCGTGTGGGACGCATTGTCCACCAGCATGGTGAGCGTGGTGCTCTGCGCCATGGCCGCCCCGGTGAGCGCGGTCATGGTCAACAGGCCGGTGGCCATGCTGGCCAGAGCATTCCTCGACTTGGTATTCAGCATCGGTATTCCTCCCGTTATCCGCCGGCACAATTGCCGGCGTGCTGTTCTCACTGCGCTGCCTTAGGGCGTACGCGCATTGATCTTGATGTTGACCTTGGTCTCGCGCAGGGGCGCGGTATAGCTGAAGCGCACGACATGCTTGCCGCCCGCCAGCTCGCCACCAGTATAGGCCGCGCCGTCGACCGAGACGTCGCGGTAGTCAGGGGAAAGCCTGAGCACGCCGCGCGACCCCGCCGGCACCTCGATCTCGTAGCGCACGGCGTCGCCGTCGACCGTCCACGCGGCGCTGATCCGCCCGCGCGGCGAGTCATGGCTCGCCGCCACCGGTGACAACTCGCCGATAATGGTGGGCTCGAAGATCACCGTGGCAAAGCCGGGATCTTCCGGATCGGGCTTGAAGCCGGCCACCGCCTCGAACAGCCACTGGCATACCGCGCCATAGGCGTAGTGGTTATAGGAGTTCATCTGCGGATTGTAGATCGTGCCATCGGGCTGGATCGCATCCCAGCGCTCCCAGATCGTGGTGGCGCCCATCTTGACCTGATAGAGCCAGCCGGGCACTTCCTCCTGCAGGAACAGCTCGGCCGCCAGGCCTGGCTCGCCGACCTTGAGCAGGGCCGGCAGGAGCGCGGGCGTGCCGATAAAGCCAGTGCCGATCCGCCCTTCCGAACGGGCAATGGTAGCCTTGAAATAGGCCTTGGCGGCTTCGGCATGCTCGGCGGGAATGAGGTCGTGCACAATGGCCAGGGCATAGGAGGTCTGGTCGTCATAGGCCAGGCGCCCGGAGGCGGTGATGAATTCGCGCTGGAAGGCCGTGCGGACTTCCCCCGCCATGGCTTCAAGGCGTTCCGCCAGCGCCACATCACCGGCAATGCGGGCAATGCGGGCAACGAGGCTCGAGGTGATGAACAGGTAGATCGTGGCGGCGGCATCATCGCCAATGGTCGGCAGCGGCTTGGACGACGGCCCGCCGGGCTGCAGCCAGTCGCCGAAGGAAAAGCCGCGCGCGCCCCACTGCCGCGGTGGCGACACGATGGGGCCGTCGCTGATCGAATAGACGAAGTCGACCCACCGCGTCATGGCCGGCAGGGCCTCGCGCAGGATGCTGTCATCGCCCGAATGCAGATAGATCTGCCAGGGAATGATGGCAATGGCGTCGCCCCAGCCGGTCGAGCCGTAAAAGCCCGGATAGAATTCCGGCTGCTGCCGCGTCGGGTCGGGCACTACATGGGGCACCGCGCCGTCTTCGCGCTGGTCGGCCATGATGTCGCGGACATATTTGGTCAGGAAATTCTTGGCATCGGCCAGGTAGAGCGCCGTGCCGGCAAACACCTGCGCGTCGCCGGTCCAGCCCAGCCGCTCGTCGCGCTGCGGGCAGTCGGTCGGCACTTCGATGAAATTGCCGCGCTGGCTCCACAGCGTATTGAGCACCAGCCGGTTCACCAGCGCACTGCCGGAGGTAAAGCTGGCGGTCTGCTCGGTCACCGAACTGATCGGCACCGAGGCCACATCGGTCACCGTGGCCTGCCCGCTCACCGTGATGCGCGCATAGCGATAGCCCTGGAAGGTGAAATGGGGCCGGTAATGCTCCACGCCGCTGCCGGCCAGCGTATATTCCGTCATCGCCTCGGCGGTACGGAAGTTGACATTGTAGAAATTGCCGTCCTTGTCGAGCACTTCGGCATGCTCGACCGTCACCATGGCGCCCGCCGCACCACTGACGGCATAGGCAACATAGCCACCCACATTCTGCCCGAAATCGTGCACCACGCGGCCTTGCGCATCGGTCCAGCTCTTGACCGGCGCCAGCGGCGCCAGCTCACGCACCGGTGTCGTCTCATGCGGGATCAATACCGCAGTGTTATAGTCCAGCACTCGGGTGCCGGCCGTTACGACCGGCGTCATCCGCGCATCATAGCGCTCGCCGAAATAGATGCCCGATTTGCGGATCGGCAACTCGCCGCTCTGCCAGCTGTCATCGGTCGCCAGCAGGGTTGCAGCGTCGGCGGGGCCGGCCCGCAACTCGGCAATGGCGGCAATATCCTTGCCCCAGGTATTGACGATGGGATGCTCGCCCCACATGAGCGGCGAGCGCAGCCAGCCATCGGCCAGCCAGATCTGGATGGTGTTTTCGCCGGGCTGCAGCAGGTCGCCGACCGGATAGGTCTGAAATGACAGGCGCTCGTGATAGCTGGTCCAGCCGGGCGTCAGCAGGTCATTGCCCACGCGCTGCCCGTTGATGAAGCAGCGATAAAGGCCCAGCGCACTGATATGGAGAACTTCTTCGCCGCTGACGCTGTCGAGCCCAAAAAACCGCTGCACGAAGCTCGCCGGCATACCCACGCCCTGATCGGCAAGCGGCGCGATCATGCGGGCGGTCCAGCGCATGGCGGGAGCGATTGACGAGCCGGCGCGCGGCATTGCGTGATCCACGAAAGGTCCTCCGATAATGTCTGGCGTCTGCCTGCGCCATTTCGTATAACGTTATCCGTAAACCGATATACAAAACTTGTAAAGTCGCTGTTTAGGGCATTGAGCGCACACCCGCTTGCTTAGGTGGCCGGCCTGTCCTAGACCGTCGACGAGACATTTTCAGGACGTTTGGTGAGCCAGAACAGCGACATGACAACGACCCGGTCGGGGCGCGTGACCATCCGCACCGTGGCTGAGCATGCCGGCGTCTCGGTGGCGGCCGTGTCCAAGGTGCTGCGCAATGCCTATGGCGTGAGTGCGGCCCTGCGCGCCCGGGTCGAGGCATCCATCGCCACGCTCAACTATCGCCCCAACGCCGCCGCCCGCGGCATGCGGGGGCAGACCTACACGATCGGCGTCTTGATGGCCGACATCAAGAACCCCTTCTATCCGCAGATTTTCGAGGGCATCAATGATGGCCTTTCCGATACGCAATATATCCCGCTGATCGGCCTCGGGCGCAGCATGGCCGCCATCGAGACCACGATCGTGCATGCCATGGTCGATCGGCAGATGGACGGCATCATCATGATCGGCCAGCGCCTCGACACGCCCGGGCTCGTGGACGTTGCCAGGAGCCTGCCCGTCGTCGTCGTGGCCCATCACGAACCCACCGCCACCGCTTTTGACACCATCAATAATGATGACGAAGGCGGCGGCGCCCTGGTGGTGCAACACCTATTGGCCCAGGGCTATCAGCGCCCCGCCATGATTACGCTGAGTCGCACCGATCTGGGCCGGGTCGACGTGTCCGACCGGCGTGAAGTCGGCTTTGCCAAGGCCATGCGGGCGGCCGGTCTGGGGGACCGGATCCACATCGTGGCGGCCGAGGCGGAACTGGACGACGTGACGGCCACGGTGCGCGCCTTGCTCGAAAGCCCCGAGCCCCCCGACGCCATTTTTGGCTGGGCCGATTATTACGCGCTCGAAGTGCTCAGCGCCGTGCGCGCACTGGGACTGCGCGTGCCCGAGGACATCGGCGTCATTGGCTATGACAATTCCGAACCCTGCGCCTTCACACAGAACGATCTGACCAGCATTGACCAGTCTGGTCGCGAAATCGGCCGCCAGGCGGTTCGCCTGCTGCTCGAACGCATCAACGGCCGCACGACGGCGGAACATTTCATCACCAGGCCCGAAATATCCGCCCGCGGCAGCACCCGTCGGTGAGCTGAAGAGTCGGGCTCCGCGCCGGGGCCCGGGCCATGGGCGTCAGCCCAGCATGTCGAGCAGGCCCCGCAATCCGCTGCCGAGCGCCATGACGATGAGCACGACCAGCGCCACCGGCTTATAGGCCGCATTTGGTGCGCGCGCGAAAATCGCCCCGCCCAGCGCCGTGCCCCCCAGCATCAGGGGGATCGCAACCAGCGACAGCAGCAGCGTCTGCCCATCGAGCAGCCCGCCCAGCGCCAGGCCCGGCAGGGCCAGCAGCGAGGTGAAGAAGAAAAAGACCATCATGGTGGCGCGGATGACATTGTACGGGGTCGCGCCGGACAGGTAATAGGCGACCACGGGCGGCCCCGGCATGGCGGCAAGGCCACCGAACAGCCCGGCCAAGAGGCCGGTCGGCGCGGCCAGCCCCAGCCGGACCGGTGCATCCGGATGAGCCTTGGGCAGCAAGAGCAGCACGCCCACCACCACGATCGCCGCAATGCCCAGCCGAATCAGGGCGGCATCGAGATAGACGAGGCCGAACAGGCCGATTGGCGTGCCGACCAGGGCGCCCAGCGACAGGCGCTTGAGGCCGGGCCAGTCCAGCACGCCACGCCCCTTGGCCACGTCTCGCAACCCCACAGCGGTCTGCAGCAATACCGCGATGGCCACCGCCTTGGTCGGCGCGACAATCATCGAGGCCAGCGGCACGGCCGCCAGCGCAAAGCCAAAGCCCGAGAAACCGCGCAGCACGGCGGCGCCAAGCACGGCGCCGCAGAACAGGCCGAGCGAGAGCCAGGAGAGATCGAGCAGGGCGAACAGGGATGACGGGTTCATATGGTCTTTCAATACAGTCCAGCTGCCGGCACGCCTGTCGGGAGCCAGGGCAGACAGGCAGGTCCCTGCCCTGGCTCGACGGGATGCGGTCGAGACGCGCTATTACCGCGCGCCCATTCGCGGCGCCAGTGTCAGCCGAACACGACGCCAAGCGCCTGGTCGATGGCCTCGGTGATCGCGTCGATATCGGCCGCCGTGGCCACCAGAGCTGGCGCCAGGCAGATGACATTGTTGAGCCCCGGCACCGAGCGGTTGGAGGCGCCGATCAGCACGCCGCGCGCGGCGGCCTGCGCCACGACCTGGCCGATTTCCTTTTCGCTGACCGGCGCCTTGGTTGCCCGGTCGGCAACCAGTTCCATGCCGCGAAACAGCCCCATGCCCCGCACATCGCCGATCACCGCATGCTTGTCCTGCAGGGCCAGGAAATTGCTCTCGAGGCGCGCGCCCATGGCCAGGCAGTTTTCCAGCAGGCCCTCTTCTTCAATGATGCGCAGGTTTTCCAGCGCTGCCGCCGGCCCGCCGGCACAGCCGCCAAAGGTCGAGATATCGCGGAAATGCGCCATCGGATCGCTCGCATCCTTGAACATCTCGAAGATTGCCTCGGTGGTCACCGTGCAGGAAATGGCCGCATAGCCGGAGGCCACGCCCTTGGCCATGGTGACGAAATCGGGCTGGATGCCGAAATTCTGATAGCCGAACCAGGTGCCGGTGCGGCCCAGGCCACAGACCACCTCGTCGATATGCAGCAGGATGTCGTATTTGCGGCAGATCTCCTGCACGCGCTGCCAATAGCCCTCTGGCGGCACAATGACCCCGCCGCCGGCGGTGATCGGCTCGAGGCAGAGCAGGCCGATACTGTCCGGCCCCTCGCGCAGGATCACCTCCTCGATGGCATCGGCGGCGCGTTCGCCGTAATTGTCCACGTCCCACTGCTTCCGATATTCCAGGCAATGGGGCACCATGACAAAGCCATCCGGATAGGGGCCATACATGGCCGCCCGCTCCGGCTGCCCGCCCGCGGCCAGCGTGGCAATGGTCGTGCCGTGATAGTCGCGCTCGCGATAGAGGATCTTCCACTTGCGGCCGCCATGATGGCGCTGCGCGATCTGGCGCACCATCTTGAAGACCTTCTCATTGGCCTCCGACCCTGAATTGCCGAAATAGACGCGCGACAGGCCGGGCATTTTCTTGAGCAGCGCCTCGGCAAAGCGTGCCGCCGGAATGGAGCCGGCGGACTGGGCGAAATAGTTCATCCGCACCAGCTGGTCGCGCACGGCATCGGCGATCGAGGTCCGGCCATAGCCGACATTGACCGTCCACACCCCGCCCGACAGCGCGTCGATATATTCGCGCCCGGCGGCGTCCCAGACCCGCAAACCCTTGCCCTCGACAATGAGGCGCGGATCGCTGCTCTCGAGCGGCTTGTGCTGCAGCATATGGTGCCAGACATGGGCGCGGTCGGCCTCGATCACGGGACGGAGGTCATTGGTTTGCAGGGCGGCGGACATGGCAGAACTCTCCGATATGCACGTCAGCAGACGGCATGGGTTAGACTGGACGGTGAAACGCCTCGCTTCAGAGGCGGTCCATGACATCGGCAAGAATGCCGACGCCGGTGCCGATGCGATCGGCCTCGATGGCGTTGAAGCCAAGACGCATGAAATTGGACGGCGCGACGCCGCCGAGAAAGAACTGCTCGCCATGCTCGACGATGACGCCCTTCTTGGCAGCGGCCCAGGCGAGTTTGCGGGTATCCACCGCCTCCGGCGCCGCCAGCCAGAAGGCACTGGCACTGGGCGCACCGATCCGGTGGCAGGCATCGAGGTCGCGGCGCAGCGCCTTCTCCAGCGTGTCGCGTCGCCGCGCATGTTCGGCGCGGAAGCCGCGCAGATGCACGTCGTAATAGCCTTGCGCCAGAAATTCGGCGAGCATGCGCTGATTGTTGAGCGGCGGATGGCGATACATCAGGCGCCGCAAGGCGCGCAGCTCGTCCACCAGATCGGCATCGGCGACGAGATAGCCCAGGCGCAATCCGGGGGAAAACGGCTTGGAGAGGCTGCTGACATAGATCACGCGGCCGGCCGTGTCGTCGGCCTTGATGGCGGGCAGCGCGTCGCGATCCAGATTCAGCTCGGCATCATAGTCGTCCTCGATGATGATCTGGTCATTGCGGGCGGCCAGTTCGACCAGCTGCGCGCGTCGGCCAGCGCTCATCGAGATGCCGGTGGGCACCTGGTGGCTTGGCGTCAGATAGAGATAGTCGCTGGCCGCCAGGTCCGGACCGATGGTCATGCCCTGTGCGTCAAGGCCATGCAGCTGGATCCGCGCGCCATGCAGCGCGAAAATCGACAGCGCGTCACGATAGCCGGGCGTCTCCAGCGCCACCGTGGTCTTGCGGCCCATCAACAGCGCCGCCAGCAGGTAGAGGGCATTCTGCGAGCCGATGGTAATGAGGATTTCATTGGCTTGCGCCCAGATGCCACGCTTGGGCAGCACCCGGCTGCGCAACTGCTCGATGAGCATTTCGTCATCGCGGTCGAAGCGGTCATTGAGCCAGCTGTCGGCGCTTTCGGCCCGCAGCGCCCGGCGTGAGGATTCCCGCCAGCGCTCGAGCGGAAACAGGTCACGCATGGGCTGGCCATAGACGAAGGGATAGGGATAGCGCGCCCAGTCCTGCGGCTTGGCCACGCTGGACATCTGGCCGGGACGCAGCTGGAAGCGGTTCTCCCAGTCGGGCCCCCGCCCGCCGGGTGCTTCCCCCTGCAGCTCGGGCGCGGCTGGCGCCGCCTGCTCGGCCGATCCGGCATAGGCCTCGTCGAGGAAAAAGCCCTTCTTGGGCCGGCTGCTTATATAGCCGCTATCGACCAGGCTCTCATAGACGGCATTGACGGTATTGCGCGAGACGGACAGCTGCTCGGCCAGCTTGCGGCAGGACGGCAAGGGCCGGTCGGCCGCGAAATGGCCCGCAAGAATGGCCGAGACCATGGATTCGCGCAGCTGTTCCTGCAGGCCGCGCTCGGCCACGAACCGCATGGGGAAAAAGTGGTCCTGCATCTGCCGCTCCGCTCTCTGGTGCATGTCAGGCAATGCAATTGTTGCGCCAACAGTCCGGCAAGGGCGGGGGAACGGAAGACGGGACGGGCTTGGCGGCCTTTCCATCCCGCGTTCGGCAATCCCATTGCGCATCGTCATCACCCCATTTCGGCTGGAGTCTAGGGGTTCTGCCGCTGGCCCCGATAGAGCCAGTTCAGGGACGGTCTTGGGGCAGGAGAGCTTTGAGATCCCGCTCTGTCCCTGCTCTGCCGGCGCGCCGCGCCTGTCGGCATCTGACCCAAAGCAGGGCAGAAACTGGCACTACCGCCTCTTGAATAGGCAATCCTATGCTCAGCCTACAAAGTCGGCAGACCTCGACGCTGCCGCCACCCGATTGAACAACAGGAGCCTAGAACCATGCAGCACTCGCCAACGATGCCGGTCCTTTCGTCTCGCCTTCTGCGTCATCTGGTGATCGCCGGGACGGTCCTGGCCGGGACTCTGTCGGCCCAGGCCGACATGGCCGAGATCAAGACCCAAGGCTATATGACCGTCGCTACCGAAGACGATTACGCGCCGTTCAACTTCATCGTCGATGGCCAGCCCGAGGGCTTTCACAAGGAGCTGCTCGAAGATCTCAAGGCCTATGCGGAAGCCGAAAGCATCGAGGTCCGCCAGGAAATCCTGCCCTGGACGGGTCTGCTGGCCTCGGTTTCCGCCGGTCAGTACGACATGGCCTTCACCGGCGCCCTGGTCACCGATGATCGCTTGCGGGTCTTCAACTTCGCGCCGCCCTTCGCCTCGGCCCAGCACTTCTATGTCAAGCGGGCGGGCGACGATCGCCTCAGCGACATTGCCAGCCTCTGCGGCAAGACGGTGGGCGTCCAGGCCGGCAGCGCGCTGCTCGCCCGCCTGCCCGAACTCGAGGCCATGATGGCGGAAGCCGGCTGCGGCATGGGCGAGGTGGTCGAGTACCAGTCCTATCCCGAAGCCTATGCCGATCTCGCCAACCAGCGCCTCGACTATGTGATCAATGCCCTCATCTCGATCAATGACCTGGTCAAGAACCGCGGCGACGTTTTCGAAAAGGGCATTGCGGTCTCCGGCGACGGCTTTGCCGCCTGGCCCATCCCCAAGCAGAGCCCCGAACTGCTCGACTTCGCCACCGGCTTCATGACGCAGATCCGCGACAGCGGCCGGCTCGGCGAACTGCAGACCAAGTGGTTCGGCGAAGCCTTTCCCGACCTGCCAACCGAGCCGATCCAGGAGGTCGAGCAGTTCCACGAACTGGCTGGCATGAACTGAGCCTGACGCGGCCCGGCGCCCTGGCGCCGGTCCGTCTCGCCTTGGCGTCCTGGGCCCTGCGGCCTGCAACCGAAAGTCACCATGACCGGAACCGCCTGGATATTGCTGCTGCAGGGCGCCTGGGTGACGCTCTGGATTTCGGGCGTCTCGATCGCCCTGGGGCTGGTATTCGGCCTCGTCATCGCCCTGCTGCGCACCGCGCGCATCCCCGTGCTCGACCAGTTGCTGGCCATCTATGTCAGCCTGGCACGCGCCATCCCGCTGGTCACCCTCGTGCTGTTCCTGTTCCTGGCAGCACCCACCTTTGGCCTCTCGCTCGACCGCAATGCGGCGGCCATCCTGGCGCTGACCCTCAATACCACCGCTTTCAATGCCGAAATCTGGCGCACAGCCTTTCTCAACTTCTCCCCCGAGCAGAAGGAGGCAGCTTTGGCCTGCGGCATGACGCCGGCCACCATGTTCGGCAATATCATGCTGCCCCAGATGATCACGACGAGCCTGCCGGGCCTCGTCAACGAGATGACCTTCCTGATCAAGAGCAGTCCGGCCATCGCCATTATCGGCCTGGTCGATCTCACCCGCGTCACCAATCGCATCAGCGCGGTAACCTATGAGCCACTGCCCCCGATCCTGGCCGCCGCCTTGCTCTACATGCTCATCATCAGCGTGCTGCTCAAGCTCCAATCCCTCACCGAGAAGCGGGCAAGCCGCCTGGCCATGTAGGAGCTGCCATGATCGAATGGACCATTCTCTGGGAAGCGCGCGACACCATTCTGGCCGGCCTGTGGCTGACCGTCTGGCTGTTTGCCGTATCGGTCGCCGGCGCCTTTCTGCTGGGTTGCCTGATGCTCTACGGCCTCGAGCGCGGCGGGGCATTGGCCTGGCTGCTGCGCGCCTTCGTCAATGCGATGCGGGCTTTGCCCTTTCTGGTGCTGGCCTATCTGCTCTACTATGGCCTGCCGCAGCTGGGCCTGCGTCTCAATGCCGTTACGGCGGGCCTCGTCGCCATGATCATCTATCACGGCGCCTATCTGGCCGAGATCCTGCGCGGCAGCCGGCTGGTATTGCCGCCCGGCACCATAGAAGCGGCGCAGGCGCATGGCTTTCTGCCGCGCACCATCTTCACCCATATCATTCTGCCACAGCTGCTGCTGCGCACCCGGCCGTTGATCGGCAACCAGCTGATCTATGCCCTCAAGGATACCTCGTTCCTGGCCATCATCACCGTGCAGGAACTCACCGCCGCCGCCAATGCGGTTCAGGCCAGCTATTTCATCCCCATGCCGGCCTTCGTCGTCGTCATCCTGCTCTACTGGGCGATCACCGTCTGTCTCGAGCTGGCCGTCAGCAAAGCCGGCATTTTCGGCGCAAAGCGAGGTTTCGAAAATGTCTGATCTGCCAGCAGTGGAAATCCGCAAATTGTCCAAGAGCTTTTCGGGCATCGAGGTACTGCGCGACGTGGACCTTGTGGTTCAGAAAGGCGAGGTGGTCAGCATTCTCGGATCATCCGGTTCGGGCAAATCGACCCTGCTGCGCTGCGTCAACTGGCTGGAACAGCCCGATCGCGGCTCGGTCCTCATTGCCGGCCAGCGCATGGGCTACAATGCCGAAAAAAAGCGGCCGATGACCAATCGCGAAATGGCCGCCACCCGCGCCCGCACCGGCATGGTGTTCCAGAGCTTCAACCTCTGGCCCCACCTTACCGTCGCCCAGAACGTCTCCATCGCCCCCGTCAAGGTCAAGCACATGCCCAAGGCCGAAGCGCGCGAACTGGCGCTGCGCCTGCTCGACAAGGTCGGGCTGGGCGACAAGGCCGAGGTCTATCCCTTTACCCTCTCGGGCGGGCAGAAACAGCGCGTCGCCATTGCCCGGGCGCTGGCCATGAGCCCGGAGGTGATCCTGTTCGACGAGCCGACCTCCGCCCTCGATCCCGAGCGGGTCGGCGAGGTATTGCAGGTCATGCGCGACCTTTCAGGCGAAGGCTATACGATGGTCGTGGTCACCCATGAAATGGAGTTTGCCCGCATGGTCTCGGACCAGGTGGTCTTTCTCGACAAGGGGCTGATCATCGAAAAGGCCCCGCCCGAGATCTTCTTCTCCAACCCGGCTTCCGAACGGGTGCGCCGCTTTCTCGATCGGCAGGACTAGCTTGCCGCCAGCTGCCTCCGTCAAATGCGCCACACAAGCCAGAGCGCGACTGCCAGGGACCGTTTGGCTGCGCGCCGCGGTCGCCGACTATTCCCCCTAAAGCGGCTTCTTGAGCCATTTGGCCAGCACGCCCACAATGCCTTCGCGGAACAGCAAGACGCTGATCACGAAGATGACGCCCTGCAGCACCGTCACCCAGGCGCCGAAGCCGGCAAAGTAGTTCTGCATGGTGACGATCACCGCGGCGCCGATCAGCGGCCCGAAAACCGTGCCCATGCCGCCCAATAGCGTCATCAGCACCACTTCGCCCGACATCGACCAGTAGACGTCTGTCAGCGAAGCCAGCTGGAAGACGATGGCCTTGGTGGCGCCCGCCAGGCCCGCCAAAGCGGCCGACATGACAAAGACGGCCAGCTTGTAGCGATTGACCTTGTAGCCCAGCGAGATCGACCGCGGCTCGTTGTCGCGAATGGCCTTGAGCACCTGCCCGAAGGGCGAATGGATGATGCGGTAGATCAGCAGCAGGGCGCCAAAAACGATGGCCAGCACCACGAAATAGAGCGTGTAGTCGGAGGTGAGGTCGATCAGGCCGAACAGCCTGCCGCGCGGCACGGCCTGAATGCCATCCTCGCCGCCGGTAAACGGCGCCTGCAGGGCAAAGAAATAGACCATTTGCGCAAAGGCCAGCGTCACCATGGCGAAATAGATGCCCTGGCGGCGGATGGCGAGCACCCCGATGCCCAGGCCCAGCACGGTGGCGGCCAGCACGCCGAGCAGGATGGCAAATTCGGGATTGAGCCCCCAGGCCTTGGCGGCATGGGCGGCAACATAGCTCGACGAACCGAAAAAGGCCGCATGGCCGAAGGATAGCAGCCCGCCAAAGCCGAGCAGCAGGTTGAGCGCGCTGGCAAACAGCGCAAAGCACAGCACCTTCATCAGGAAGACGGGGTAGAGCACGCTGGGCGCGACCAGCAGCAGGGCCAGCAGCACGGCAAAGATCACCACATGATGGCGCGGCGTGCCGACCGGCAGGGCCGCGGCTGCGGATCGATCGCCGGTTTCCGAGGTGGTGGTCATTACTGAGTCCTTCCAAACAGCCCTGCAGGCTTGACGAGCAGCACGATGGCCATGATCACGAAGATCACCACGGCCGAGCCTTCCGGATAGACCACCCGGGTCAGCCCCTCGACAATGCCCAGGCCGAAGCCGGTCAGGATGGCCCCCAGGATGGAGCCCATGCCGCCAATGACGACGACGGCAAACACCACGATGATCAGATCGGCGCCCATATTGGGATTGACCGAATAGATGGGCGCGGCGAGCACGCCGGCCAGCGCCGCCAGCCCCACGCCGAAGCCATAGGTCAGCGTGATCATGCGCGGCACATTGATGCCGAAGGCGCCCACCAGCGTCGGGTTTTCCGTGGCGGCGCGCAGATAGGCGCCCAGCCGGGTCTTCTCGATGGCAAACCAGGTGGCAAAGCACACCACGACCGAGGCGAACACCACCCAGGCGCGGTAGTTGGGCAGGAACATGAAGCCCAGATTGGTGCCGCCCGACAGTTCGGCGGGAATGGAATAGGGCAGGCCGGACACGCCATACTGGTTACGGAACAGGCCCTGGATGATGAGCGCCAGGCCGAAGGTCAGCAGCAGGCCATAGAGATGGTCGAGATGGTAGAGCCGGCTGATCATCAGGCGCTCGATAACCACCCCGCTCGCGCCCACCACGAGCGGCACGATCAGCAGCGCCCACCAGTAGTTGATGCCGGTATAGGTCAGCAGCATCCAGGCGACGAAGGCGCCCATCATATACTGCGCGCCATGGCTGAAATTGATGATGTTGAGCAAGCCGAAAATGACGGCCAGCCCCAGGCTGAGCAGAGCATAGAACGAGCCGTTGATCAGCCCCAGCAGCAATTGGCCGAAAAGTGCCTGTGGCGGTATGCCCAAAAGCTCGAACATGACAAATGGTCCCGATGGTGACGAGGAAGGGCGCCCCGGCAAGGCCGGAGCGCCCGGCAGGTTCTAGTCGGCGAGGAAGGCGCAGCCGCCGTCTTCGAGCGGACGGAAGGCCTCGGCAGCCGGAATGGTCGCCAGCAGGGTGTAATAGTCCCATGGGCCGGTGGATTCGGCAGGTGCCTTGACCTGGAACAGGTACATGTCATGCACCTTGCGGCCATCCTCGCGGATCATGCCTTCGCCGAACAGCGGATCGCTGGTAGGCGTTGCCTTCATCGCCGCCATCACGGCATCGGTTTCCTTGCTGCCGGTCGATTCGACGGCCTTGAGGTAATGCAGCACGCTGGCATAGACGCCGGCATGCACCATGGTCGGCTTCTTGCCGTCATTCTCGGCGGCGAAGCGCTCCGACCAGGCGCGGGTCTCGTCATTGAGATCCCAGTAGAAGCTTTCGGTCAGCACCAGTCCCTGCGCGGTTTCCAGGCCCAGCGCATGGATGTCGGTGATGAAGATCAGCAGCCCGGCCAGCGCCTGGCCGGCCTGGGTAATGCCGAATTCGGCGGCCTGCTTGATGGTATTGACGGTATCGCCGCCGGCATTGGCCAGGCCGATCACCTGGGCGCCCGAGGCCTGCGCCTGCAGCAGATAGGACGAAAAGTCGGTGCCGGGGAAAGGATGCCGGACCGCGCCGAGCACCTCGCCACCCGCCGCTTCGACAACGGCGGCAGTATCCTTTTCCAGGGCCTGGCCAAAGGCATAGTCGGCGGTGATGAAGAACCACTTGGTATTGCCTTCGGCCACCATGGCCGAGCCGGTGCCATGCGCCAGCGCCCAGGTGTCATAGGTCCAGTGCACGGTATTGGGCGAGCACTGCGCGCCCGTCAGGTCGGCCGAGCCGGCACCCGAATTCATGAAGATCTTGTTCTTCTCGCGGGTGATTTCATTGACCGCGAAGGCGGCCGACGAGGTGGGCACGTCCACGATCAGGTCGACGCCATCCTGGTCATACCACTGGCGGGCAATGGTGGAGGCAACGTCGGGCTTGTTCTGGTGGTCGGCCGAGACGATCTCGACGGTAATGCCCTTGCCGGCAGCGTCGAAATCCTCGGCGGCCATGCGCGCCGCGATAACCGAGCCTTCGCCGGACAGGTCGGCATAGACGCCGGAGCGATCATTGAGCACGCCGATCTTGACGGCGGTCTGGGCCAGGGCCGTGCCCGCCAGCAACAGGCTGGTGGCTGAGGCCAGAATGAGAGTCTTGAAATTCATGGTTGCATCTCCTCCGAGTGGTGCCGATTTTCGGCTTGGTGCTAGACGCCCAGATAGGCGTGCAGCTTGTTCATATTGGCGGCGAGGTCGGCATTGGGGATGGTGTCGATCACCCGCCCCATCTCGACCACGTAGTGCCGGTCCGCGACCGAGGCCGCAAAGCGGAAGTTCTGTTCCACCAGCACGATGGTGAAGCCCTGGCTCTTGAGCTGGCTCAGGGTCCGGCCGATCTGCTGCACGATCACCGGGGCGAGGCCCTCGGTCGGCTCGTCCAGCAGCAGGAATTTGGCGCCGGTGCGCAGGATGCGGGCAATGGCCAGCATCTGCTGCTCGCCGCCCGACAGCTTGGTGCCCTGGCTGGTGAGCCGTTCGCGCAGATTGGGAAACATTTCGAGCACGGCCTCCCGGCTGAGCCCGCCCGGCTTGACCTGGGGCGGCAGCATGAGGTTTTCCTCGACCGAGAGGCTGGCGAAAATGCCCCGCTCCTCCGGGCAAAAGGCAATGCCGGCATGGGCGATATGGCGCGGCTCCAGCCCGATCAGCTCGCGCCCCTCGAACTGCACCGATCCCTGCCGCTTGCCCAATATGCCCATAATGGCCCGCAGCGTGGTGGTCTTGCCGGCGCCGTTGCGGCCCAGCAGCGTCACCACCTCGCCGGGCTTCACATCGAAATTGATGCCGTGCAGCACATGGCTGTCGTCATACCAGCCATTGAGGTCGCGTATGGCGAGCAGGCTGTCGGTGGGCGCATCGGTCATTGCCATA
>CAXBHD010000039.1:0-18036 GCA_963975335.1 uncultured Devosia sp. | reverse complement strand
CCAAGACCCTGGAATCGATGCAGTCGACCCTGCGTCAGGCCCGCCAGGACAAGTCTTTCAACACAGAGTCCCTTCCCCTTGCCAAGATAAACGCCAATGACCCTGGCCTGGGCAAGCTGACGCTCTCGGGCGGAGCAGTCGCCAGTCCGGTCGACATCGACCTGATCAAGACGGCCAAGGGCGATAGCAAGGTGGCAGACGCTGCCTACGCCGCGCCCGCGCCGGCCGGCAAGGCCAGCTACCAGGCAGATACCGGCATCGGGGCGCTGACCGCCGGCGAGGCCGCCGGCGCCATCGGCCTGACGCTTAAATTCGGCGACGGCCCGGTGCTGCCGATCAATATTGCCCCGGCCGGCGGCCGGACCACCACGCAGCTGCGCAATGAAATCCAGGCTGTTATCGATGCCTCTCCCGCCTATGCGGGCAAAGTCGAGTTCAAGGAGGCCGCCGCCGGCGACTACGCCTTCGAGACTGTCGGCACGATTGACGGGACATTCGTCGTCGGCGGCTCGTCGCATGATCGCATCTTCGGCGATTCAGCCATTCCCAGCCAGGTGCCAATGTCCGTGACTGGATCCAATGGCACGCATGACTTCACCATCAACGGCCACAAGATCAAGCTCGACGGCACGACCGGCGCCGACCTCGATACGGCACTCGCCAGCGTCAACACCCAGCTGGGCGACGACAGGACATTTGAAGCCTATCGGGAAGTCGGCGGCAAGCTGGCCTTCCGTGCCATAGCCGACAATGCCGGCGCGCTGCAGATCGGCGGCGCCGATGCCGATCTGTTTGGCACACCCAGCAATGGCATAGTAGCCGGCACCAATGGCGACCTGCTTTTCGCACGCGGCGTCGACGACATGGTCAATGCCGTCAATGCCCATGCCGGGCTGCAGGGCAAAGTCCGCGCGTCCAACGACAGTGGCAAACTGCGCCTCGAAAACCAGTCGACATCTGATCTCCTGATCGAGGGCAAGAACGCTACATCGGGCAAGCTGGATGGTACGACGGGCACCTCGACCATCAAGGGCAATGCTGTTCGCACCGGTCTGGCCGCCCAGTTCAACGAACTGCGCGACCAGCTCGACAAGCTGGCCGACGACGCCTCCTTCAACGGCGTCAACCTGATGCGCGGCGACAACCTGACCATTACCTTCAATGAGACCGGTACATCTCTGATCGACATCCAGACCCAGAATGGCCAGGCGATAAACGCCGCTACCCTGGGCGTTGCGACCTCGTTGCGGGCCAACCAGCTCGACAGCGACACGGTGATTGACGGCTTGCTGGGCGACATGACGGCCGCACTCAACGAGGTCCGTTCGCAGGCTTCCACCTTCGGCTCCAATCTGTCGATCGTGCAGAATCGCCAGGACTTCACCAAGGCCATGATCGACACGCTGCAGACCGGCGCCGGCAACCTGACGCTGGCCGACATGAACGCCGAAGCGGCGGCCCTGCTGGCCCTGCAGACCCGCCAGCAATTGTCGTCCAACTCGCTATCCCTAGCCAGCCAGGCCGACCAGTCGGTACTGCAGGTGCTGCGATAAGCGCTCAGCCAGCCAAAGCCCCCGCTGCGCCCGGCTTCGGCCCGCCTTCATTGTTTTCACCCCTATTGCGCGCTAGAGGTCAGTGATTGAACCCGAATCTGGGAGAATGGTGCCATGGCGCTCAAGGTTGAACTCAAGCCCGGCGAGCGGCTGCTGGTAGGCAATTGCATCATCACCAATTCCGACCAGCGCACCCGACTGTTCATCGATGGCAAGTCGCCGATTCTGCGGGAGAAGGACATCCTGACCCCCGCCAAGGCGAACTCTCCGGCCAAGCGCATCTATTTGGCGGTCCAGCTGATGTATATCGATGACGACATCAGCGCCATGCAGGAGACCTATTTCGGGCTGATCAAGGAATTTCTCGACGCGGTTCCGTCGGCCGCCGAAATAGTCAATGAAATCAATAACGAGATATTAACCGGGGCGCTCTACAAAGCTCTGAAGGCCGCGCATAGGCTGATTGAGTATGAACAGGATCTCTTGAAACATGCACCAGCAGGGCGCCCACGCTTACCAGCAGACGACCAAGGCAGTTGAGAACCCCCGCGAGCGCGAATCCGCATTGTTGATGAAGGCTGCGGCGGGCATCCAGCGCGTCAAGGATGACTGGGAGACCGGCACGCGGGAAGAGCTGAAGAATGCATTGACCTTCAACCGCAAGCTCTGGACCATCTTCATGTCTTCGGTCACCAAGGAAGACAGTCTGCTGCCCCAGGAAATCCGTCAGAACATTGCCAATCTGGGCCTGTTCATCCTCAACGAGACCCGCGAAATCCTGCTTGAGGCCGATCCGGCGCCGCAGCGTCTGGACATTCTGGTGCGCCTCAATCGCCAGATCGCCACCGGCCTGCGCGGCGCCTGATCCGACCGACACCCAAACAAAAACCCCCGCATCACTGCGGGGGTTTTGCTTTGAGCGCTGTGTCGCGAGACGCCCCTACATATATTTGGAGAGGCTGAGCTGGCTGACCATGGAGGTCACCTGGTAGCTTGCCTGCAGCCGCGTCTGCAGCGCCAGGATTTCCATGGCGACGTCTTCCTTGCTCACCGTCTCGATATCGCTCAGCAGATTGTCTAGCTGCGCCTTGTAATCGGTGTGCCGGGTCGTCGCGCTCTTGAGCGCGTTGCGGGCAATGGCCATTTCCATGGTCAGGATTTCGATCGAGCCACGCTCGGAATTGTGCGATTCCGACAATTGCAGCTGCTGGCGCCGCGCCATGGAATCATAGCGCGCCTTCGAGTCGGCTTCCGTTGCAGCATCGGTGTCGAGAAAATTCTCTACCGACATCGAGGCCAGGCTGCGCACCAGCCGGAGCATGCCCGATTCATTGGCTTCGATGCCATAGGCCACCCGGGTGGAATCATCGACCTGGGCCGTGACCGAGGCACGCGGATTGCCTTCCGCTGCCATGGCGGCTTCGGTGGCGACAATATTGAGCGCCTTGGCAAAGTTGGCAGCCGTCTCATCGGGCGTGCTGCCAATGGAAAACTGCCCTGCCCCCGCCTTGCCGTCCACGGCCGTCAGGGTCAGCCGGCGCGTCCCACCGCCGGGTTCGGCAAGCGTGATCTCGACGGCCTCGTCGGGATCGGGATTGGCGGTAAACTCAAAACTGACCGAACTGCCGGCAGTCGCCGTCGCTGCCGTATAGGTCGTGTCGATATTTGCGGTATCGGCCGATACGCCGGTGATCTGAAAGCCATGCTTGTCCGACAGCGGGAAATTGCCCGACAGTGTCACCGTCTCGTCAACGGTACCGATATCCATCCGGCCCAGGCCTTCGGCGGCGACAGCGGGCGACTGCCCCCGATACCACATAATGGTGTCGCTCTCGTCAGCCACCCGCAGCTGCGTTGCCGTCGCAGCATTGGTCCCGGCCACACGCAGGACCGGCTCGCCCGGGCCGTTGAAAAAGCTCGCCGAGGCCACGAAATTGGAGGCGGCGGACAGCTCCTTGGAGCCGGCATCGACCAGCTTGGCGTCTAGTGTCGCCTTGAAATTGGCAGCTGTCGTTTCAGCATCGGCGCCGATGACGAACTCGTCCACTGAAGGGGGTACCGCGGCAGTTTGCACCGCCTTCAGGGTAATCTGCGTTTCCGTACCATCCGGCAGGGCAAAGCCCATGGTAATGGTATTGCCGGCAACGATCAGATCCGGGGCATCGGCAAATGTCACGTCGAGCGACTTGGCTGTTGCCGGCACCGTTGAGGCCGGCGCGGTATAGGTCACTGCCGTATTCGGTGCGCTGGTGGAAATGTTGGACAGCTTGAAGCCAAATGGATGCAACCCATCCTCGCCCAAGGTGACCGTCGCCGTGCCGGCAACATGTCCCGAGGTCAGCCGTCCATTGCCCAGGGTACCGGCATCGGCCGCGCGGCGTTCACTGAGCACGGCCTTGAACCCTGCCTTGCCACCCTGCCCCTCGAGCAGGGTCGTCGTATCGGGCACCGGCGCGCTGTCCGTATTGGAGCCACCAAACAGGTAGCGCCCGTTGATGTCCGAATTGAGCAGCGTGACCATTTCGTCCAGCCTGGCCTTCGACAGGCTGGGCAGCGTGGCCATGTTGATATTATTGGTGCCGTACTGACCCTGCACCGCCGAATTGCGCGCTTCGCTTTCCATCGTATCAAAGCGGGACAGTGTCTTGTCGAGAAAGCTCATGCGCAGATCGACCGTGGCAATATTGGCCGTGAAGCCCTCGATCTTGTTGAGCCTCTCGCGCACCGACAGGGAAAGCGGCAGATCCCGCCCCATATCGGCCAGCGTCGATGCCTTCATGCCCGTGCCAAGCTGCATCTGCAGATTGGCAAAGCGATCCTGCATCTTGGTGATCACGCCGAACCCGGTCTGCAGCGGGAACATCGATTTGTTGACGATCATCTTACGCTAACTCCATCAGACCGAGGCAAGCAGGGCATCGAGCAGTTCCTTGACCACCGAGACCACCCGGGCATTGGCCGAATAGGCATTCTGCAGCTCCATCAGCCGCGCCATTTCCTCGTCGAGGTTGACGCCATACTCCGTCTGCATCTGGTCCGAGATGGTATCGAGCGTCAGTTGCCGATCGTCAGCCTTGGTCAGGGCCGCATTGATGCTGGCACCCTGAAAGCCGATCACCTGGCCGATCAGTTCGCCCAGCTTGCCCGTAAGCTGGAACTTGTCTGCATTGGCCGCCGGATTGCCGCCCGAGGTAAAACTCATGCTGGCAAGCTGGTCGATGATATAGTCGGCGCGGTCGGCATCGCCCAGCGTGCCGCCAAGCTCATGCTGCACCATCAGCTTGTTGTCCGCGACAATGGCGGTATTGAGCGCGATGCGCGCCGCAAAGCCCTGCTTCTGCGGCGGGTCGCTGTCCAGATTATTGGTATAGGCGGCATTGCCATGGTCGACGAACAGGTTGAACGCAAGACCCGCGCCCTGCAGGCCCGTCGAGGTCGAGCGCGCCACGGCTGATTTGACGTCGGTATTGCCGGTGGCGCCGTCGTCGAGGATGCGCAGCTTGCCGGCGCTGGGGCTGGTAATGGCCAGGCCCGGCAATTTGGCGCTCAAGGCCGCGGCAGCGGCGGTCGAGTTACCCGACAGGTTGATGCCGATCACCCGCTGGCCCGAGGCGTCCTTGTAGTCCACCGGATCGGTTGAATTGACCACACGGACCTGCTTGCTCACCCCGTTCTCGGTATAGGTGAACAACACGTCATTGCCCGGGCGCAGCACGCTCAGATCGAGGTCAAAACCGGTCGCGGGCGTTGCCGCACCATCGGAAGCCGCTACGCCGGGATTCTTGACGGTCGAAAAGGCAAGCGCCAGGCCGGACGCGATTTCATCGAGCTGTTCCTGCGCTTCGACCAAGGTCTTGTCGCGCAGGGTGACGAGCCCCCCCAATTCTCCGCCCTGCAGCACGCCCTGGGTCACCAGGTCGATGGTGAGGCCCGATGGCGTGGTAAGGGTCAGCTTGCCGACCTTGGTCTCAGCGGAGTTGGGGTCAAACACCGAATTGGCCGAGAGGCTGCCGGCACTTTCAAAATTGAAGGTGGAGACGCCATTGTCCAGCAGGCCCACGCCTGAGCGTGTCATCAGCGCGACGGTTCCGTCGCCCCGATAATCGGCCCGTACGTCGATGAGTTCGGCCACCGAACCCACCAGGCGATCGCGCTGATCGAGCAGGGCGGCGCGGGCACTGTCGGTCATGCCCAGATCGAGCATGCGGCTGTTGACCTCTGCCAGCGAATTCAGCATGCCGTTCATGTTGTGGACGTCGGAGGCGATCTGCCCCTCGGTCTCCTGGCGCATCCCCTGAATGGTGCTGGAAAGCCGGTTCAGCGTTTCGGCCATGGTCTGCGCCGATGCCACGGCATTGGCGCGGGAAGTATAGTCATCGGGGCTGGTGGCGATGGCCTGCAGCGAATTCTGCAGATTGCTGAAGATCGTATCGAGCGATCCGGTCGCGCCGGGCTTGCCCAGAAAACCCTGCACGCGGTTCAGATAGTTCGCCTGAACCGTGGAATTGGCCGTGTCCGACACCTGGCGGTTATAATAGGTCTGAAGGCTGGTATTGAACGCCCTATTGGCCCCAACGCTGCGCGCATAGCTGCTCGTTTGCGCATTGTAGTCGACGACATTCAACGACTGCCGGTGATAGCCAGGCGTGCCGGAATTGGAAATGTTGCGGCTGACCAGCGCCAGCGAGTCCTGATTGACCCGCAGACCAGACACAGCGTTGGTAAGTGATGTCGTCAGACCCATAAACGGGCTCCTCACACAGGGACGGCCCGGAGCGCACTGCCCCGGACCCTAGTGGCCGGCTCGACCTCAGCGGATCATGTTGAGCGCTTCTTGCAGCATCTTGTCGGCCGCCGTGACGATGCGGGTGCCGGCGGCATAGGCCTGCTGGGTCACGATCAGCTTGGTGAACTCGTCCGAAATATCGGTATTGGAGGCTTCAAGGGCACCGCCGAGAATGCCCTCGCCGGAAAGATCGAGGATAGCCTCGCCGGATTCCGAGGTTGACGAGAACACGCCACCGTCAAGCCGCTTGAGCTGGTTGATGGCACTGAACTGGGCCGTCACCACCTGCGCCATGTCGATACGCTCGCCATTCGAATAGGTAGCCACCACGCGACCGCTGTCATTGATGGCCACGGACACGAACTCGCCCGCGCCATAGCCATTCTGATTGAGCGTGGACACGTTCACCGTCCCGTTCACGTCAGCGAACTGGGAGACGCCGTTGGTTTCGTGCTTGAGCTCGACATTGCCGATCACCACGCCATTGATGGTCAGATTGCTCAGCGTGCTGCTGGTCACCCCGGGCGCCACCAGAGACCCGTCGGCGCCAAAGGTGTAGACTTCGCCCGTGCTGGTCCACATCGGCGACGTGCCGGTGGCCTTGCTGTCGGACATATAGAACAGGTTCCAGGTATCCTTGCCGCCCGCGGCCGCACTGTCCACCTTGGCCCAGCGCATCTGCACGTTGGCCGGCGCGCCGTTCGAGGCATAGACGGTGATGGCGCCGCCGGCGACCGAATTGGACTTGAACAGGGCGTCATTGCTGGCGGCAATGGTGGTTATGGTCGGGCGCGTCGGCAGGGAAGAAGTGGTGGCGTTGGGGAAGCCAAGGCCAGTCGCATCGCCGGCGGTGACCTTGAACTGGGCATGATAGTCATTGCCCAGATTGATGCTGAGAGCGCCGGGCGAGCCGGTAAGCACCACATTGGCGCTGGTCGCCGCCGGGCCACCCGACAGGCGCAAGGCTGCCTGCATCGCAGCCCGCACCGTCCCCACAGTGGCGGCGCCTGAAATATCAATGGCCTGGCGCCCGGTGGCAACCGTACCATCAGTGGTAAATTCGAAGGTGACCGCGGTGCCATTGACATCGAGGGTCATGAACTGGCCATCCGCCAGCAGCGGGGTGGCGGCCGTCGCATCGGTGAGCGTATTGACCGTGCCATTCATTACCGACGACGTCGATGCACCGGCATAGCCGGCATAGGCATTGGGCTCGAGCAGCTCGCTATTGTAGACGGTGGCATTGTAATTGGTGGTCTTGGGCAATTGCGGCAGGTTGGCCTGATAGGCAATGCGCTGTGTGTTTTGCGCCGGCAGGAAGGCGTTGGACAACCGGATCACCTCGGGCACCGAACCCGAAATATTGCCCGTCGTCGTATCGATCGGCAGGCCCTTGAGATAATAGCCGGCGCCGTTGACCAGCATGCCGTCCTTGTCGATCTCGAAATCGCCGCGACGGGTATAGAAATTGGTCCCGGCAAACACCGAATTGCCGTCCGACTGCCCGACCTTGGGCTCGACAACGAAGAAGCCTTTGGAATTCAGCGCAATGAAAGTCTCGTTCGATACCGTCTTGATATCGCCCTGGATATCATTGGTGCCGCGCGACTGCGCCAGCACGGCGCCAGGCACCTGGCGCTTGATCGGCGCATCGGGGATCAGGTCGAGAAAGTCGGTCTCGATCCGCTTGTAGCCGGTGGTCTGCGAGTTCGCGATGTTACCTGAAATATTCTCCAAGGCATGCGCCTGGGCCCGCAGCCCCGTCACCGCACTGGAAAGCGCGCCATAGATACCCATCAATCACTCCCGAAAACTGTCTGCGCCTGGTTGCGCCTGCTCGACCATTTGGTTGCAAGTACAGTGCCAACTGCGTTGGGCGTTGATTATGCAGGATATTTTCTCGCGCCAGAGGTCAGGCGCCCGCACTGGCAGGCAAAAGAGTCCGGGCCGACGGCAGAAATTGCCGCCCGCTTGTGAACAACAAGCCGTTGCCTTAATGGGAAAGGCCTGACGCCAGGGGCTTTTCATGCTGTTTCATTCTGCCGACGAGTTCATTAAGTCACCCCGCCGTGCCGTGACCGTGTTCGGCATGGCGGGCGTGGGCAAGACGCGCCTGTCCGCCATGCTACGGGCCTCGAACTGGTTCCACTATTCGGCCGATTACCGCATTGGCACGCGCTATATGGGCGAGGCCATCGTCGACAATTTCAAGCGCGAAGCCATGAAGGTGCCCTTCCTGGCCGAGCTGCTGCGCTCGGATTCGATCTATATTTCCTCGAACCTGACCTTCGAAAATCTCGATCCGCTCTCCAGCTATCTGGGCACGCCCGGCGACCCGGACAAGCATGGCCTGCCCCTGGCCGAGTACCAGCGCCGGCAGGAGCAGCATCGCATTGCCGAAATCGCCGCACTGCAGGACGTGCCGCACTTCATCGAACGGGCCAAGCAGCTCTATGGCTATGACAATTTCATCGCCGATACCGGTGGCTCGCTGATCGAGGTGGTCGACCCGTCAAACCCGCATGATCCGGTCATCACCACGCTCGCGGCATCTACTGCCATGCTCTATATCCGCGGCACCGGCAAGGACGCTGCCGAGCTGATCCGGCGCTACAAGAAAAGCCCCAAACCCATGTATTATCCACCCGGCTTTCTCATCGAGAAATGGGCGGAATACAAATTGATCCATGGCATTCACGACGACAATGATGTCGATCCGGCCGGCTTTGGCGCCTGGGGCTTCGAAGCCCTGCTGCACGACCGCCTGCCGCGCTACCAGGCGCTGGCCGATAATTTCGGCTATGTCGTGGAGGCCTCCGACCTGGCCCTTGTCCGCGATGGCGATGAATTCATCGACCTGATGGCGGCGGCGATTGAACAGCGAATGCGCTAGCGCGTCCCCGTCGGAGACGCGCACCGCTTGAATCGCTTCCTCATCATCGCCAGCTAAGAGGCTGCCATGCCTATCCGAATTCCCGACAACCTGCCTGCCCGCAAGACCCTCGAGGACGAGGGCGTTAATGTCATGGATTCAACGCGCGCCGCGCGCCAGGACATCCGCCCGCTCGAGATCGGCCTGCTCAACCTGATGCCCAACAAGGAGCGGACCGAAACCCAGTTTGCCCGGCTGATCGGTTCAACGCCGCTGCAGGTTGACCTCACCCTGGTGCGGGTCACCGATCACCAGTCCAAGAATACCTCGGAGGACTATCTCAACTCCTTTTACAGCACCTGGGAAGAGGTGCGCAGCCGCAAGTTCGACGGCTTCATCGTCACCGGCGCACCGATCGCCCATATCCCGTTCGAGGAGATCAAATACTGGCCCGAAATGGTCGAGATCATGAACTGGACCCAGACCCATGTGCACCACACCATGTTCATCTGCTGGGGCGCCCAGGCGGCTTTGCACCACTTCCACGGTGCCCGGCGCTACCGCATGCCGCAAAAGGCCTTCGGCGTCTTCCGGCATCAGCTGACCGGCCATCGCTCTCCCTATCTGCGCGGTTTCTCGGACAGCCCGATGATCCCGGTCTCGCGCATCAACGATATCGACCGCACCTCGCTGGGCCCCGATCTCGAAGTGCTGATCGACAGCCCCGATTTCGGCATCTGCATGCTGGACGACCCCAGGCACCGTGCAGTGCACATGCTCAACCATCTCGAATATGACAACCGCTCGCTGGTCGATGAATATGAGCGCGATCTCAAGGCCGGCCTCGACACCGCACCGCCGGCCAACCTGTTCCCGAATGGCGACGCCACAGCCACGCCGGAAAACCGCTGGCGCAGCCACGCCCATCTGTTGTTCCAGAACTGGATCAACCAGATCTACCAGACCACGCCCTATGACATGGCCGAGATCGGCACTGTGCCACAATAGTGGACAATGGGCCCCGCTACGGCGCGGGGCCCATTGAACCTTCTGCACAAATCCCTATCTTGCGGGTTCTACGGGAGAGCCCTGCGTGCCCCAACCGCCAACCACCATCGTCGACGAATTGGGCATCGCCCTCTCCAACCTGGCCGATAGCGCAACCGGCGCCTTCACGCCCACGCTGCGGCTGGGGGTGACCGGCCTCAGCCGGGCCGGCAAGACCATTTTCATCACGGCTTTGGTGCACAATCTGCTGACTGGCGGCCGCATGCCCGGCTTTGCTCCCATGGCCGAAGGCCGTTTCATCGGCGCCCGGCTCGCCGAATATCCGGACGCCACCATTCCCCGTTTCGCCTATGAGCAGCATCTGGAGGCCCTGACCGGCAAGTCCCCCATCTGGCCCGAAGGCACGCGGCGCATCTCCCAATTGCGGCTCGTGCTCAAATTCCAGTCCAGACACTGGTATGCCGGCCTGCGCGGCCCCTCGACGCTCAATCTCGACATTGTCGATTATCCCGGCGAGTGGCTGCTCGACCTGCCCTTGCTGGGCCTGAGCTTTGCCGACTGGAGCGCCGAGGCGCTGGAGCGGGCGCGCCGGCCCGGTTCGGGCAAGGAAGCAACGCCGTTTCTGGAGGCGCTCGCCGCCATCGACCCGCTCAAGGAGGCGCGCGATCCCGACGCCGAGCGCCTGGCCACCGCCTTTACCGACTATCTGCGCCGTAGCCGAGAACATGGCGCCCTCTCCACCCTGCCCCCGGGTCGCTTCCTGCTGCCCGGCGATCTCGAAGGCTCGCCTGCCCTAACTTTCGCGCCCCTGCCGGCACCAACGCAGACCGCCCGCAAAGACAGCCTCTATGCCATGCTTGAGCACCGCTTCGAGGCTTACAAGGCCCAGGTGGTACGCCCATTCTTCCGCGACCATTTCGCCCGGCTCGATCGCCAGATCGTGCTGGTCGATACGCTGCGGGCGCTCAATGCCGGTCCGGCTGCCGTCGCCGATCTTGAAACCGCCCTCACCGCGGTATTGGCCTGTTTCCGTCAGGGCGAAACCAACCCGCTGCTGCGGCCCTTTGCCCGCCGCATCGACCGCATCCTGTTTGCCGCCACCAAGGCCGACCACGTCCACCACACCAATCACGATCGACTGGAAGCCATTCTCAACCGGTTGGTCTCCAATGCCGGCAAGCGTGCTCGCTTCGCCGGCACCCAGACGCGTTCGATCGCCCTGGCCGGCATTCGCGCCACCCATGAAGGCACCATTGTCGAAGGGGGGCAGACGCTCAACACCATCATCGGCACCCCGCTGCAGGGAGAACGTCTTGATGGCGTCACCTATGACGGCAAGACCGAAATTGCCTTGTTTCCCGGGGACTTGCCGGAGCGCCCCGATTCACTTTTTGAAAATGGCAGTCCGGTCGCGTTAAACTTCCTGCGCTTTGCGCCGCCGCAAAAGCTCGACCGCAATGCCAGCGGCGACATTGTCCTGCCCCATATCCGCTTTGACCGGGCCCTCGACTACCTGGTGGGAGACTGGCTCGCATGAAACGCCCGATCGCCCGCCCGACCGGCACCCAGGCTGAAGACACTGCAATCGTCCGCAGCCCGCGCGCCTTTGACCCGGACGCCGTGGCGCGCAGCGAGTCCCCCTTCGACAGTGTCGATGACGAAACCCTTGTCGCGCCACCCGCCAAAGCCATGGGCTGGATCGGGCGGCTCGCCTGGACCAGCGCCGGCATCCTGGTCTCGGCCGGGCTGGGCCTGGCCGCCGATCGCCTGATCCGCGACCTCTTCGCTGCCAATGCATGGCTGGGCTGGCTCGGCCTCGCCGTGCTGGCGGTCTTCCTCCTGGCCGTGTTCGCCCTCGCCATACGCGAAATCCTGGCATTGCGGCGCCTGCGCGTCCTTGATGCCCTGCGCGCCGACGCCGCCATGGCCTCGGCCGAGAACGACCAGCACATGGCTACCAGGGTCGTACACAAGCTCACCGCCATCTATGCCGAACGCCCGGATCAGGCGCGCGCGCGCCAGGTGGTGGCCGACCATCTGCCGCACCTGTTTGACGGCACCGAGATCATCGCCATGGCCGAGCGCACGCTGATGGCGCCGCTCGATGCCCGCGCCAAGGCGCTGACAGCGGCTTCGGCACGACGGGTAGCCCTGGTCACCGCCGTGTCGCCCCGCGCCCTGGTCGATATTGCCTTCGTGATCTATGAAAGTGTTCGGCTGGCCGGGGCCATTGCAGCGCTTTACGGCGCCCGCCCGGGCCTGTTCGGCTCCTGGCGGCTTACCGGTGCCGTCCTCGCCCATTTGGCCGTCACCGGTGGCCTCGTGCTGACCGATGGCCTGGTCGAGCAATTGATCGGTCAGGGCCTGGCAGCCAAGCTCTCGGCGCGGCTGGGCGAAGGCGTGGTCAACGGGCTGATGACCGTCCGTGTCGGCATTGCCGCCATCCGGGTCGTTCGCCCCCTGCCCTTTGAAACCCAGCCCCAACCCGTGGTGCGCGACTTCATCCCCGAACTGACCAGGCTAGCCAGCGACGTGGCAAAAGACTGAGCCGGCTCAGGCCGCCCGGTGGGTCAGTTCACCCAGGCCCGTAAAGGCCTCCAGCTGCGGCTTGGCAAAATAATAGCCCTGGAACAGCTTGATCCCGGCCCCCTTGAGGAAGGCCAGTTCCGCCGCGCTCTCCACGCCTTCGGCGAGCAGCACAATGCCCAGCTCGTTTGCCATGGACACCAGCCCGCGCACGATGGCCTGCTTGACTCTTGAGCCATCGATATCGCGCAGCAATTCCATATCGATCTTGATCAGGTCGGTATTGAACCGGGTCAACAGCGACAGGCCCGCATAACCGGCACCGAAGTCATCGAGCGCCGTGGTAAAGCCCATCCGATGGTATTCGGCGACGATATGGGCCACATGCGCCGCATCGCTCATGCGCTCGTTCTCGGTGAATTCAAACATCAGGCGGCGCGGATCGAACTGCGTTCGTGCCGCAGCCTCCAAAGTCGCCCGGATACAGGCCTTGGGCTCATAGACGGCATTGGGCATGAAATTGATGCTCAGCTTGGCATGCTGATCGCCGATCAGACGGCCGGCCAGCTCGATCGCCTTGACCCGGCAGGCCTGGTCGAAGGCATAGCGGTTCTGGTCGTTGACCTGGCTCAATACTTTGGGAGCGCCTTCGCCTCCCAGGCCGCGCACCAGGGCCTCATAGCCCCAGATGGCGCCGGCGGAAATGTCGACAATAGGCTGAAAAGCCATGGTGAAAGGGATGGCGAAACTGGCTGGATCAGTGTTGCGGCAGCCTTCGCAGCTCTTGGCATTCATGAAGTACTCGTGTCCGGACGGGCAATGGCTGGCGCTGCTTCCAGCCTGCCAGAAGCATGTTAAACAATGCTCAATGCAGCAGATTGGGCAGGGCCAGGCCACCTGGGCTGCGCCATTGCGACGTCTATCGGGGAGCCCTGCGGTCACGAGCAATAGCAACGCCCCCAAAGCAAAACGCCCGGCCAAGGCGACCGGGCGGCGTCGAGCGCAGCTTTGTACCCGCGACAGTCTATCAACCCCTGAAAAGCAAACTCAGTCCTTGGCGGCGCTTGGCGCCAGCGTCAGCTTGAGCCCATCAAGCGCATCGCTCATCAGGATCTGACAGCTCAGCCGCGAATTGGCGCGCACGTCGCCGACGCTGTCGAGCATGTCTTCCTCGTCATCGCTGGGCGCGCCAACGACAGCCGTCCATTCAGGGTCGACATAGACATGACAGGTGGCGCAGCTCAGCGCGCCACCGCACTCGGCCTTGATGTTGAGACCCCAGTCGCGGATCACTTCCATAACCCGCCAGCCGTCAAGCCCTTCGAGTTCGTGCTGCTCGCCCGCCTGATCGGTCACCAGGATCTTCATCAGGCGACGCCCAGCTTCTTCTGCAGCTTGGTCGAGCTGGTCGTATACTGGAACACCACGCGCTCGCCCGGCGCCACAATCGCCTTGGCGGCCTGGGCCATCAGCGCTGCCTCGTGGAAGCCGCTAAGGATCAGCTTGAGCTTGCCCGGATAGGAATTGATATCGCCAATGGCGAAGATGCCGGGGATCGAGGTCTGGAACTTCTCGGTATCCACGACAATGGTATTGTCATTGAGCTCGAGGCCCCAGTCGGCGACCGGACCCAGCTTCATGGTCAGCCCGAAAAACGGCAATAGGCGCGTTGCCGGCACCGACAGGTCGCCGGCATCGGTGGTCAGATGCACATGGTTGATCTGGCCATCTTCGCCGTCCAGCTTGGCAATCTGGCCGGTCAGGAAGTTGATCTTGCCCTCGCCCACCAGCGCCTGCATCTTGTTGACCGAAGCCGGCGCCGCCTTGAACACGGCCCGGCGATGCACCAGCGTCAGCGAGCGGGCAATAGGCTGCAGGTTCAGTGTCCAGTCCAGCGCCGAGTCGCCGCCCCCCACGATCACCACATCCTGACCGCGGAAATCGTCCATCTTGCGGACCGAATAGAAGACCGACTTGTTTTCGAACGCCTCGATGCCCTCGACGGGCGGGCGCTTGGGCTGGAACGAACCGCCACCGGCGGCGATCACCACGACCTTGGCGTTGAAGATCTCGTCGGCATCGGTGGCCAGCTTGAACGAGCCATCCGCCTGCTTCTCGATGGAATTGACCATGCGGTTGAAGTGGAATTCAGGCGCAAAGGGCGCGATCTGGGCCATCAGATTGTCGGTCAGGTGCTGGCCGGTCACCACCGGAAAGCCGGGAATGTCGTAGATCGGCTTTTCCGGATAGAGCTCGGCGCACTGGCCACCGGGGCGGTCCAGAATGTCGATGAAATGGCATTTGAGATCGAGCAGGCCGAGCTCGAACGCAGCGAACAGCCCGCAGGGGCCGGCGCCGATGACGACGACATCGGTGGTGATTTCAGTGCTCATTGATCTCAAGTCCAGTTGGAGGGCCACCGCCCTCTATCATTGCAGAAAAACGCCAGGCGGGGATAACCTGACGCTGCGCTTCACCTATATCAGGAGACGCGGCGAAGGAAGGGGCGGGTGCCGGCCGGCACTTCGCTGGTGCCCACCGGCTGATAGAAAATCGCCACTTCGGGCAAACGGTTCTCCAGCAAGGCGGCGCGGCTGGGCTCGTGCGTGACCACCAGCGCATTGATGCCGCAGCGGCGCATCAGCGGAATCTGATCCTGCAAGACGTCACCCACGGCCCGGATTTCTCCGGCATAGCCATAGCGTTCCACCAGCATCCGGGCGCTTGAATAGCCGCGGCCATCGGTAAAGGCCGGAAAGGCAATGGCAATCGAGGCAAAGCGCCCCAGATCGGCCGCCACATCCTCGATCCGGTCACCCGGCGCCACCAGCAGACCCAAAGGATGCGGATTGGCCAGAATGGCCTCGCGATGAGCCAGGAAGACCGGCAGGGGCACATGGGCATAGCTGGCGGTAGCCGGATCGGCCGTCTCGCTCCAGGCGTGGAACGGATCGGCGATGAAGGCGCCGTCCTTCCAGAGGGTGAGTTGCTTGGAGGCTGTCATGGGCGAGGCAATCGCTCCGTTGAAATCGAAATGGATGCCGCACTCTTTTTTGTTGAGGCCGCGCCAGCGACCGGCACGCGGATCCTCGCCCTCGGCCACCACCGAGGTGCAGGGCGCGCAGCCGATTGACTTGTAGCCCTTAGCGAACAGCGGATGCTCGGGCAAGGCGTGGTCGATCTTGTACTGGTTGACATCGGCATCGGTAAAGTAGGCCAAAGGGTTGACCTTGATGCGGTCGTCGGTGGTCAGCTCGAAATGCGGCAGCACGCCGCGTTCCTTGGTCTGGAACCGCTTCCGCCCGGTAACCCAACCGGCATATTGCTCGGTGACGGGCTCGAGCGGCTCGGTCTTGCGGATATGGCAGCAGCTGTCCGGATCGGTTTCCCACAAGGTGCCGGCCGGATCGAAGCGGGCGATATCGGCCGGGTTGGGGTGAATGGCCTGCACGTTGATCAGCCCAAGATGGTTCTTGAGCGTTTCGACATAATCGAGCGTTTCCTGGAAATGCTTGCCGGTTTCGAGAAAATAGACCGGCAGGCTGGGATCGACCTGCGCCACCAGATGCAGCAGCACCGCCGAATCCGCGCCAAAGGACGAGACAATGGCCAGATCGCCCGGCAGCACGTCGGTGGCCGCCTGGCGCAGCACGCCCACCGCGTCCATCTCGTCGAACATGCCATTGAGCGCCAGAATGCCCAGCGCCTTGAGCTTGTCATGCGCGGCCGGCACGGAAGCCAGTTTAGGCATTGCCATAAAGGGCCTCCTTGAACGGGGCTTCCCCGAGCCGGCGATAGGCCTGGATGAAGGTTTCATCGGGGCTGTTCCGCCGGGCAATATAGGTATCGACCAGCGTCTCGATGGCGCCGGGCACGGCCTCGGCCTCAAAGCCCGGACCGATGATCTTGCCCACCGAAGCCGCCTCGGTGGCGTCGCCCCCCAGGGTGATCTGATAGAGCTCGCCGCCCTTTTTCTCGACGCCCAGAATGCCGATATGGCCAACGTGATGGTGGCCGCAGGCATTGATGCAGCCGGAAATCTTGATCTTGAGATCGCCGATTTCCTTCTGCCGCTCCGGCGCGGCAAACTTGTGCGTGATTTCCTGGGCGATGGGGATCGAACGGGCATTGGCCAGGGCGCAGAAATCAAGGCCCGGGCAGCAGATCATGTCGGTAATCAGCCCGGCATTGCCGTCGGCCAGCTTGGCCGCCACCAGCTCATCATAGACCGCGCGCAGATCGGCCACCGCCACATGCGGCAGCACCAGATTCTGCTCGTGGGTGACGCGCAGTTCATCGAAGGAATAGCGCTCGGCCAGGTCGGCCACCACATCCATCTGCATATCGGTGGCATCGCCGGGCGCGCCGCCAATGGGCTTGAGCGAAATGGTCACCGAGGCATAGCCGGCCTCGCGATGGGCATTGATATTGTTGTCGAGCCAGCGGCCATAGGCCGGGTCGATGATCGATTCATAGGCCACGTCGACCTTGCTGCCGCTGCGATCGGCAAAGGCCGGCGGCGCGAAATAGGCGGTAATGCGGTCGAGTTCCTGCTGCGGCAATGTCAGCACCCCGCCGCGCACCTCGGCAAACTCGGCCTCGACCTGCCCCTTGATGGTCTCAAGCCCTTCTTCGTGCACGAGAATCTTGATGCGCGCCTTGTACTTGTTGTCGCGCCGACCATAGCGGTTATAGACCCGCATGATGCTTTCGAGATAGGCGAGCAGGTGCTCGTTAGGCACGAAGCTGTTGATCAGCTTGCCGATCATCGGCGTGCGGCCGAGACCCCCGCCGACCCAGACTTCCCAGCCGGTTTCGCCCGACCCGTTGACGGCGGCCTGCAGGCCGATGTCGTGGAAGCGGATGGCGGCCCGGTCATTGGGCGAGCCGGTCATGGCGATCTTGAACTTGCGCGGCAGATAGGTGAATTCGGGATGCAGGCTCGACCACTGCCGGATGATCTCGGCCACCGGGCGCGGATCGATGATCTCGTCGGCGGCGGCGCCGGCAAACTGGTCGGTCGTGGTATTGCGGATGCAATTGCCCGAGGTCTGGATGGCATGCATCTCGACGCTGGCCAATTCCTCGAGAATAGCCGGAATATCCTTGAGCCGCGGCCAGTTGAACTGGATGTTCTGGCGCGTGGTGAAGTGGCCATAGCCGCGGTCATAGGTGCGGGCAATATGGGCCAGCTTGCGCATCTGCCGGCTGGACAATGTCCCGTAAGGGACTGCAATCCTGAGCATATAGGCGTGCAGCTGCAGATAGAGCCCGTTCATCAGCCGCAGCGG
>CAXBHD010000038.1:0-18131 GCA_963975335.1 uncultured Devosia sp. | reverse complement strand
CACATCAGCAGCAGCGTCAGCAGGATCGCCAGGCCGGTAGCCATCAGCGCCTTGTGCAACAGCCGGGGCGCCACCGGCGCCCCCGGATCACTGCCGGCGACCACATGTTCGCCCGCCTCGTGGAAGCTCTTATTGCCGATCGGCAGCACCGCGACAAAGCTGATCCACCACAGCACGAAAAACACGGCGATGAGTGAACCGACCTGCATAGTCATACCCGTTCATGCTGACCAAAAGACGGCCCTAGACCTACCGCGTTCAGCTGTACCGGCGGAAGCCTCTATAGTGTCGCGGCGCCTGCCCCGCCGCCGCGACACCAGATCGATCAGACGCGGTGCACGAACACCGAGACATTGGGCTTGCGGCCCCAATAGGCGTTGACCTCGTTGCGAATGCCCTTGAACAGCGCCGAATTCAGCACTTCCGTATCGCTGCGCCGCTTGGGCGGCATCGACTTCAGCACGCCCGCAATGGTGTCTTCCACCAGCTCGGTCAGCGATTCGTCCTCGGTCTCGGGCAGCCCGTCGATCACCAGATCAGGACCAGACACCACCTGGCCGCTGCCATTGACGCATAGGCTCACCACCACATGGCCGCCAAACGACAGCCGGCGACGGCCTTTGACACCAGACTCGTCGGGCGTGCACAGCACCAGCCCGTCGAGATAAAGTTCACCCGTGCGCACTTCGCCGGGGAAGAGCTGGCTCTCGGGGAAGAGGCGCACCATGTCACCATTGCGCGCCTCATGCACTGTGGGGATGCCGCATTCACGGCCCAGCTTGGCATGCGCCTTGAGATGCACGGCCTCGCCATGCACCGGGATCAGCACAGACGGCTTGACCCATTCATAGAGCTGGCGCATCTCGCCGCGACGGGGATGGCCCGTCACATGCACCAGGCCATCATTGGCGGTGATCACCTCGACGCCCTGGTCGATCAGCTGGTTCTGGATGTCGATGACTTCGCGTTCATTGCCCGGAATGGCCCAGGACGAAAAGATCATGCGATCGCCCGCTGCCAGTGCGATAACCGGATGGTCGCCGCGCGCAATGCGCGCAATCGCCGCCCGAGCCTCGCCCTGGCTGCCGGTGCAGATCAAGACGATCTTGTTGCGCGGGATCGAGCGATAGGCGTCCTGGTCGAGCAGCGGCGGCAGGCCTTCGAGCATGCCCAGTTCGCGGGCAATGCCCATGATCCGGTGCAGGGAACGGCCCGACATCACCACCTGGCGGCCGGCCTTTTCGGCGGCCCGTACAATGGAAATCACCCGGCCGACATTGGAGGCAAAGGTCGTCACCGCCACCCGATTGGGCGCCTCGGCAATCATTGCTGCCAGATTGCCGGCAACCTCGGCCTCGCTCGGGCTTTCGCCGTCCTTGAGCGCATTGGTCGAGTCGCAGATCAGCGCGAGCGGCGTGGACGTATCCTCGCCGATCTTCTTGAGCCGCGCCACATCGGTGGGCGCATTGCCCACAGGGGTCGGATCGAGCTTCCAGTCACCGGTATGCAGCACCCGGCCGATTGGCGTCGTGATCAGCAGGGCGTTGGACTCTGGCCCCAGATTGAAGGGCTTTCCGGGGACCATGATGGTCAGGTCGACATTCTCCACAATGCCGTCGCCGGCGCGCTTGGCGGCCAGCATGGCGCCGGTGAAGCGTGTCGCAAAGACCGGTTTTTCGAAGCCGGGCCACAGGTCGAGCACGGCGCCATAGTGGTCTTCGTGACTATGGGTCAGGATCAGGCCCAGCACGTCGTCGGCCCGTTCCTCGAGAAATTCGGGATTGGCCATGATCAGCTCGATCCCCGGCAGGTCTGGCCCGCCAAAGGTCACGCCGCAATCCACCACGATCCACTTGCGCGACTTCTCCGGCCCGAAGCCATACGCGCCCATATTCATGCCGATCTCGCCGACGCCACCAAGCGCAACAAAGACGAGTTCATCCCTTTGGGTTTTAGCCATGGGTCAGTTCATTCCTTTCGAACGCAACGCCGGAGCGAACTTTGGTCGCCGGTCGCCTGCGTAATTGATGGTCAGCTTCGGGCGCTGGCCGTTGCCCCAAAATGCACGTCGCCCGCCGTAATGGCGATGAGACGATCATCCTCGGCGCGGACGATCAGTCGCCCGACGTCGTCGATAGATTCGAAAATGCCCCGCAGCACGGCACCGTCCTGGTTGACGGCCACCGGCGCACCAATACCCGCCGCCGACGCACGCCAATGGGTCAGCACGGCGTCGATGCCGCGTCCGTCATCCCAAAGGCTGAAACTTTCAGTCCACGCGTCGCTCAGAGCGACAAAGACATCTTCGGCCTGGCGCGGAACCCCAAGCTCCTGCAAACTGGTGGCTGGATACGGCAAACCCTGCGGCGCGGCAACAACATTGACACCGATGCCGATAGCAATGGCCTGCCGCCCATCTGGCAATCTATGCGCTTCGAGCAATATTCCCGATAGCTTGGCCCCGTCGGCAAGCACGTCATTGGGCCATTTGAGAGCGATGCGCGAGCGCCCATCCTGTCCATCGGCACCATCGACGCCGATCCGCACCAGACCGTCGGGCAGGACGACGGAAAGGGCTCGGCTCAAGGACACGCCTGCAACAAAACCCAGCGTTGCCGACAATGTAGGATCACAGTCGGGCACAATCAACAGCGTGGCCGCCAGATTGCCATGAGGACTCTCCCACGGCCGCCCACGACGCCCCCTGCCCGCGGTCTGCTGCCGCGCCGCAAACCAGATGCCGCCGGGATCGCCCGATGCTGCAGCTGCCAGAGCTTCCGCATTGGTCGACCCGATGCTGTCAAAGGCGCGCAGTCGATAGCCGGCGGCGCGCGCTTTGAAGCCGAGCGTGAATTCCTTCACCTAGAACAGGCTTCCGGCAGCGCTGTGCGCCAGACCAGCCAGAGGGGCGCCCAGGGTGAAATAGTAACTTACCACCACAAATGCGCTGGCGCCCATGATGAGGTTGAGCTCCATCGGCACCGCTTCGAACTCGGCCACCGGCTCGTCAAAATACATCACCTTGACGATGCGCAGATAATAGAAGGCGCTGACGGCCGAGGCCAACACACCGATCACGGCCAGCACATAGAGCTGGGCATCGATGGCCGCCAGGAAGACGTGCCACTTGGCAAAGAAGCCGGCGAGGGGCGGCATGCCGATCAGGGAAAACATGCTGATCGCCATCACCGCCGCCACGAATGGACGCTTCTGCGCCGCGCCGGCCAGATCCCCGATGGTCTCCACATAGCCCGCACTAGTGCGCAGTGACAGGACGCAGGCGAACAACCCTACCGTCATGATGACGTAGATCGCCATATAGATGGCCACGCCCTCGACACCCACCTGGGTACCCGATGACAGGCCAACCAGGGCGAAACCGACATGGCCGATCGACGAATAGGCGATCAGACGCTTGATCGACTTCTGGCCGATGGCCGCAAAGGCGGCCAGCACCATCGAGGCGATGGACAGGAAGACCACGATCTGCTGCCAGTCCTGGGTAATGCCCTGGAACGTATCGATCACCAGCCGCACCATCAGCGTCATGGCGGCCACCTTCGGTGCCGTGGCAAAGAAGGCCGTTACCGGCGTGGGGGCGCCTTCATAAACGTCAGGCGTCCACATATGGAACGGCACGGCCGAAATCTTGAACGCAATACCGGCGAGCAGGAATACCAGACCGAAGATCAGGCCGATCGAGCGCCCCTCCCCGGCAATGGCCAGAACAATTCCCTGCAGATTGGTATGCCCGGTAAAGCCATAGACCAGGGAAGCACCATAGAGCAGCATGCCCGAGGACAAGGCACCCAGCACGAAATATTTGAGGCCGGCTTCGGTGGCCTTGCCGTCATCGCGCTTGATCGCCGCCAGCACATAGAGCGACAGGGACTGCAGCTCGAGGCCGACATAAAGGCTCATCAGATCGTTGGCGGACACCATCATCATCATGCCCAGCGTCGCCAGCAGCACGAGGACGGCATATTCGAACTTATGGGTCCCGTTTTCCTCGGCACGCGGCAAGGCGAGCAGCAGCGAGAACGCTGAACCTCCCAGCACCAGCACCTTCATGTAACGGGCAAAGCTGTCGGCAATGAACACGCCGTTGAACAGCACGCCGTCGACAGGGGCGAACATCACCAGGGCAGCCACGGCAAACAGCAGCAGCACGGCGCCATAGGACACCAGCAGCGAGCGCTCCTTGTTGATGGTCACCCCGACCAGCAGCAGCACCACTGCGCCAATGGCCAGCAGCATTTCCGGATAAGCGGGAGCCAGGCTCGCGAAATCGATAACGTCTGAGTTCACGGGACTCTCCTAGTGAGCAGCAGGCTCGGCGGCGGGCGCTTCGGCGCCCACAACCGGTTCGGCATAAACGAGCGGCGCCGGCGCGTCGGCCAGCGACACGGCAGGATCCAGCCCGACGGCGATGGCATAGTGCGACACCAGATTGTCGACGGCTGCGGCCGTCGTGTCGAGGATCGGGGCCGGATAGAAACCGAAAACGATGGTCAGCACGATCAGCGGGTAGAGCATGACCTTTTCACGCAGATCCAGATCGAGAATGCCCTTGAGGCTCTCTTTGGTCAGCGCGCCGAAAATCACCCGGCGATAGAGCCAGAGGGCGTAGCAGGCCGAAAAGATCACGCCAAAGGCGGCACCGAACGCCACCCAGGTATTGACCTGGAACACGCCCATCATGGTGAGGAACTCGCCGACGAAACCGGACGTGCCCGGCAGGCCCACATTGGCCATGGTGAAGACCATGAAGGCAAAGGCATAGCGCGGCATGCGCTCGACCAGACCACCATAGGCAGCGATCTCGCGGGTATGCATGCGGTCATAGATGACGCCAACGCAGAGGAAGAGCGCGCCGGAGACAATGCCGTGCGAGATCATCTGGAACATGGCGCCCTGAATGCCCAAGGCATTACCGGCAAAAATGCCCATGGTGACAAAGCCCATATGCGCCACCGACGAATAGGCGATCAGCTTCTTCATGTCGGTCTGCACCAGCGCGACCAGCGAGGTCACGATGATGGCCGCCACGGACAGGAAGAAGATGACATTGGCGAACTGCGCCGAGGCATCGGGGAACATGGGCAGGCTGAAGCGCAGGAAGCCGTAGCCGCCCAGCTTGAGCAGGATGGCCGCCAGGATCACCGAGCCGGCCGTCGGCGCCTGCACGTGGGCTTCGGGCAGCCAGCGGTGAAACGGCCACATCGGCATCTTGACCGCCAGCGAGGCGAAGAACGCCCACCACAGCCAGGGCTGCCAGGACAGCGGGAAATCGTGGGTCAGCAGCCGGGTAATGTCGGTGGTGCCGGCATTCCAGTACATGGCCATGATGGCCAGAAGCATCAGCACCGAGCCGGTAAAGGTGTAAAAGAAGAACTTGTAGCTGGCCTGGATGCGGGCCGTGCCGCCCCAGATGCCGATGATCAGGAACATCGGCAGCAACGTCCCCTCGAAGAAGACGTAGAACATGGCCAGATCAAGCGTGGTGAACACGCCGATCATCAGGGTTTCCAGGATCAAGAAGATGACCATGTATTCCTTGACGCGCGACTCGACCGGCCAGCTGGCCAGAATGGCGAAAGGCATCAGCAGCGCCGTCAGCACCACGAAGAGCACCGAAATGCCGTCCACGCCGACACGATAGCCGATCGTGTCGCCGATCCAGGCATAGTTGACGACAAACTGGAACCCGGCATTGGATGGGTCGAAGGCCGACCACATCATCACCGACAGCACTAGCACGATAGCGGTTACCGCAAAGGTCATCCAACGGATGGCCTCGAGGCCGCTTCTGGGCATGAACAGGATCAGCGCGGCGCCGAGCAGCGGCAACCAGGTGAGGATTGTCAGGATGGTGTTATCGAAGGTCATCAGATCAGGCCCCCGGCCAGAATGGCCCAGGTCAACAGAGCCGCAATGCCGATCAGCATGGCGAATGCATAGTGGTAGAGGTAACCGGACTGGAGCTTGGTGACCCAGCCGGTCACGTTCTGCACCCGACGCCCGAGGCCCTCGGTAATCTTGTCATCGATCAGCCAGTCATCGAAGCCCTTCCAGAAGGCCCGACCGATCCACAGGGCGGGCCTGACAAAGATAGCGTCGTAGAGCTCGTCAAAATACCACTTGTTGAGCAGGAACTTGTAGAGCCCCGGATTGGTGGCGGCCATCCGGCCGGGCATTTCGGGTCGGCGGATATACATGACATAGGCAGCTGCAGCACCGAGCAGCATGGCCACCGTGGCACTCCACTTCACCCAGAGCGGCACATGATGGGCCGCCTCGATGATCTCATGGTCCACGACCAGCGCCCCGGCGAAGAAATGCTCGATATGCGCCACGTCGTGGAAGAACATCGAGTAGAATACCGCACCGGCCAGTACCGCACCGGCAGCCAGTACATAGAGCGGCACCAGCATGACATTGGGCGCTTCATGGGCATGGTCATAAGCCGAACCATGATGCGCATGGTCATCATGCGCGTGGCCATGATCATCCTCGCTCAGTGGCTCGTCGTGACTCTCGATCGCCGCATGCGCTGGATCGGGATGCGGACCCTCGCCAGCATGCTGCGCGTCGCGCGGCGAGCCGTGGAAGGTCAGATGGATCAGGCGCCACGAATAAAAGCTCGTGAACAGCGCCGCAATCACCAGCATCCAGAAGGCAAACATGCCCGTATTGCCGCCGACCGCATAGGCCGCTTCGATGATGGAATCCTTGGAGAAGAAGCCCGCAAAGCCCAGGAACGTGGAGCCGGGAATGCCGACGCCGGTCAGCGCCAGCGTGCCGATGATCATCATGGCATAGGTCACCGGGATCTTCTTGCGCAGGCCGCCCATATTGCGCATGTCCTGCTCGTCGGAGACGGCATGGATCACCGAGCCGGCGCCCAGGAACAGGAGCGCCTTGAAGAAGGCGTGGGTGAACAGGTGGAAGACGCCGGCCGAATAGGCCCCTGCCCCCAGCGCCACGAACATGTAGCCCAGCTGCGAACAGGTCGAATAGGCGATCACGCGCTTGATGTCGTTCTGCACCAGGCCAACGGTAGCCGCGAAAAAGGCGGTAATGGCGCCGATCACCAGCACGAAAGTCATGGCGGTGGGCGAGGTTTCGAACAGCGGCGACAGCCGCGCAACCATGAAGACGCCCGCAGTCACCATCGTGGCGGCATGGATCAGCGCCGACACCGGCGTCGGACCTTCCATGGCGTCTGGCAGCCAGGTATGCAGCAGGAACTGCGCCGACTTGCCCATGGCGCCCATGAACAGCAGCAGGCAGATCACGGTCATCGCATCGAGCTGGAAGCCAAGGAAGTTCATCACCGGCAGGCCGGTGGTCGCAAACCCTTCGGCCGCCTGGAAGGCACCGTCAAAATCAATGTGGCCCAGCACCATGAAGGCGCCGAAAATGCCCAGTGCAAAGCCGAAATCGCCGACGCGGTTGACAACGAAAGCCTTCATCGCCGCCGCCGTTGCCGATGGCTTGGTGTACCAGAAGCCGATCAGCAGATAGGACGCCAGGCCCACGCCTTCCCAGCCGAAGAACATCTGCAGGAAATTGTCTGCCGTCACCAGCATCAGCATCGCAAAGGTAAAGAGCGACAGATACGCGAAGAAGCGGCTGCGATGCGGATCGTCGGCCATGTAGCCGATCGAGTAGACGTGGACCAGGGCCGACACGGTGTTGACCACCACCAGCATGATGGCGGTCAGCGTATCGACGCGCAGCACCCAGCGCAGGTCCATGTCTCCGACCTGAATCCAGCGCATCAGCTCGATCTTGAGCACGGCAGTGTCGCCGTCAACCGTGGCGCCCATCAGCCCGTCACCGAAGGCGACGGGGAGGAAGACCACCCAGCTCAGAATGGCGGCAATGATGAGCAGCCCGGTGGTGATGAACTCACTGGTCCGGTGCCCTATAGTGCGCCCCAGCAGACCGGCGACAAGCGCGCCGATTAGGGGCAGGAAAACAATCGCCTGGATCATAGCGGAGGTCTCAGCCCTTCATCTGGTTGACGTCTTCAACCGCGATCGAACCGCGGTTGCGATAGAAAATGACCAGGATGGCCAGCCCGATGGCCGCTTCTGCAGCTGCCACCGTCAGGATCAGTAGCGCAAAGATCTGGCCCTGCAGGTCATTGAGCTGCGCGCTGAACGCCACGAAATTGAGGTTCACTGCCAGCAGGATAAGCTCCACCGACATCAGGATGACGATGATGTTCTTGCGATTAATGAAAATGCCGAACACGCCCAGCGTGAACAGTATGGCTCCAACGGTCAGGTAGTGACCGAGCCCGATACCCAAGCCCATATTTGCCCCCTACAGCCCTTGGCCACTTTTGACTTTGACGACTTCAAGCGTTTCCGACGGCCGACGCCCGACCTGCTTGACCGGATCCTGCCGCTTGACATTGCTCTTGTGGCGCAAGGTCAGAACGATGGCGCCGATCATGGCGACCAGCAGCACCGCCGCCGCACCCTGGAACAGGAATACATAGCGCGTATAGAGCACCTGGCCGATCAGCCTTATATTGTCGCCGCCGTTCATCGGCAGTACCGCCGCGCCCGTGACCTCGGGCGACACGACGAAGCTGCCTGCCACGAGCAGCAGCTCGAGCAGCAGCACGACACCCACCACGACGCCAACTGGCGCATATTGCAGGAAACCCTGTCGCAGCGAGGCGAAGTCCACGTCCAGCATCATCACCACGAACAGGAACAGGACAGCCACAGCACCGACATAGACCACGATCAGGATGAGCGCGAGAAATTCCGCGCCCGCCAGCATGAACAGGCCCGACGCGTTGAAGAAGGTCAGGATCAGGAACAGCACGGCATGCACCGGATTCTTGGCCGAGATGACCATGAAGGCCGAGCCCACGGCAATCGCCGCAAACACATAGAAGAAGAATAATGGAAGCGTCATGGTCTTCCCTCTCAGCGATACGGTGCGTCGGCGGACAGGTTGGCAGCGATTTCACGCTCCCAGCGATCGCCATTGGCGAGCAGCTTCTCCTTGGAGAAATACAGCTCTTCCCGCGTTTCAGTCGCAAATTCGAAATTGGGGCCTTCCACGATCGCATCAACCGGGCAGGCTTCCTGGCAGAAGCCGCAATAGATGCACTTCACCATGTCAATGTCGTAGCGCACCGTGCGGCGCGTGCCGTCATTCTGACGCGGTCCGGCCTCGATGGTAATGGCCTGTGCCGGGCAGATGGCCTCGCACAGCTTGCAGGCAATGCAACGCTCTTCGCCATTGGGGTAGCGCCGCAGCGCATGTTCGCCGCGGAAACGCGGGCTGACATGTCCCTTCTCGAACGGATAGTTGATCGTGGGCTTGGGCGAGAAGAAATAACGCATGGTCAGGAAGAAAGCCTTGACCAGCTCGGTTAGGAGCAGCGTGTTGACGAACTGGGCGGCACGCATCAGGCCATCCCTCCATGCCAGCCCCAGCCCGTAAGCTGAAGCACAAAAGCAACAATAATGACCATGGCCAGCGACAGCGGCAGGAACAGCTTCCAGCCAATGCGCATCAGCTGATCGTAGCGGTAGCGCGGCACGATGGCCTTGGCCATGGCGAACATGAAGAACACCATGCTCAACTTGATGACAAACCACACTACGCCCGGAATCCAGGTGAAGGGCGGCAGGTCAATGGGCGACGTCCAGCCGCCGAGAAACAGCACCGTGGTCATGGCGCACATCAGCAGGATGGAAATGTACTCGCCCAGCATGAACAGCATATATGGCGTGGCTGAATATTCGGTCATGAAGCCGGCCACCAGCTCGGACTCGCCTTCCGCCAGATCGAAGGGCGGCCGGTTGGTTTCCGCCAATGCCGAAATGTAGAAGATCACGAACATTGGAAACAGCGGCAGCCAGAACCAGTTGAGGAAGGTCAGCTGGGGCAGCCCGATCATGTGGGCCAGGCCCATTTCCTGCTGCGCGATGACGATATCGCTCAGATTGAGCGAGCCGACACAGAGCAGCACGGTGATGATAACCAGGCCGATCGAGACTTCGTAGGACACCATCTGCGCCGCAGCGCGCAGCGATCCCAGGAATGGATATTTCGAGTTCGAGGCCCAGCCGCCGATGATGACGCCATAAACGCCCAGCGACGAGATCGCCAGCAGGTAAAGAATACCCAGATTGATGTCGGCAATGGCCAGGCCCGGCCCGAGCGGCACGACCACCCAGCCGGTCAAGGCCAGGGTCGCCGTCAGCAGCGGCGCCATCAGAAACAGGATCTTGTCGGCGCCACCAGGAATGATCGGCTCCTTGAGCGCAAACTTGAGCAGATCGGCAAAGCTCTGCAGCAGCCCAAACGGACCAACCACATTGGGACCGCGGCGCATCTGCACGGCGGCCCAGATCTTGCGGTCAGCCAGAAGGATGAACGCGGTGAACACCAGCAGCGAAACCAGCAGCAGCAGAGCCTTGTAGACAAGGCCCACATGCACGCCCCAGCCCAGCGGTGGAATGCCGAGCAGATAATCGAGGGCAGCCTGAATAAAGTCCATTGTGCTCCCCTACTCCGCGGCCTGCCGGAGACCGGCTGCGGTAGCTGCGCATTCGCCCATCACGGCGGAAGCGCGGGCGATTGGATTGCTGAGATAGAACTCAGAAACGGCCGAGCCGAACGGCGCCGACTTGGTCTTTATGGCCGCTTTGGCCAGCTTGCCAATGTCCGCCGCGCTGCCTTGCGCAATCTGATCGATTCGCGCCAGATGCGGAAACTCGGCATAGATCGCCGCCCGTAGCTGGCTGAGCGAGTTGAACGGCAGCGGCTTGCCCATGGCACCCGACAGCGCGCGGATGATCGCCCAGTCTTCCTTGGCGTCGCCAGGCGGGAACACGGCGCGATTGGTCACCTGCACGCGGCCCTCGGTGTTGACATAGGTGCCCGACTTTTCGGTGTAAGTTGCTGCCGGCAGGATGACGTCGGCACGGTGCGCACCCGCATCACCATGGGTACCAATATAGACCATGAAGGCCTTGCCCAGGGCGGACATGTCATATTCGTCGGCACCCAGCATGAACAGCACGTCGAGTTCGCCCTTGCCCGCCATGGCGATCTGATCCGCCGAGCAGACCCCACCGTCATGCGGTACGAAACCGATATCGAGCCCGCCGACGCGGCTGGCCGCATTGTGCAGCAGCGCAAAGCCGTTCCAGCCCTCGGCGATGGACGCCCCTGCCGAAGCCAGCTTGGCCGCCAGCGCAATGGTGTCGCGACCCGCCTGCTTGCCCAGCTTCGCCTGCGAAACAGCACCCTCGCCGACGATGATCAGCGGCCGCTCCGCCTTGGCCAGAATGTCGGCGAACGCCCCATTGCCCGCAGCCAGTTCGGCCAAGGTTTCAAAACTTTCGCCAAGATAGCTATAGTCATAGGTCAGTTCAGCCCGCTCACCAATGACGGCGATCGGCACACCCGTATTCCGCCAGGCCTTGCGGATGCGGGCATTGATCAGCGCCGCTTCACGGCGCGGATTGGCACCAATGATCACAATGGCATCAGCCTGTTCGATGCCGGCAATGGTCGGATTGAAGATATAGGCCGAACGCGGCATCGAAGGGTCGATGCCTGACATGGCGGGACGCACATCGGTCATGCCTGAGCCAACCGAAGCCAGCAGGGCCTTGAGAGCATACATCTCTTCGACCGCAGCCAGATCACCGGCGATTGCGCCGACCTTGCTGCCGGCCTTTTTGACGCGCGCGGCAACAGCTGCCAGCGCTTCGTCCCAACTCGCAGCCTGCAGCTTCCCACCCTTGCGGACATAGGGTCGGTCGAGGCGCTGGCTCTTGAGGCCGTCCCACACAAAGCGGGTCTTGTCGGAAATCCACTCTTCGTTGATCGCTTCATTGACCCGCGGCAGAATGCGCATCACTTCACGGCCACGACTGTCGACGCGGATATTGGAGCCCACGGCGTCCATGACGTCGATGGATTCGGTCTTGGTCAATTCCCAGGGACGAGCGTTGAAGGCATAGGGCTTGGAGGTGAGCGCGCCAACCGGGCAAAGATCGATCACATTGCCCTGCAGCTCGCTGCTCAGCGCCTTTTCGAGATAGGTGGTGATCTCGGCGTCCTCGCCGCGGCCCAGCAGCCCCATTTCGGCAATGCCGGCAACTTCCGTGGTAAAGCGGACGCAACGCGTGCAGTGGATGCAGCGGTTCATCGAGGTCTTGACCAGCGGGCCGATATACTTGTCTTCGACGGCGCGCTTGTTCTCGGCAAAGCGATTCTTGTCCACGCCATAGGCCATGGCCTGGTCCTGCAGATCGCACTCGCCACCCTGATCGCAGATCGGGCAATCGAGCGGATGGTTGATCAGCAGGAATTCCATCACGCCTTCGCGGGCCTTTTTGACCATCGGCGTATTGGTGAACATTTCCGGCGGCTCGCCATTGGGGCCCGGACGCATGTCCTTGACCGCCATGGCGCAGCTGGCCTGTGGCTTGGGCGGACCGCCCTTGACCTCGACCAGGCACATCCGGCAATTGCCGGCCACCGAGAGGCGCTCGTGATAGCAGAAGCGCGGGATTTCCGCGCCTGCGGCCTCAGCCGCCTGCATCAGCGTGTAGTAATCGGGAACTTCGACGAGGATGCCGTCAACCTTGATGCTTGCCATCGGCCTACTCCGCCGCGATCGACGGCACGGCGCCGTCGCTGGTGGATGAATATGTGTACTGGTCGATCCGCTCTTCGATCACATGACGGAAGTTGCGGATTAGCCCCTGGATCGGCCAGGCGGCAGCATCGCCCAGGGCACAGATGGTATGCCCTTCGATCTGCTTTGTGACCTCGAACAGCATGTCGATTTCGCGCTTCTGGGCGCGGCCTTCGACCATGCGCTCCATCACGCGCATCATCCAGCCGGTGCCTTCGCGGCACGGCGTGCACTGGCCGCAGCTCTCATGCTTGTAGAAAGCCGACAGACGCCAGATGGCCTTGATGATGTCGGTCTGCTTGTCCATCACGATGATGGCTGCAGTCCCCAATGACGAGCCGGCTTCGCGCAACCCGTCGAAATCGACGATGGCATTCTGGATCTTCTCGCCCGGCACGCAGGGCACCGAGGCACCGCCCGGAATGACGGCAAGCAGATTGTCCCAGCCGCCGCGAATGCCGCCGCAATGCTTTTCGATAATGTCCTTGAAGCTCTCACCCATGGCCTCTTCGAACGTCGCCGGCCGGTTCACATGACCGGAGACGCACATCAGCTTGGTGCCGGTATTGTTGGCGCGGCCGATCGAGGCGAACCAGGCGCCGGACCGGCGCAGGATTTCCGGCACCACGGCAATCGACTCGACATTGTTCACGGTCGTGGGATTGCCATAAACGCCCATGCCGGCAGGGAATGGCGGCTTGAGCCGCGGCTGACCCTTCTTGCCTTCGAGCGATTCCATCAGGGCGGTTTCTTCGCCACAGATATAAGCGCCGGCGCCATGGTGGACGATAATGTCCAGGTCCCAGCCGTGGATATTGTCCTTGCCGATCAACTTGGCCTCATAGGCCTCCTCGACGGCACGCTCCAGATGCTGGCGCTCGCGGATGAACTCGCCGCGCACATAGATGAAGGCCAGATGCGCGTCCATGGCGCGGGCCGCCAGCAGGCACCCTTCCACCAGGTGATGCGGATCGTGCCGCAGGATCTCGCGATCCTTGCAGGTGCCCGGCTCGGACTCGTCGGCATTGACCAGCAGATAATGCGGACGACCGTCATTGACCTTGGGCATGAAGGTCCATTTCAGCGCTGTCGGAAAGCCCGCACCGCCGCGACCGCGCAACCCCGAAGCCTTGACTTCATTGGTGATCCAGTCGCGACCGGAGTCGATGAACTCCTTGGTGCCGACCCAGGCGCCGCGTTCGCGCGCCCCAGCCAGTGTCCAGTCGTGTTGACCGTAGAGATTGGTGAAAATGCGATCCTTATCAGCGAGCACGCTTCACACTCCTAGTGCGGCTTCCTGCGGAAGACGCTGACATGTTGAGCTGCGCTGCAAAGCGCAGGGACCTGATCGATGTCGTCATCACGGCTTTTCCTCGCCCGGCTTGGGCTTGGGCGTGATGATGGTCCGGGTCTTTTTTGCCGCGGCCTCTGGCTTGGGCGACTTACGCACGGCCTTGCCGCCATCGCGCATGCCGCCTTCGACTTCGGCGCCGGCAGCATCAGGACGCATCGCCTTATTGGGCTCGCCGTCAGCGCCCGCAGCCGCATCGGCGGCCTTGCGCTCGCCTTCAGCCTTGGCTTCCGACACCTTGGCCGCGTCCGGCGTCCCCTTGATGGCAGGCGCAGACTCAGCGCTGACATCCTTGGGCTTGGCCGCCGTTGTCGGGGCCTGCCCACCGGCAGGAGCTGCCGCGGGAGCGGCTTCTGGGGGTGGGGCCGGTGGCACGAATTTCTCGCGCTCTGCGGTTGGCTGGATCAGCAAGGTCGTCCGTCCGCCCTCGGCCGACGAATGCAACCGGTCGATCTGTGGCCCCGGCTTGATGGTGTCACCACGGCCGGCGGCGAAGGCATCGACAATCTCTTCAAACCGCTCGGGGGTCAGATCTTCATAGGTGTCATGATAGATGATCACCATGGGCGCGTTCACGCAGGCCCCGGCACATTCCACCTCTTCCCAGCTCATCGTCCCATCGGCATTGAGGTGCTGGGGATCATGATGGATCTTGCTCTTGCAGATCTCGATCAGATCGCCCGCGCCACGGAGCATGCATGGCGTTGTGCCACATACCTGAATATGCGCATGCGTGCCTACCGGCTGCAGCTGGAACTGGGTGTAGAACGTCGCCACTTCCAGAACGCGGATATAGGCCATGCCCAGCATGTCCGCGACCGTCTCGATCGTGGCGCGGCTGACCCAGCCGTCCTGGTCCTGCGCCCGCATCAGCAGCGGTATGACCGCAGACTGCTGCCGACCCGCAGGGTACAGCCCGATTTTCCATTCCGCCCATTTGGCGTTTTCAGCACTGAATGCGAACGACGCCGGTTGGACCGACTCGTCAGCTAGGCGACGCGCAACCATCAGCGATCAACCTCTCCGAACACGATATCAAGCGAGCCCAGGATCGCCGAGACGTCGGCCAGCATATGGCCGCGACACAGGAAATCCATGGCCGACAAATGCGCAAAACCCGGTGCACGGATCTTGCAGCGGTAGGGCTTATTGGTGCCATCACTGACCAGATAGACACCAAACTCGCCCTTGGGAGCCTCAACGCAGGCATAGACTTCGCCGGCGGGAACCTTGTAGCCCTCGGTATAGAGCTTGAAGTGATGGATCAGCGCTTCCATCGACTGCTTCATCTCGCCACGCTTGGGCGGCACGACCTTGCCGTCGAGCGAGGAGACCGGGCCCTTGCCGTCAGATGCGTTCAGCTTGTCGACGCACTGCTTCATGATGCGCGTTGACTGGCGCATTTCTTCCATGCGGATGAGATAGCGATCATAGCAGTCGCCGTTCTTGCCGATCGGAATATCGAAATCCATCTCGGCATAGCACTCATAGGGCTGGCTCTTGCGCAGGTCCCAGGCGGCCCCGGCACTGCGCACCATCACGCCCGAAAAGCCCCAGTTCCAGGCGTCGTCGAGCTGCACCACGCCGATATCGACGTTGCGCTGCTTGAAAATACGATTCTCGGTGAGCAGCGTATCGAGGTCGACGATGAACTTGGGGAATTCGGTGCAGAAGGTGTCGATGTCATCAATCAACGCCTGCGGCAGGTCCTGATGCACCCCGCCTGGGCGGAAATAGGCCGCATGCATGCGCGCACCCGAAGCACGCTCGTAAAAGATCATCAGCTTTTCGCGCCACTCAAAGCCCCAGACCGGCGGCGTCAGAGCGCCTACGTCCATGGCCTGGGTGGTGACATTCATCAGATGGGCCAGAAGGCGACCAATCTCGGAATACAGCACGCGGATCAACTGGCCGCGACGCGGCACCTCAAGTCCCAGCAGCTTTTCGACGGCCAGGGCAAAGGCATGCTCCTGGTTCATCGGCGCCACATAGTCCAGGCGGTCGAAATAGGGCAAGGCCTGCAGATAGGTCTTGGACTCGATCAGCTTCTCGGTGCCGCGATGCAGCAGCCCGATATGCGGATCGACGCGCTCGACGACTTCACCATCGAGTTCCAGAATGAGGCGCAGCACGCCGTGAGCCGAGGGGTGAACCGGGCCAAAGTTGATCGTGAAATTGCGGACACTGGCTTCAACGGTCATTGTTTGGCCTTCTCGTCACCGGGCAGCACATAATCGGTACCCTCCCAAGGCGACAAATAGTCAAAGGTACGGAATTCCTGCATCAGCTGAACCGGCTCATAGACCACCCGCTTCCGCTCTTCGTCATAGCGCACCTGCACAAAGCCGGTGACCGGAAAGTCCTTGCGCAGCGGATGACCGTCAAAACCGTAATCCGTCAGGATTCGGCGCAGATCGGGATGTCCCGAAAACAGCACACCATAAAGATCATAGGTTTCGCGTTCGAACCAGTCTGCCCCTCGGAACACCTCGGTAATGCTGGGTACCGGCGTCACATCGTCAGCCGAAAGCTTCACCCGCACGCGATGGTTCAGGAACGGGCTCATGAAGTGATAGACCACTTCGAAGCGCTCATCGCGCTCCGGGTAGTCCGCACCGCAGACATCGACGAAGCAGACACAACGGCACTTTGCATCGTCGCGCAGGAACGTCGCCACATCGACGATCGAATCGCGTTTTACCGTCAAAGTCAGCTCGCCATAGGCGACTTCCTGGAGCATTACCGCAGCGCCAAGGGACCCAGCAATATGCTGGCCCAGGTCCACAAGCGGATCAACCTGGATGACATCATCCATTCTCAGCGATCCTATCGTTCAATGGTGCCGGTGCGGCGGATCTTCTTCTGCAGCAGCAAAATGCCATAGAGAAGTGCTTCAGCGGTCGGAGGGCAGCCAGGGACATAGACGTCGACCGGCAGGACACGGTCACAGCCACGGACTACCGAATAGGAATAGTGGTAGTAGCCGCCGCCATTGGCGCAACTACCCATCGAAATGACATAGCGCGGCTCGGGCATCTGGTCGTAGACCTTGCGCAGGGCCGGCGCCATCTTGTTGGTCAAAGTCCCCGCAACAATGAGCACGTCGGATTGGCGCGGCGAAGCGCGCGGCGCCGTGCCGAAACGCTCGATATCGTAGCGCGGCATGGACATCTGCATCATTTCAACAGCGCAGCAGGCCAGGCCCGTCTGCATCCACATAAGCGACCCGGTTCGTGCCCAGGTGACCAACTGGGACACCGTGGAAACCAGAAAGCCCTTGTCCGCCAGCTCGTCCGTGACATCCGTGAAAAACGGATCATTGGCCCCGGCAACCTGCTGGGTACGCGGATCAACCAGACCCGTCGGGCGTGGTGCGACAAGCGTTCCGTTATCGCTCAATCCCATTCCAGGGCCCCCTTGCGCCATTCATAGATAAAGCCAACCGTCAGCACGCCCAGAAAGATCATCATCGACCAGAAGCCGAACCAGCCGACATCCCGGAACGCCACTGCCCAGGGGAACAGAAAGGCCACTTCTAGATCGAATATGATGAACAGAATCGACACGAGATAGAATCGCACGTCGAATTTCATGCGCGCATCGTCAAAAGCATCAAACCCGGCCTCAAAGGCAGAGACCTTTTCCGGATCTGGGTTTTTCACGGCAACGAGGAAAGGCACCACCAGCAAGGCAAGACCAATGACGGCGGCCAGGCCGAGAAAGATGATGATGGGCAGATAGTCGCTGAGCAAATCAGTCATGCGGCAGCCTGTTTATTAGTCCGGTCGGGCGACCGGCGTCACGTGAGCAGCACCGGCAATTGGGGCCAGCGAACCGACGCGACAGATGATGACTTGGGCTTAGACCTTTGGCTACCGGGTTTCAAGGGAAAGAAAATATGACCTAAAAGTTCATATATATCAGGCCCGCGATACAGCCGCAGCTTCTGGCCTGCAGGCACAATTCGCCACACCGCCATGTCGTCGCAGAACCTAAATCGGGCCGCCAGAACTGGCGCCCAGGCAGAATCGCGCGGCACCGAAGCCCCCTATCCGAGGCCGCCTTTCGCACCCTGCGAAAGCAAAACGG
>CAXBHD010000037.1:0-18186 GCA_963975335.1 uncultured Devosia sp. | reverse complement strand
GCCAAACGGATCATATTCGCTCTCGGCGCGGCGGGTGAAACCGCTTAGGCCATCCTTCTGGCGCAGCGTGCGCATGCGGTCGCGGCGGCCGGTGAGGATCTTGTGCGGATAGGCCTGGTGGCCGACATCCCAGATGATGCGATCATGCGGGGTATCAAAGACCGCGTGCAGGGCCACGGTCAGCTCGACCACGCCGAGCCCGGCGCCCAGATGGCCACCCGTCACCGAGACGGCGTCGATCATTTCGGCGCGCAATTCATCGGACAATTGCCGCAGCTGCTCGCGCGGCAGAGCGCGCAGGTCGGCGGGGGCATTGACGGTGTCGAGGAGCGGGGTAGCGGGCTTGTCGGCCAATCGGGCAGTCCTTTGCCTAAAGGGGCACTATCGCAGTTGTTTAGGCGGGCGAGCGGCGCTTTGCAACAATGGCAAACCCCGCCGCCATGTGGCGCCGGGGTCAAAGTGGACGGCAAAGGTGCCTGAATTGGGGCTGGCTAGTTGGTTGCCTCGGCGGGCCGGGTGCCGACAAAGCGGGTATGGGAGAGCCCCTCGGGGGAATCGCCGACGCGCAGGATGGTGACATAGGGTCCCATTTCCGTGGCGGGGCTGAAATCGGCCTGGTCGTGATCCCAGATCTCGGCAAAGTGGTCCGAACTCATGGCCGTCGGCGTCATGAAGACATCGGCGACATGCTCGAGATCGGGGGCGATGAGATCGGGGCGACGCATGGTTTCGTCGGCAGGGCGCTTGGCCAGATGCGCGGCCAGGGCCTGGGCGACAGGCTCGTCCTGGCGCGGGGCGGCGAAAGTGCCGCGGAACAGGTTGGAAATGGCGCCGGTGACGATGCTGTCATCGCCGAGCGCGTCGGTCCGGGTCGGTTCGCCGGGCAGGGGCGGCAGCGCGGCCAGCCGTGCGACGGGCATTGCCGGGGCTATGGCGGCCGCGGTCTCGCGCTGGATGATGGTTTCGAGCGCGCTCTGCGCGGCGCGATCCTGCGGCATGGGCGAGAGATAGGCCGTCATCATCTCGGGTTGCGGCGGGCTGGAGGTGATGAGGCGGGGCTGCGGAATAGGCGCGGTAAAGGCGGCAATGGCGGTCACTGCATCGCCGGAGGGCAGGGTCGAGGATGTCGCGACCTGCAGGGCCTCGGACTTGCGCTGGGGCAGCGGGGCATTGGCGGTTGGCAGGATTTCGGCGGCATCGAGTGGCGCACTGCCAGCGGTCGAGAAGGGCAAAGATGCCGGGGCAAGGCTGGCCAGCGCAACGCCGCCCAGATTGGCCGGCCGCAGCGCCGGAATGGGGGCATTGGGCGTGGCCTGCGGCGTGAGGGCCGCGACCTGGATTTCTGCAGGGGGCGGCGCCGGAATGGGGGCAGGCGTCGGAATGGGGGCAGGCGTCGGCGCGGATGGCGCCGGGGCGGCGGCGCGCGCCTGTGTCGGGGCCGGGGCCGCAGCCGGCTGGCTGGACCCGCCACCAAACAGCAGATCGACCAGGGTACGGCCGCTGCCGGCTTCGGCCACCTGAGTGCCCGATGAACCGCCATTGCAGGGCACGGAATGGCATTTCTTCCACTCGGCCATGGCCACCTGATAGCCCTGCTGGGACAGCGGCTTGCCGTCGGTGGGCAGGTGCATGGTCTTGCCGTCGGGGAAGATTTCCTGCAGCTGGGCGCGGGTCATGCGCGGCCAGGCGCGGACCGAGCCGGTATCGAGATGGACAAAGGGGCTGCCCGAAGTGGGGTAAAAACCGACGCCGCCGACCTGCTTTTTCATGGCAGCGGCGCGCAAGCGCGGCAAGGAGACGCCGGGGATAAAGAAATCCATGGCATTGCCCTTGGTGTGCTGACTGTTTTCAGCGACACCCGACGAGCTTTCGCGCAGCATGGCATTGGTCTTGGGCGAGCGATAGGCTGACACCACGTTGATGGGCTGGGTGGCGCCGACTTCCTGATAGACTTCCCAGACCAGGTCGAACAGCCGCGGATCCATCTTGGTGGGCTCGTTGCGGCGCCAGTCGCGCAGGAAGACATTGAGCTCGTTGAGCCCGGACTGGACATATTGCCCATTGCGCTTGAAGACGATGCGCGCCGTCTCTTTGGTGTGGGTATAATAGAGGTAGATGGCGCGCTCGGAAGCGGCGGCCGCCGGCAGGACGGACTGCGGCAGGATGAGCGAAAAGCTGATCAAAGCGGCGAGCAGAAACTGCCCTATGCGGTGGCGCTGCAAAATGGAGGTCCCCGTCACGCGATACTCTGCCCGGTTATTGCCAGTCTATCGGCGGATATTAGCGTCAAATCCAATGGATTTCATTAACGCCCGCTGCCTGCTTCCCATTCTGCGACGGGTTCACGGATAAGTCATTACAATCAGAAACTGGCGCAACCATGACCAATTTGTCAATGAAAGCTTAACAAAGCCTCAAGCCGGCCCGCTCATGGCGAAATGGTGCCGTCATCGGCCTCGGCGACGATATCGACCGGCGGGGGCGGGCTGGACAGGCCCATGGCGGCGATCAGCTTGGCATTGTGGCCATAGATGTCGCCGAAGGATTGCAGGCTGCCATCGGCGGCGACGCGAACGGTGAAATAGGCAATATGCACGGGGATCTGCTGCTCGGGATTAACCCAGCGCTCGGCATTGCTGAACATGGCTTCGAGCGAGGCGCGGCTGATATTGGCCTCATTGGCCATCAGCGCGTCGGCGAATTCCATGGGGTTTTCCACCCGAACACAGCCATGGCTATAGGCCCGGATATCGCGCGCGAACAGCGACTTGGACGGGGTGTCGTGCAGATAGACATCGTGCTTGTTGGGGAACAGGAACTTGATCTGGCCCAGGGCATTGCCGGCGCCGGGGCGCTGGCGGATGCGGAAGGGGAAATTGGTGGGGCTGACCTGGTTCCAGTCGACCTGCCAGGGGCTGACGGGGTTGCCCTGATAGAGCAGATCGTAATTGTGGCTGTCGATATAGCCGGGATCGGCCATGACGGCGGGCGCCAGTTCAGCCTTGACGATGGAACTGGGGACATTCCAGTAGGGATTGACCACGATGTGGCGGATGGAGTCCGAAAAGACCGGGGTCTGATGCTTGGTCGTGCCGACAACCACGCGGGTGGTATATTCCTCTGTATTGCCGCGATTGATCGACAGGCGGAACTCGGGAATGTTGACCAGCACGTTGAAGGCGCCCAGATCGCGCGGCATCCAGCGCCAACGCTCCATATTGGCGATGATGTCGGCCTTGGTGAGGGGGGCGCCGCCATTGAGCGCGGCCACGGTTGCCGGTCCCATGACGCCATCGACAAACAGGTTCTGGCTTTGCTGGAAGGCCTTGATCGCCTCGACGACGCTGTCGTCATAGACGGTGTCGGGCGTGCCGGGGAGCTCGAAGCGCTGGCGCAGCAGCGGGACACGCGCATCGCTCATGCCCGGCTTGAGGGTCGCGCCGGCTGCAATGGCGACGGGGCGGTCGGACTGGCGCGCATCAAAAGTGGCGAGCGCGGCCTTGAGGGCGAGGAATTCGGGATGGGTCGGCTCGAGCGCCGCCAGCACCTTGACCGGATCGGGGCTGGTGGCCAACTGCACCAGCAGGCTGGCTTCGTCGAGCTTTTTGGGCGCGATATCGAGATTTTCGCTGATCGAGCCGGGCAGGATGCGGCCGTTATAGAGGTGGGTAGCATAGCGCATGGTGGCGCGCGAAAAGGCGGTTTCCAGCGTTGCCATCTTGATGGGGTCGCTGCCGACAGCGGCCACGTCAAGGGCGGGCGTCAGATAGTCGGCGGGCCGCAGCCCTTCGGCCTCGGCGGCGGCAAAAAGCGCCAGAATCTTCTGCGCCGGCGCCGAGAAGCTCACCCCGCCATCGGCGGTTTCATCGAGCCAGATCGGTTCAAAATGCCGCGCGCCATAGAAGAAATAGAGCTTTTGCGCCTCGGCATAGGCGGCGCTGTCCTTGGCGGCGCCATAATAGGCGGCGGAGAGGCCGGCCTTGATGGTCTGGGCCAAGGGTGTCTGCGGGGGGGCAATATAGACCGGGCCGCTGGCCGCGCTGGTCACGGCCTGCACAGAGGCGGGCACAAGGGGTGCAGCGCTCGCAAGGGCGGCAATCAGGCAGACCATAAACTTGTTCATGCGGACTCCAGCAGGCGGTGTCGTGTCGGTGGCGTCGCCGGTGATCCGCAAGGGATTCGACGGGCGCGCTGGACAAAATCATTAGCCAAAAATCCTTAACAGGAACAATTGCTCGCAGGTTTGTGAGGGGCGTTTTGGGGTGGTGCCTGCGGGGCAGGTTCACTTGCCTCGAGCAAACAAAGCGGCCAAGCGCACTTAGAATTCCTTAGCCAATAGTGTGGCACGTTACTGGGCGGGGGGCAGTGCCTTTGCTGGCGCCATGCCGGCAAAGCGGACCAGGTCGGGACGAAATTGATGTTTGGGATGTCGATCAGAAGCCTGAACTGGCAGAGTGCGGCCAAACAACAGGCTTTGGCTGATGCCTATCTTCCCATTGTGCGCGGCTTTCTGCTGCCGGCCAGTATCTATTATGCCTTTATCACCTGGGCCCATTTTCAGGATGAGACGGGCCGCAATCTGCTGCTCCTGGCGGGCGCCAGTGCGGTCACCGCGCTCGCCTATTGGCTGATCCGGCAATATGCCCTGACCAAGGGGCCGGTATCACTGGGCCGACTGGAGCTGCTGGGGGTCAGCGCCAATGGGTTGATGTATGGCAATGTCGTGCTCTACCACCTGGTGCACTATACCGAGAGCAAGCTGATCTATTTCGCGCTGATGGCGGTCGTGTTCTCCACTACGGGAGTGAGCCTGCGCGGCACGATGATCAGTATCGCGGTGTCGATCGGCACGCTTTATCTGTTTGCCTATGCGGCAGCGTCAGTCGATGTGGCGCAATATGTCTATATCGGGCTGGCGACGGCCTTTGCCTCGCTGGGCATGGCCAGCCTCTTGCGCAAGGCCATGGTGCAGCAGGTGGAAGCGCGGATGCGGGCGGATGACCTGGCGGCCAAGGCGCAGCATCTGGCGCGGAGCGATCCGCTGACCGGGCTGCCCAACCGGCGGGCGGTCTTCCACAGACTCGATGCGCTGGTGACGGCGCGCCAGCCGTTCTGGGGCGGCATTGTCGACCTTGATGGCTTCAAATCGGTCAATGACGCCTATGGCCACGTGATCGGCGACCGCCTGCTCTGCGCCGTGGTGGAACAGGTTCGCGCGATTGAGCTGGGGGAGGGGCTGTTTGCCCGCATCGGTGGTGACGAGTTTTTCTTTGTGCTGCCCGGAGAGCTGCCGGATGCAGCGCTGCTGGCGCTGGGCGAGCGGATCATTGCGGCCATCGGCGTCAGCCACCAGATCGGCCTGCTGCAGCTGACGGTGGGGGCATCGGCCGGCTTTGCCCATTTCCCCGCCATGGGGCAGTCGAGTGCGCAGATCTATGAGCATGCCGATTTCGCTCTCTACCGGGCCAAGACCATGCGGCGCGGGCATGCTGTGCTGTTCGATGCCCGGGATAACCAGGCCATGCAGGACTCGCTGGCGATCGAACGCGCCCTGCGCGAGGGTGATCTCGAGCATGAGCTGGACCTATATTTCCAGCCGCAATATTCGATGGCGCATCAGGCCATTGTGGGCTTTGAGGCGCTGGCCCGCTGGAACAGCCCGCAGGTGGGGGCGGTGCGTCCGGATATCTTTATCGGGGTGGCGGAACGCTGCGGGCTGATCGGCAGGGTGACGCCCATCCTGTTCCGGAAGTGCCTCGACGGGCTGGCGCGACTGCCGGACGATATCGGTGTGTCGTTCAACCTGTCGGCCAAGGATATCGGCAGCCGGGAGGTCATTGCCTGCCTGGTCGACATGGTGGCCCGATCCGGGGTGGCGCCTGCGCGCATCGAGTTCGAGATCACCGAGACGGCGGTGATGACGGATCTGGAAGCCTCGCGCCAGGCGCTGGCGGCGCTGTCGGCGGACGGTTTCCGGATTGCGCTGGACGATTTCGGGTCCGGCTATTCGAGCTTTGAATATATCGACCAGCTGCCCCTCGACAAGCTCAAGCTCGACAAGAGCTTCGTGCGGCGGGTGCCGCATAATGTGAAATCGCGCGAGATCATTGCCAGCATTATCGGGCTGTGCGGCCGGCTGGGCCTGCGCTGCGTGCTGGAGGGGGTGGAAACCGAGGATGAACTGGCTACCCTGGTACCGCTCGGTCCCGACCTGATCCAGGGTTATCGGTTCGGCAAGCCGATGCCGCTGGATCAGGCGATCGGCGCGGTGGCTGACGAGCAGGCAGCGCGGCTGCGCGAGCAAGCGCTCAAAGCCCGGGCGGCGGGTCCGAAAAAGCGGCGGAAAGTTGCGGTTTCCTAAGACAGCCTTGATTGCATCAAGGCCGCGCCATAGCCTCCGACACGGAGGGATTTCATGGATCGGCAAAGCCATTATGTAGTGGTCGGCGGCGGCACGGCCGGCTGGATCGCGGCATTCGTGCTGCAGGACGCGGCCCGGCGCAAGGGGCTCAATATCGCCATCAGCGTTATCGAGCCGTCCAGCATTGCCACCGTGGGGGTGGGCGAAGCGACGACGGCGGCGTTCCGCGTGCTGCTGCGGCATTTCGGCATCGACGAGCTGGAGTTTTTCCGCAAGACCGAGGCGACGTTCAAGCTGGGGATCCGGCACGAGGACTGGCGCCGCAAGGGCTTTAGCTATTACGGGCCGATCGATGATCCGCATCAGGTGATCCAGGCGCCGCCCGGCGCGCCATCGGACTATCTCAATGTCTATGCGATCGCGGCCGGCAGGCCGATCACCGACATGCATCTGTTCGGGCCGCTGCTGGAGCAGAAGAAGGCGCCCTATGCCCGCAAGGCAGATGGCTCGCTGATCCCGCTGGGGCCGTTCCACCATGCCTATCATTTCGACCAGGCCAAGGTGGGGCGGTTCTTTGCGTCCAAGTCGGAAGGCGTCGAGATCGTCGATGCCGTCGTATCGGGGGTGGAGCGCCATCCCGAGAGCGGCGATGTGACGGCGCTGCAGCTCGACAATGGGCAGCGATTGGCAGGCGATTTCTTCATCGACGCCACCGGCTTTCGCAAGCAGCTGATCGTCAAGGAAATGGCGGCGGACTGGGTGAGCTATGCCCATGAACTGCCGGTCAACCGGGCGCTGCCCTTCTGGCTCGATATCGCGCCGGGCGAGGAGATCGCCAATTATACGCGCGCCTGGGCGCAGGATAGCGGCTGGATGTGGCAGATCCCGACCCAGACCCGCTATGGCTGCGGCTATGTCTATTCGGATGAATTTTCGACGCCCGAGCAGGCCAAGGCGGAGGTCGAGCGCGTGCTGGGTCGCGAGATCGAGGTGCGCAGCGATATCCGGTTTTCGATCGGGCGGCTGGAACATGCCTGGGTCGGCAATGTGGTGGCGGTGGGGCTGAGCTCGAGCTTTCTCGAGCCGCTGGAATCGACCTCGATCCACGGCACCATCGTGCAGATGATGCTGTTTGCCGACCGGCATTTGAAACATCCGGGCGAGATGACGCCGGCGGAACGGGCCGACTACAATGGCCGGGTCGGACGGCAGGTCGATGATTTCCGCACCTTCGTGAACACCCATTATATGGTCGAGCGCGACGATACGCCGTTCTGGCGGGAAGTGGCCGCCAACCGCATCCATCCCGAGGCCAAGGCGCAGCTGGCGCGCTGGCAGAGCCAGATGCCGCGGCACGAGCAATTTGCCGACAGCCTTTTCGGCCTGCCGCATATCCAGACCCAGCTCTACTATCCGGTGCTGGCCGGACTGGGCTTATTGAGCCAGGACCTGGCGCGCCAGGAAATGGACAAGGACCCCAAGCTGCGCCAGTTCGCGCGGCAGGCCTATGAGGGGCTGGTCAAGGAATATCGCGCCGCGGCCGACCAGGCGCTGGGCCATGCGGCGTTTCTCGAGATTGTGCGGGGGATGTGAGGGGCTCCGCCGCAGGAGGCCGATACGGCTTGGCCGGCACTATTGTGGGCGCAGGAGAGGATTCTGGTGCATTTCCGCCTGGGCATTGCACTCCAGGTCAGCGCTGGAGCATCTGTCAGGCCGCAAAGCGGCGGAGTTGCTCGATCGCCGAGGCACTGGGCTCAGCCTGACGCAGGCGTTCGGCGTGGTCGGCGAGCAGCCGGAAACCGAGCGTGAGCGAGGCCCCCTTGAGGGTGTGCAACAGGCCGTCGAGCCTGTCAGCGTCCATCTCGGCCCGAGCGCTCACGGCCTGATCGATCAGGCTCATCGCGTCCCGACGGAACTGCACGAGCAGCGCGTCGAACGCGTCCTGACCCAGTTCATCGGCAAGGATACGCTGATAGTCAACGTCGATGAAGACTTCGGAAACCGGCAGTTGCGGCTCGGATGGCGGCCGCGCCTTGTCGAGCACGGCGGCGAGCTTGTCGCGGGTAACCGGCTTGGCGATGAACTCGTTCATACCAGCGGCCAGACAGGCACTCCTGTCCGTATCGAAGGCATTGGCCGTCAGGCCGATAATGGGAATGCCCAGTCCCATAGCGCGCGCCAGGCGGGTCGCTTCCAGCCCATCGAGAACGGGCATCTGCATGTCCATGAAGACAATATCGGGGCCGGCTTTGGCGAGGCAATCGAGCGCTTCCTTGCCATTGGTGGCAAAGAGGACGGTGAGCCCCATCCGTTCCAGCAGGGCACCAGCGACCGTGCGGTTGACCTCGTTGTCGTCCACGACCAGGGCGGTTCCCGACCGCATGACGGGCTGGGGGGCCGACGGAGTTTTCTGGCTCGGCGCCGCCGCCTGCAGGTCCGTCACGGGAATGTCGATCCAGAACCGGCTTCCCTGCCCCAGCTGACTCTCGACGCCGACATTGCCGTCCAATGCCTTGGCCAGGCGCTTGCAGATGGCAAGGCCCAGCCCGGTACCGCCATGCGACCGCGTGCTGGAACTGTCGAGCTGGCTGAAATCCTTGAACAGGCGGGGCAAGTCGTCGGGGCCAATGCCGGGGCCGGTATCGCTGACGCTGCAGACCAGCCTGTCTCCCACGATTTCGGCCTTGATGGATACCGCGCCCGCCGCCGTGAACTTGATGGCGTTGCCGACCAGGTTGATCAAAACCTGGCGGAACCGCCCGCCGTCGGTGGTGAGCGCTACATTCGGGTAGTCAAGGGTAAGCGCAAGACCGGCACTGTCGGCCCGCGGCTGCATGATGGCGCGTATCGGCTCCATGATATCGGCCAGCGCAAAGCTGCGCCTGTCGATTGTCACCGCCCCCGCTTCAAGCTTGGAATAGTCCAGGATGTCGTTGATGACATCGAGCAGAACGTAGCCGGACTGGCGGATGACCTGCAGTTGCTGGCGTTGCTCGGCGGTGAGTACCGTGGCATCGACAACGTCGGCCATGCCGATAATACCGTTGAGCGGTGTGCGGATTTCGTGGCTCATGGTGGCCAGGAAACTCGACTTTGCCCGGTTGGCCGCTCGCGCCTGCTCGGCACTGCGGGCGTGCCGCAGGCTCAGCAATTCGAGCTCGCGACCGCTGCGAGAAATATGCACCAGTTGCGCGGCCAGCAGCGCGACGATCAGGACCAGGACCAAAGTCAGCGCCGTCACGGATGCGCCAATCCAGCTATAGGTGGCCAGCGCCTCGGCGCGCTCCTTTACGCGCATGCCGTTGACCGCCGCATTGGCTGCCATCAGGAGCTTTCCAGTCGCGTCCTGAATGTGCCGGGCCTGGGCCAGGATTGCCGCGACTTCGCGGGACGCCACCGTGGGATCGGCGGCAATTGCATCCATGGTTGGCGCCAGCGCAAGAACGCGCTCCGACACCAAGGCGGCACTGTCCGAAACGCCTGGCGCCTTGCCGAAGGCAATGACGTATTTGCCACCGCCAAGCAGGCCGATCCGACTATAGAGCAGGTCATATTGCAGCGTCAGGCGCTCGGGCGTGGCCCCCACTGGATCAAGGGCGACCTCGATCAGTCGCGAGGCCTCCCGGTCGGCCTGAAACGCGGCCCAAACGGCGTCCTCCCGAACGCTTTGAGCTACGCTATCCTGCCGCTCGCTCAGGCTGGCAAACAGCCAGACGGTGGCCACCAGCAAGACGGCACTGGCCACCGCCAGCAGAATGATACTGGCGCCGATACGGCGGGAAACCAGCCGTCGTAACTTGAACAGGCGCCTGGACATCCTATTGGACGGAGATGGCGTTGACCTGCCAGACTGACCGGCCGAAATAGACCTCGTTGTAGAGGTCGGGCTTGGCGTCGAATGGATAGACCACAAAGAGCGGCCCCTTGTCGCGGACCGAGAAGACCTCGCCGTTCAGACGAGACGCGAAGATAACGGGGCTTTCCAGGAAGTCGGTCAGGGGTATCTCGGCCGAATAGCCATTGAGTGCAGTGACGGTGACCACGCTGCCCTCAGCGCCAACCGCTTGAAGCAGCGCCGCTGCCAGCGGGCCGCTGAAGGTCTGCTCGCCGTCGTACCAAGGCGTTTCGGTCACTGTTGTGTGCTGGGCCAGGGCGTCAAGCATGGCGAGGTCAAACTGGGCCGTCTGCTCGATATTGGTATTGGTTATGCTGCCGCTCACCGTCAGCACTACGGGGCCGCCGGGCACGGACAGGGTTTCGGCAAGAACGGAATGGGGCAGTACGGCAAGGGCAATCAGTGCGCTGGCGAGCAGGATTCGCATTCGGTGTTCCTTAGGCAGCATTGACAAGGGATGGCTTGACGGTGGCCGCAATACGCGACCAGGCGCGGTCAAACGCCGCCACGCAGGCGGGGTCGAAATGGCTCCCGGATGAGCGCAGGATCTCTTCGCGGGCGAGCTCGATTGGCCAGGCAGGCTTGTAGCTGCGCTCGCTGCACAAGGCATCAAAGACATCGGCCACGGCCGTTATCCTGGCCGACAAGGGTATGGCATTGCCCTCCAGGCCCTGGGGATAGCCCTTGCCGTCCCAGCGCTCGTGGTGGCTGGCAGCGACGGCTGCGGCCATACGCACCAAATCGGAGTCGCCATCGGCAAGAATCTGAGCGCCGATGGAAGCATGTCGCTGCATGATCGCTCGTTCTTCTGGATCGAGCTTGCCGGGTTTGTTCAGGATGCAATCGGGAACGCCGATCTTGCCGACATCGTGGAGGGGTGCAGCAAGGGCCAGAACGCGGACAAAGCTCTCATTGAGCTGCATCTCCTCGGCGATGAAGCGGGAGACCTGCGCAACGCGGCCGACATGCTCGCTGGTCTCATTGTCGCGAAACTCGATGGCGCGCGCCAGCCGATAGACGATTTCCTCTTCGCGCCGCTGCAGATGCTCGGTCGCGCGATCCACCTCCTCCTTGAGACTTTGGGCACGTTCGGCAAGGGTATTCTGGGCCTTGCGCAAAGCCAGGAGATTGGTGACGCGCGAGCGCAGCTCAACCGGCTCGACGGGCTTGGTCAGAAAATCGGTGGCGCCGCTGGCTATGGCGTCCAACCGTAGCTGGCGGTCGGCGTCCGCGGTGATCATGACGACAGGCACATGGGCGTGCTGGGGCATTGAACGCACCGCCTGGATGAGTTCGAGGCCATTCAGGCCAGGCATGAAGAAGTCGACAATCACCAGGTCGCAGGGCTGGCGCAGCAGATCCGCCATGGCCTCGCCAGGATCGGTGAAGCCGACGCAGAGGACGCCCTCCATACGACTGACAATGCCGCTCAGCACGGCCAGGTTGGTCGAGTTGTCTTCGACGATGATAACGCGCATCCGCAACTCCAATGCATGAATTCTGATAATAAATTCCGCAATGGAATACCAATGGAGCCTGCGCAGATCGTTTCCCCAAGGTTAAGGCAGGTCCTGGTTGTGACCCGCAGTGGCGCAATACTTCCTTTTCCAGCCATTGCGGGTGAAGTGGCGCATCTCCCTTTGCGCGGGGGGATCGGGAGCGTCACTTGAAGCGGCAGCTGCATTCAATGCGCTGATGGAAGAATCTCATGGCGACGGGCGTCAGCGCGCCCCCGGTTCCGCCTGCCGAACGCTTTGGGACGCGCCGGAAGCGTGCAGGCCCCTTCCCAGATGGCGGCAATGGGGCGCAAAGCCCCGTCGGCGAATTGGCAAGAGGGCCGCTTTCTCGCCCGCCGATCCTGAAACGGGCAGGCAGCTGCCGGCCCCCCCTGGTTCGCCATCGACCGAGGTCTGCTTTTCCGGCTGAACTGCCGAGAAGCGGCGTGTCCGCAAACCACCCTCAGCTCCCGGCCGGCTCGCGCACCCGAACCGGCCCAACGCCTTTCTCAGGCCGCGTCGCTCAGCATTTCTTCGGCGAGGCCATATTCGTGCAGTTTGCGGTAGAGCGTCGAGCGGCCGATCTTGAGGGCGCGGGCGACGCGGGACATGCGGCCGCCGTGATGCTCGATGGCAAAGACGATGGCGGCGCGCTCGATCTCTGCCAAAGCGGCGACTTCGCCGCTGGGGTCGAGGAAGCGATCGGGCAAAGCGGGCATGCTGACATTGATGCGCTGGCGGGCCGTCGCGGTGTCGATATGGGTGGGCGAGGCGGCCACCGGGGCGGCCTGGATTTCCTTGATGGCGCGGTCGCGGCCATTGGCCTGGGCGATGATCTGGGGAAAATCGATGGTTTCGAGGAAGGCGCCATCGCTGAGGATGACGGCGCGATAGACGGCGTTTTCCAGCTGGCGGACATTGCCCGGCCAGTCATATTTGACCAGCAGGTCGAGCGCGGCCGGGGAAATGCCCAGGATGCGCTTGCCGGCTTCGGCGGCGAAGCGGGCGATGAACATGGTGACCATGGCGGGCAGGTCTTCCATGCGCTCGCGCAAAGGCGGGGTATAGATGGGGAAGACGTTGAGCCGGTAATAGAGATCCTCGCGGAACTCGCCGGATTTGGCCAGGTTGAGCAGGCGCCGATTGGTGGCCGAAATGATGCGCACATTGACGCGCTCGGTGCGCGACGAGCCGACCGGCTCGATCTCGCCTTCCTGCAAAGCGCGCAGCAGCTTGACCTGGATGTCGAGCGGCAATTCGCCGATCTCGTCGAGAAACAGCGTGCCATTATGGGCTTCGGCGAACTTGCCGGCCTGATCGGCGATGGCGCCGGTAAAGGCGCCCTTCTTGTGGCCGAACAGCACCGATTCCACCAGATTGGGCGGGATGGCGCCGCAGTTGACGGTGACAAAGGGCTTGCCGGCGCGGTCGCCCGAGCCCTGGATGATGCGGGCGATCAATTCCTTGCCGACGCCGGTCTCGCCCTCGATGAGGACGGGAATGGTGGATTTGGCGGCCTTGGCGCAGAGGCTGAGGACGCGGGCCATGGAGGGCGCCCTGGCGATCATGTCGCTGGCGGTGAAGGTGCCGGATTTGCGGGCGCGTTCGGCGCGGATGGTGGCCTCGAGCGCGTCGAGCTTCATGGCATTGCGCAGCGAGATGATGAGCCGCTCGGGCGCCACGGGCTTGACGAAATAATCGGCGGCGCCATTGCGCATGGCCGAGATCACCGTCTCGAGCGAGGCATTGCCGGTCTGGATGATGACGGGGGTGGTCAGGCCCTCGCGGCGCATGGCGTCCATGACGCCCATGCCGTCGAGATCGGGCATGACCAGGTCGAGGATCATGGCGCCGATATTGCGATCGTCGCGCAGAATGGCCAAAGCCTGTTCGCCCCCGGTGGCGGTCAGCGGCTTGAAGCCGGCCCGGTTGGCGACCTCGGCGGTAAGGCGCAGCTGAACCGGATCATCATCAACTACCAGAATGCGCGTCATTCAAACCCCGGTCTCTTGCGGCGGCATCGATTCGTGTGCCGTTTTGGGAACAAGATGAGCGGATGGGGTTAAGGGGCGATTAATCATGGAGAATTTGGCGGGGCGATGGCGGCATCTTGCTCGTGGCGCCCCCCTCCACCACGCTGACGGCGGGCCTTTCGCGCTTAGCTCTCAAGCCTTCTCCCCCGCGGGCGGGGGCGGAAAACCCGTTGCCGGCATCGCGCGCTGGCCGCACCCTTTCCAACCCATCCCTCGCTGGTTAAGGTCCGCGCCACAGCAGAAGCGCCGGAGACAAGCCCATGAATGCCCCCGTCCAGAAGAGCCATAACCAGTTCGGCGCCCTGCCGGTATGGGATCTCAGCGATCTCTATCCGGGCGGCGAGAGCGCCGCATTCAAGGCGGATCTGGAAAAGGCCAAGGCCGATGCCGCGCGCTTTGAGGCCGATTACAAGGGCAAGCTGATCGCGCTGACGCAGTCGGGACAGCTGATCCAGGCGATCAAGGACAGCGAAAAGCTGGGCGACCTAACCGGGCGCATCGGCTCGTTCGCCTTTCTGCAATATGCGCAGAAATCGACCGATCCGGACCGCGCCAAGTTCATGGGCGACACCAATGAGGCGCTGACCAACCTTTCCACCCGCGTGCTGTTTTTCGAGCTCGAGCTCAACCGCATCGACGATGCCGATCTGGAAGCCGCCTTTGCCGGGGATGCCGAGCTGGCGCGTTACCGCACCTGGTTTGCCGAATTGCGCAAGGCCAAGCCCTATCAGCTGGACGACAAGCTCGAAGAGCTGTTCCACGACAAGTCGACCACGTCGTTTTCGGCGTGGAACCGGCTGTTCGACGAAACGCTGAGCAGCCTCGAGTTTGAGGTCAATGGCGAGACGCTCAATCTCGAAGCCACGCTGCATCTGCTGAGCGAAAAGGACGAGACCAAGCGCGCGGCCGCGTTCAAGGCGCTGGGCAAGACCCTCAAGGCCAATGGGCGGCTGTTCACCCACATCACCAATGTGCTGGCCAAGGACAAGGAAATCTCCGATCGCTGGCGCGGCTACACCGATATTGCCGATTCCAGGCATATGGCCAATTCGGTGGAGCGCGAGGTCGTCGATGCGCTGCAGCAGGCGGTGGAGGCGGCCTATCCGCGGCTCAGCCATCGCTATTACAGGATGAAGGCCAAGTGGTTCGGCAAGGACAGACTCAATGCCTGGGACCGCAATGCGCCGCTGCCGACCAGCGACGAGCGGGTCTGGGACTGGGACAGTGCGGTTGCCACCGTGATGGAGGCCTATGGCAAGTTCTCGCCCGAGCTGGCGGCATGTGCCGCGCCCTTCTTCAATTCAGGCTGGATCGATGCACCGAGCGGGGATGGCAAGCTGTCGGGGGCCTTTGCCCATCCGACGGTGCCGAGCGCCCATCCCTATCTGATGCTCAACTATATGGGCCGCTCACGCGATATCATGACGCTGGCCCATGAGCTGGGCCATGGCGTGCATCAGCGGCTGGCGGCGGCGCAGGGGCCGATCCTGGCCAATACGCCGCTGACCTTGGCCGAAACGGCCTCGGTGTTCGGGGAAATGCTGACGTTCAGGTCGCTCTTGAATAAAACCACCGACCCGACGCAGCGCTTTGCCCTGCTGTCGAGCAAGGTCGAGGACATGCTCAACACGGTGGTGCGGCAGATCGCGTTCTATACATTCGAGCGGCGGGTGCATACGGCGCGGCGGCAGGGCGAGCTCAAGACCGAGCAGATCAACCAGATCTGGCTCGATGTGCAGCAGGAATCGCTGGGCAATGCCATCATTGCCAATGAGGGCTATGAGAGCTTCTGGGCCTATATTCCGCACTTCATCCATTCGCCGTTTTACGTCTATGCCTATGCCTTTGGCGACTGCCTTGTGAACTCGCTCTACGCACAGTATGAGAAGTCCAGTGAGGGCTTTGCCGAGCGCTATTTCGAGCTGCTCAAGGCCGGGGGAAGCCAGCACCATACCGAGCTGCTCGCGCCGTTCGGGCTGGATGCCAAGGATCCCCAATTCTGGTCGCTGGGTCTCTCCATGATCGAGGGGTTGATCGACGAGCTGGAGGCAACGGCGCCCTGAGGCGTCGCCGAACGCGGCCGGCAGGTCACCGACTTTGGACGAATAGACTTTACTGTAGCTGGGACTTACGAGGACGACATGGCCACCAAGCACCACCACCCTGAGCACCATTCCGAACCGCGGCTGGAATCGCCGATGGACTATGCCCAGCATGAGGCGACTTATGAGGGCTTCCTCACGGTCACCAAATGGACCGTTATCGTCCTGGCTGCGTCCATGGTCATCCTCTATTTCCTGATCCAGCCCTGATTTCAGCGCGGATACAGGCTTATCATTCTAGCCTGTCCACCGGGCAGGCGGGCAGGAGACATTCATGAAGATTGCCATCGTTCGCGAGCGTCTCGAGGGAGAGAACCGCGTTGCGGCCACCCCCGAGACGGTCGGCAAGCTCATTGCGCTGGGCGCCAGCGTCGCCGTCGACAAGGGCGCCGGGCTCGGCTCGCGCATTCTGGATGCGGATTACGAGGCGGCCGGCGCGGTGATTGGGGCGACCCCCGCGGTGACGCTCAAGGGTGCCGATGTGGTGCTGACGGTGCGCCGCCCCGCCGCGGCCGCACTGGCGGGCGTCAATGCCGGCGCGCTGGTGATCGGGGCGCTCGACCCCTATGGCAATGAGGCCGACGTGGCGGCACTGGCCAAGGCCGGTGTCACCGCCATGGCGATGGAGTTCATGCCGCGCATTACCCGTGCGCAGGTGATGGATATCCTGTCCAGCCAGGCCAATCTGGCCGGCTATCAGGGCGTGATCGAAGCGGCTGCCGCCTTCGACCGGGCCATGCCGATGATGATGACGGCTGCCGGCACGGTGCGGCCGGCCAAGGTCTTCGTGATGGGCGCGGGCGTCGCGGGCCTGCAGGCCATTGCCACGGCCAAGCGGCTGGGCGCGGTGGTGTCGGCCACCGACGTGCGGCCGGCGGCCAAGGAACAGGTGGAAAGCCTGGGCGGCAAGTTCATCGCCGTCGAGGATGACGAGTTCAAGCAGGCCGAAACGGCGGGCGGCTATGCCAAGCAGATGAGCGCCGAATATCAGGCCAAGCAGGCCGAGCTGACGGCCCAGCACATTGCCAAGCAGGATATCGTCATCACCACGGCACTGATCCCGGGGCGCCCGGCGCCGCGGCTGATCAGCAAGGCCATGGTGGAATCCATGGCGCCCGGCTCGGTGATCGTTGATCTGGCCGCCGAGCGCGGCGGCAATGTCGAGCTGACGGTGCCGGACCAGGTGATCGAGCACCAGGGCGTGACCATTATCGGCTACAGCAATATGCAGGGTCGCATTCCCACCACGGCCAGCCAGCTCTATGCCCGCAACCTGCTGGCTTTCCTCACCACGCTGATCGACGCCAAGGGCAAGACAATGGCGGTCAACTGGGATGACGAGCTGGTCAAGGCGACGGTGCTGACGCGCGATGGCGCGGTGGTGCATCCGAACTTTGTCGGCGCCGCCATCGCGGCCGAGGCCAAGCCAACGACCGCCAAGCCCGCCGCGACCAATACCAATGCCATGCCGCTGGCCGTTGCCAAGGCGGCGCCGAAAAGCGCGCCAAAGCCGGCAGCCAGGGGCGTCGTCGCCAAGGCCGCCCCCGTCAAGACCGGGGCTGCGGCTGCCATGCCGGCCAAAAAGCCGGCCGCGGCCAAGCCGGAAGCCCAGCCCGTTGTCGCGGCCATGGCCGATACGCCCAACAAGGCGGCGCCCGGGGTGGAGCAATCGCATCCCGACACGGCCGCCGCGCCGGTCAGCGTGGCCAAGCGCGCGGCAACGCGCAAGGCCGCAGCGGTGATGGATAGTGCGGCCGAAGCGGCTACCACCGCCAAGGCCAAGGCGCCGGCAATACCCAAAAAGCCCGCCCGTGCAACGCCGGCAAAGGCCAAGCCGGCCGCCGGCACCGCCGCTGCCAGCACACCCGCCACGCATGTGGAAGACCACGCGCCGGCCAAGCAGAATGCGAAAAAGCCTGCTGCCATCAAGAAGCCGGCCGCCGCCAAGAAGCCCGCAGCCCCGAAGGGAGCCCAGTAAATGGAAGCCACGGCAGAACAGACCGCCGACATGGTGGCGGTCGCCGCCCATGCGGCCATCGGGGGCGCCATAGACCCCTTTACCTTCCGGCTGGCGATTTTCGTGCTGGCGATCTTTGTCGGCTATTTCGTGGTGTGGTCGGTGACCCCGGCGCTGCATACGCCGCTGATGAGCGTGACCAATGCGATCTCCTCGGTGATCGTGGTGGGGGCGCTGCTCGCCGTGGGCGTGCATCTGGCAACCGATGCGAGCTGGATTTCCAAGGTCTTCGGCTTCATCGCCCTGGTGTTTGCGAGCGTGAATATCTTTGGCGGGTTCCTC
>CAXBHD010000036.1:0-18367 GCA_963975335.1 uncultured Devosia sp. | reverse complement strand
CAGGTCGGCAAGTCGCGTGTCGACGGCCTCGACATAGCCCTGCTGTAGCGTGGGATCGTCCATCGACAGGATGACGTTGCGCACGTCGCGTGCGATCTCGATCATCGTTGTCTGAACATTCATAAGGCGGCTATACACTTCCACTGCCGCTGCATCCGCAACGGTTTCCAAACGCTGTTCCAGACGTTCGTCGATGCCTCTAAGCGTCTCGATCGCCTCGGCCTGCAGGGGGCGGGCCGCTTCAACCTGGACACGGGCTGCGACCTGAGAATTCAAGTCAGAAAAGGTGCGGACGCGCTGATTGATGGCGTAGAACTCAGCCCAGGCCGTGCGATAGGCCTCGACAAGCGGCTTGCCCGCATCGCTGCTCAGTTCCAGCAGTTTCTGGGTTTCTTCGCGCAAGGTGGCTTCTTCGGAGCCGATCGACTCGCCGAGCGCCTTCATCTCCTCGGCGGTGCTGGCGAGAATATAGTTCTTCTCGTCACGAGCGATACGCAAGGAATGGGCGTTGATGCTCGAGGCAAGCTGGACACGCCTCACATTGCCTTGGACGATACCCTCAAGCGACTCGTTGAGGGTGCCCAGATTCTGGATACCCATGAACATGCCGACACCCGTCATGGCCACGACGACAGCAAAGGTCGTCGCCAGTTTTGTCTTGATGGTTAGTCTCACAATGCAGACCTTTCTTCTAATGCTGCCGAGGACGGGCTTCCGCCGCCCTGAGTTTCAAAAATTCGTCCCAGATTTGGGATAATAATGAAGCCGCCATTGCGCTTGCCGATGCCCTTGATGAATTCAGGGCGCCAGCGCATGCCGACCTTGGGCGCCTCCTCAATGGAGACGGATTCGATATCGGTGACATCGTGGACCTTGTCGGCAAGGATGCCGGCAATGGTGGGTTCGCCCTCGATGTTGATTTCCATCACCACGATGCGGGTGTCCTGGTCGGGCTCGGGGCGATCCATGCCAAACATGACGCGCAGATCGGCGAGCGGCACGACGCGGCCCCGCACGTTGATCAGCCCGCTGACGAAGGGCGAGGCATTGGGGACTTCGGTGATGGGCACGAGATCGAGGATTTCGCGCACGCTGCCCGCCTCGACGGCAAACAACTCGTCCTGCAGGCGCAGCGTCAGCGCCTTCATCGATCCAGTTTCAGTGTCGGTCATGCAGCCCTCCCGTGGTCGACATAATGTTGCCCATGGGCAACCAGGTGGGCGGTATCGAGGATCAGGGCCACGCTGCCATCGCCCAGGATGGTCGCGCCGGAAAAGGACTTGATCGAGGAATGCAGCTTGCTCAGCTGCTTGATCACCGTCTGGTTGTTGCCGATGATCTGATCGACGACGAGGCCGACGCGGCCTTCGCCGGAGGAGACGATGACCACTTTCTGGTGCGGTTCGAGCGCTGCCTTGGTGCCGAAGACTTCGCGCAGCCGCAGGAAGGGCACGAGGCTGCCCCGGATATCGAGGAAGTTGCGGCCCCGGGCATGGGCGTCAATGCCGTCGGGCAGTTCGACGCATTCTTCAACCGCGGCCAGGGGAATGGTGAAGCGACCATTGCCGACCCGGACCAGCATACCATCGATGATGGCCAGCGTCAGCGGCAGGCGCAGCGTCATGGTCGAGCCCTGGCCCGCCACGGTCGCCACATCGATGCTGCCGCGCAGGCCATCAATGGTGCGCTTGACCACGTCCATGCCAACGCCACGACCGGACAGGGACGTGACTTCCTTGGCCGTCGAAAAACCGGGCGCAAAGATCATCTGCCAAAGATCCTGATCGGCAATCTTGGCATCGGCCGCCAATAGGCCTGCCTCTTCGGCTTTGGCACGGATGCGGTCGGCATTGAGCCCTGCCCCGTCATCGCTGACCGAGATGGCTACCTCGGCGCCAGAATAGACCGCCGATAGCCGCACCGTTCCCTTGGCGGACTTGCCAGCCTTGACGCGGCGTTCCGGGTCTTCCAGGCCATGGTCGACCGAGTTGCGGATAAGGTGGACCAGGGGGTCGGCAAGCCGCTCGATCATGGTCTTGTCGAGTTCGGTATCTTCACCGGTGGTGATGAACTCGATGTCCTTTTCCAGATCACGCGACAGATCGTGGATGAGGCGGCGGAAACGGCCGAATAGCGAGCCAATGGGCACCATGCGAATGCCCATGGTGGTGTCGCGCAGTCCCGAGCTGAGGCGCTCGAGCTCCTCGGCAACGGCCTTGAGATTGAGGTCATCGCTTTGTGCGGCGATCTGGGTCAGCCGGGCCTGAGCGATGACCAGTTCCCCGACGCGGTCCATCAGCTCGTCGAGCCGTTCGGCATCGACGCGCATGGACGAGGATGGCGCCCGATCCGGTGCGGCGGCCTTGACCGGCGCATTGGCGGCGGCGGGAGGACTTGGCGGTGGCGCCGAGACGCTCGCGACGGCGCTGGCCATATCGACAACGATGGGCAAAGGCTGGGCAAGCACTGCAGGCTCAGAATCGGCCGCGTCGCCGAGGGGCTCGACCGACAGCTGCATGCCGTCCTTGAGGAACATGAAGACGTCATCGATGGCCGATGTCGGGTCCTGAGCGGTCAGGTCAATCTGCCAGCCCAGATAGGGCAGTTCGGGATCGATGAGGTCGAGAAGGGGGATGGTATCGGTGAGTGCGGTAATGGTGCAGGGCCCGAGTTCCTTGATTTCCTCGAGCAGCAAGAGCGGGTTGGTGCCATAAACCAGCGCATCGCTGGGCAGGCGGAAGCGGATGCGCCAGCGCCCCGCGCCCTGGTCCGGCGCAGTGGCAAGCGGCGCCGATGCCGCATCTGGGGTGACAGGCACAGTGGCAGCAGGCGCTGCCGCGTTGGCGCCGGCGATTACCAGTTGCAGCGCTTTGAGAATGGCGTCGCCCCCCGCTTGCTCGGCATCGGGATGTTCGATGAGCTTGTGGATATGGTCCTTGGCATCGAGCGCCACCCCAATCAGTTCGGGGGTGGCTGGCGTCTGGCCCTTGCGGACCTGATCGAAGGCCGTTTCGAATTCGTGCACAAAGCTCGCCACGGCGGTGAAGCCGAACATGGCGCCCGAGCCCTTGATGGTGTGCAGGGCGCGAAAGGTCGAGTTGATCAGATCGTCATTGGCCGGATTGTGCTCAAGGTCGAGAAGTCCGGCTTCAAGGCTTTCGAGCAGTTCGCGGGCTTCCTGGCGAAAGGTCTCGGTGGGATCGGGAAAGCTCATGCTCCGGTGACCTTTTTAATGACAGCCAGCAGCTGGTCCTGCTTGAAGGGCTTGACGATCCATCCCGTGGCCCCGGCTTCCTTGGCCTGGCGCTTGAGCTCCTCATCGGATTCAGTGGTCAGCAGAATGATCGGCACCCCCTTGCTCGCCGGGTGCTGGCGGTATTTGCGGATAAACTCGATGCCGTTCATGATCGGCATGTTCAAGTCGGTGATCACCGCATGAACCGTGTTGGTCGTCGCCTTGTTGTAACCGTCGGATCCGTCGACCGCCTCAATGACGTCAAGTCCCGCAGCGGACAGTGTCATGGCAACCATCTGCCGGATGGACGCGGAATCATCGATGGTCAGGATAGTCTTGCTCATGCTGCATTTTCCTCGGCTTGGTCTGCTTGCGGTGTCCAGAAGTCGCCGTCTGGTGTCAGTGGCTTGCCGTCAATCGACAGGCAGCCGGTAGCGATCAACAAATCGCGCAATACGCCCGTGGGCGGCGCGGCAAGCGACAAGGATTTGTGCAGTTCCGCCGCCTGTTTGCGGGCCGAGAGCAGGAGCTGAATTGTGGTGATATCGGCGCTGGTGACGGCCTCGGTGACGATGGCGATCGCCTCGTGTGCCGCCAGGGCTTCGCGCAGTTGATCGGCAAGCGCCTGCGCAGATCGCAGCCCGGCATCGCCGGACACCTCAACGCGATGGACACTGACCCGGGTCATAATGTGACCTGAGGCGACTTGGGACTAATGCGATGCATAGGAATGAAACCCCGCTGACGGGCCTCGACACCAAGTAAACGCACGCCCGCATGCGGCGCCCAAGGTGCACTCAGCCAAATTCTTTGACATTTGGTTCACAGCAGATTCTTGCTGGATATAGATGTAACTTACAGTCCAAGCGCTTAATCAAAAATTACTAAAGCTCGCTCGCCTTGGTACTTGTACTTATTTTTTTCAATCAATATAGATTGCATATTATGTAAATATAACTTCAGAAAGAGACGATTTACATGAGTCTTGCTGAATCTGACCGCGCCGTTGATTCACCCACGTGAATCGAGGCTGAGTCGAAATCCATCGCTACATTCTGACTGTTCGCCGGCCAGCCCGCGCCAGGCTTGCCGCGCCCGAGTCGTGACTTGTCGGGAGGCCGCCTGCGCACGGGGTGCGACAACCGCACTTTTGATCCGATAAATAGTCAGGAAGGTTGACCAGACTGCGAGGCTCGCCCGGTCGACTGGGAGCGCCCCTGGCTCGATCACTCACCCCCTGCGGGGCGCCGCGCCAATCGTGTGGCAGGCGCCTTTACGCGGTTGTCCAGTGTCAGTTTTGGCCATTTTGGGCCTCGAGCCAGGCCGTGTGGCGCCAAGCACAGACGGCGTCGGCCCCTTTGGGCACTACAGTGGCGATGCGTTCATGCCCAGGGCAGAGGGCACCATTGTCTGGTGGCGGCAGACCAATATGAGCAAATGGCGGTGCCTCTGATCGCAAGGCACCGCCATCTGGTTGGAACGGAGGGAGAGGGCAACCGCCGACGGCGAGGCGGGCTTAAGGCTGGCAGGTGGACTGCGGCAGGCGGGGCCACTTGAGAGGCCCGGCCCCGCCATTCATCCCCCTGCCCCCTCATCATTGCCTGGCCGAATGGCAACCGCTACAGGGCAGCGAGGCCAATTGGCCTTGGCTGGTCCGGCGGTAGAGGCACTGGGCCTGCACAAACGCCGCCGGAACTGGCAGCCAGGGCAGTCCGCATGCTCACCGAGACGCCTCCCAGAACGCGACGGCATCGGGGCCGGCCGGGAAACGCTGCTGGCCGGTCGTATCAGTGGCGGCCCGCCAAACCGCCTCGGCGACGTCGATTTCCCTTGTCGTTACCGTAGGCGCGGCAAAGGCCTCAAAGATGGGCCGGGCAAAATCGGCATAGTCAGCCGGGATTAAGTCCGCGATCGGCAGTTCGGTATTGGCCCCAAACCGGGTGGTCGGTGCATAGCCGGGCTCGACAAGCTTGATGCCGATATCGAAGGCCACCAGTTCCTTGGCCAGGGAACGGGAAAAGCCTTCGATGGCGGTCTTGGTGGCAGTATAGGCCGCCGCAAAGGGCGATGGTGCCAGCACCACGCTCGAGGTGACGTTGACGATCACCCCACCGCCCTGACGCCGCATCTGCGGCAACACGGCCTGGGTCAACGCCATGACGCCGAGCGTGTTGGTTTCGAACAGGCGGCGCACCTGGGTCATGGGTGAGGCCTCGAAGGCGCCGACCATGCCGATGCCGGCATTGTTCACCAGCACGTCGAAGGGACCGGCAGCGGCCAGGCAGGCCTCGATACTGGCCGGACTGGTGACATCGAGCGGCAGAACGCTCATGCGGTCGGACTGGGGCAGCAGTTCGGGCTGCGGGCGGCGCATTGTCGCCACCACTTTCCAGCCCTGCTCATGGAAATAGCGGGCAGTTGCGAGGCCATAGCCGGAAGAGGTGCCGGTAATGAGAACGGTTTTCATAGTCAGTTTCCTTTGGTTGGCGTTGGTTGCGGGTCTTCCCGCGGGGGATCAGGGGATGCGTTTGAGGACGCGGTTCAGCCAGGCGCTGCGCGCGGCGCGGGCATCCATTGAAATGCCGGCGTCGGGGAACATGGCGTCAAAGCCGTGGAAGCCGCCGGCCCAGACATGCAGCTCGGCCTGGCCGCCGGCCGCCCAGATGCCGCTGGCATAGGCGACATCCTCGTCGCGGAAGACTTCGGCACTGCCGGCGTCGATATAGGTGATGGGCAGGCCGGACAGATCGTCCGCCAGCGCGGGGGAGATATAGGCCGAGACCCTGCCCGGTTGCGGCGTCAGCACTGCTTGCCAGGCAAAGATATTCTTCTCCCGCGTCCAGACACCGGCATCGCCGGCATATTGCTGGCTCGATACCGTTTCATTGCGGTGGTCGAGCATGGGACAGATGAGAATTTGCGCGGCAATGGCCGGGCCGTTGCGGTCGCGTGCCAAGAGCGTCACGCCGGCGGCAAGGCCGCCACAATGATACGCTTGGGGTCGATGCCCAGGTCGACCGCTTGCGCGGCGATCCAGAGCAGACCCTGATAGCAATCCTCGACCAGGGTGGTGCCAGACACTTCCGGGGCCAGGCGGTAATCGATGGTCACGACGACGGCACCATGCTGCTCGAGCCAGTCGAGCGGAATGTCGAGATTGGCGAAGCGGTCGCCCATGACCATGCCACCACCATGCAGCCAGTAGATGCAGGGCGCCTTGGCAAGCGCCGCTGTGGGGCGGAACACTGAGAGGGGCAGATCGACGCCGTCACTGGACGTCACCAGGCGCTCCTGGCGGTCGACCCGGCGCCCGTCGAGATAGGTCTCGGCTGGCACGCGATAGTCGCGCAGGTGGGCGAGGATTTCGGCATCGAGGTCGACTCCGAGCGGAAAGGCCGCGAGTTTTTGCCCCAGTTCGGGATCGAGCGGCGGGCGAGGCATGGACATGATGATTTCCTTGATGTGGCGTACAGAAACCCGCGCCCCAAAACGGGACGTGAGGACTTCAGCGGTGGGAAGGGAAAGGAAGCGGGCTAGCCGAGCAGGGCCTTGCCGCCCAGGGGAACGAGATCGGTATAGATCGACTCGCCGGCGACCAGCGGCGCCGGCGCGGCAATGAAGGCCTGGGCCAGCGGACCAGCGAAGAACTGGCTATGCGCGGCCTGGCTGCTCCAGCCTTCTGTGACGCTTACCAGGTCCGGATTGCTGGCCGAGCGGCTGACGAGGAAGACAAGGCAATCGTCATGGTTCAGCGAGGGGGCGGCAAGCAGCAGATCGACAAGGGCGCTGCCTTGGCCGGGATGGGCGGTGATCGTGGCGTGAAAGCCGTGCTGGATCGACATGGGAGTTCCTTTCAGGGATAGGGCAATTGACTGGCGCGACATGGTTTGGCCGGCCTGTTGCTGGGCACAGCACGGGGTCGATCCATGCTGCGTGCTGTGTGTCGTCAGCGCTGTTCTGGCAGGACGCCCAGCTGCTGCATGACCGTCATGGTGTCTGGCCAGATCCAGATCTCTGCGACCTTGCCATTGGCAATGCGCAGCATGCCGGCGCCGGTCGCCGACAGTACGCCGCTTGCTCCCATGGCCCCCAGATAAGGTGCGGACTGCACTCCCTCATAGCGGCCCCGATAGCAAACCTTGTCGCCCTCGGCGATCAGCTCAACGATGGGATGGGTCAGGTTCGGGACGGCGGCGACGAGCGCGACGCTGAATTGCTGGGCGGCCTTGAGGTCCATGGCCGGACTGCCGGCAATGTGGAGCACGAAATCGGGCGTGACCCATTCGGCAGGCGGCGATTTCTGGGCATCGAGGCCTGCGAAATAGTGGCGGGCAATCTGCTTGTTCTGTTCTGACATAATGATCTCCGGCGTTACGGCGCAGGGGGCGGACCCTGTCGCTCGCTCCATGGCCCTAAAGAAGCACCACCTGGCCATGAGGGGTTATGCCTATCCTCCCGCAGACTTGCACAATCCTACTTTTCTTGAGAATACTGTTCGATAGGATAAGGCGTCCGTGCTAGCCAGTGCGGGCCCCCGGAGTCGTGCCATGGCCCTTGATGAACTGCGCAATCTGATCGACCGCCACGCCAAGGCGGATATGACAACGCCAATCGAGGGGCTGCTGCTCGCTCGCCAGGACGTGTCCATGCTCGAACAGTCCATGTCCGGCTCGGTCATGGCGCTCATTGTCCAGGGCATGAAGCGCCTGGCGCTGGGCGATCGCGTCTATAGCTATGGCCCCGGAGAATACCTGGTGTCGTCGCTGGATCTACCGGTCACCGGCCAGTTCATCGATGCCAGCCCTGACCGCCCCGCCCTTGGTGTCGGCTTGCTGCTGCATCCGGCCCGCATTGCCGAATTGCTGTTGCAGGCCGGCGCCGCCGATCTGCGCGACGGCCGTGGCAACCCGCCCGGCAGCATGGCGGTCAGTGCCGCACCGGCGCCCTTGCTCGACGCAGTGACGCGCCTGCTGCGCCTGCTCGATTCGCCGCGCGACATCCCTGTGCTTGCCCCGCTAATCAAGCGCGAGATTCTCTGGATACTGATTTCAGGGGAGCAGGGCGCGGCGGTGCGGCAGCTGGGTCTGGCCGACAGCAATCTCAGCCACATTGGCCGGGCCGTGCGCTGGATACGCGACCACTATGCGCGCGCCTTTCGCGTCGAGGATGTCGCCGGGATCTGCGGCATGAGTGCCTCGGCCTTTTACCGCAATTTTCATGCGGTGACGGCCATGAGCCCGATCCAGTTTCAAAAGCAGATCAGGTTGCAGGAGGCGCGCTTGATGCTGACGGCCCAACCGGGTGACGTGGCCGCGATAGGCTATCGCGTCGGCTATGACAGTCCCTCCCAGTTCAGCCGGGAATATAAGCGCCAGTTCGGCTATGCGCCGAGCCTGGAAGCGGTCAGGCTGAAGCGGGTCACGGGGGCTGCGGGCATATTGACATAGGCCTCGAAACGACCCGCGCGGGACGGGGGGGCAGTGGCAGCCCCGGGATGAACTGGAGCCGGCTCGACGGATGCGCGGATCGGGCCTGGATGGTCGCCACCAGCTTGCCTTTGTGAGGCCAGGCGGCAGAAGTCGCAGACAGCAAAACGCCGACGCCCTTGGGGGCGCCGGCGATGGGTTTGAGACGAGAGCCCTTGGGCTCGTCCCCGTCAGGCGAGACTAGATCCAATAGGGCGCGATGCCGTAATAGTCATAGACGCGGCGGCCGTTTTCGGGCGTCCAGTAGTCGTCATCATTGTCATATTTTGGTGCGCCTTCGAGCTGTTCCTTGGTCACGTCGACCTGGTAACCGCCGAGATTCTCATCATAGTTCAGCTTGGACCAAGGCAGCGGGTAATGCTCGTCGCCGATGCCGAGAAAGCCGCCAAAGCTGAGCACGGCATAGGATACCTTGCCGCTGCGCTTTTCGACGAGCAGGCGCTCGATCGAGCCGATATGCTCACCGCGGGGGTCATATACCTTGGTGCCTTCGACCTTGTCGGAAGCGATCAGGTCATGGGTTTCCTTGACGCTGGCATCCTTGTTGGCAATGTCATCATAAGCCATTGGTGAACTCCTCTTGGTTGCGTGTGAGGGGCTAACGTGAGGCCAGAGGCCGAAGTTCCATGCGCGGAAAATGTGATCGGGGGCACTCGATTGCCGCGGAACCGCGGCGGCGGCAGGCCCGCAAATCCGGAACCGCGCCGCCCTGAGGGCGTTGCAAAGGCATGACCGAAAGGGGAATGCCATGATCTTTGACAGCCTGCGTGACCGCATGGGGGGACAGAGCAATATGTCGCCCCAACAAATCGCCCATAATCCGTTGTTCACCGCCAGGGAGAAAATCGACCTGCTGCATCAGCTCAAGGCACAAATCAGCGAGGCGCCTGCCGACGAGGCAAAGTTTGGCTTCAAGCCAGAGGAAGTCGACGCCGCAATTGCCGAAGTACGGCAGGGCAGCCAGGACGATGTCGGCGCCGACACCGTTCTGAAGGGAGATTTCTGATGGCAACAGCACCCAAGGGGCCGGATCCCAAGGTGGCCAATGTGGATTACCTTGTCGATGAAAACGGCGCGCGGCTCAATGTGCCGGACAATTCAACCCTCAAGGTGGCGGGGGAACATGACGCTACGGTAGGCGCCACCGGCCCCACCAATTGGTGGCTCTATGGTCTTGTCGGCCTCGCTGTCGTGGTGGCCGTGCTGTTCCTGCTGCAGATGTTTCAGGGTGCACCGGCCACCGATGTGCAACCGGGCACGCCGACCTCGGAAAGCGTGGTCGCCCCGGCGACCGACCCGGCTGTGCCGGTGCAGCAGCCGGCCGTGCCGGCGCAGTAGTCCAAACGCCCTCGCAGAAAAAAGGCGCGCCCTGCGGGACGCGCCTTTTATGTTGCGGAAGCGATGCGATCAGCCGTTGATCGGGGCGATCTGGATTTCGACGCGTCGGTTCTGGGCGCGGCCCTGCTCGGTCGCGTTGGAAGCGATCGGGCTCGTTTCGCCCTTGCCCTCAATGTAGAAGCGGCGCTGATCGATGCCCTGATTGGCCAGAGCGGTGGCCACCGAGACGGCGCGGCGCTGGCTGAGGCCCAGATTATAGGCGTCATCGCCCTGGCTGTCGGTATGGCCGTAGACGTCGATGATGGACTTGTCGAATTTCTTGAGCACCAGCGCAACCGATACCAGGGTCGAATTGAACTGCGGCTGCACCATGGATTGGTCGGTGGCAAAGGTGATGTTGGACGGCATGTTGAGGATGATGTTCTGGCCGACGCGCGTGACGGAAACGCCGGTACCCTGCAGCTGCGCACGCAGCTCGGCTTCCTGCTGATCCATGTAGGAGCCGATGCCGGCACCGGTAAGGCCGCCAACGCCAGCGCCGATCAGGGCACCGATACGGGGATCACCACCCGTCGCGGCGCCGACCAGCGCCCCGGCAAGCGCGCCGCCGCCGGCACCGATCAGCGCGCCGCCGCTGGTATTGGAAAGGCGCGACTCGCCGGTATAGGGATCGGTGGTGGTGCAAGCGCTCAGCGCCAATGTCGCGGCCAGCGCGACCAAAATCTTCGATTTCATAGACTATCCCCCTGAAGGATTGATTTGTGGCCTATCGGTGCCCTCTCAATACGGCAGGATGGTGATGAACGAAAGAGCCTGAACCGTCGATGAACGGCTCAGACGCTTGCCCAGCCGCCATCAACGAGGAATTGCTGCCCCGAGATCATGGCGCTGTCATCGGCGGCGAGGAACAGGGCCATACGCGCCACATCATCGGGATAGACATGGCCAGCCAGGGCCTGACTGGCCTCAATGTCGCGCAAGGCCGCGTCGTCGAGCCAGAGCTTGAGCTGGCGGTCGGTGATGACGGCGCCGGGCACCAGGGAATTGACGCGGATTCTGGAGCGGCCCAGTTCGCGCGCCATGGCGCGGGTCAGGCCATGGGTTGCAGCCTTGGCCGTCTCGTAGATGGGCAGCATGGGGGTCATGATCATCCAGCTGATCGAGCCGGTATTGATGATGGCGCCCTTGCCCGCCCTGATCATGCCGGGCGCCACCGCCTGGATGGCGAAGAAGGCGTGTTTGAGATTGACGGCCATGCGACTGTCCCAGTCGGCGGGGGTCACCTCCGCCCAATTGTGGCGCTGGTCATGCGCGGCATTGTTGACGAGGACCAAGGCATCGCCATGGATCGCGGCCAGATCGGCAATGGCGGCCTGATAGGCGGTGGTATCGGTAATATCGCAGGCGATGAAGCGGGCGGTCTGGCCCAGTCCGACCAGTTCGGCGGCCAAGGCATGGCCGGCTTCAGCGGCAATATCGACAAAGCCGATGCGGGCGCCCTGGGCGGCAAAATTGCGCACCAGAGCGGCGCCGATGCCGGTGGCGCCGCCCGAAATCACCACCGGCATGCCGGCAAGGCTGGGATAGGTGGCGAATGCGGCCATGCTCGATCTCCTTTGCGCCCCGAGGGCTTAGCGTATGGGGCATGAGGCGGGCAAGGCCGATGCGCGCTGGGCCGCGGCATAGACGCTTCCCCGCGATTGCCTTGGACACAACGTGGCGGGGCGCTTGGCGCAGGCCATCGGAGCGCCGCTTTTCTGACAATAGCCTCGTGCGCGTTTGACGCATTGTCGCGCGGGCCCCGCCAGATTAGAATGAGTCTCAAGTTGCGATGCCGTGATTTGGCCCTCGAGGGCCGTCGGCGTGGTCGCGCGGCATCTTGACTTATGTCAATGCGCTGCAGACGGCGTTAGGCAAGGAATGGCGTCGAACCAGGGCGCAGAGTTGTCCGCGGCAGACGGAAGGACGTTTCGATGGATTATCGCGGCATATTCGAAGATGCGGTAGATGCACTTCGAAGTGAGAAGCGCTATCGGGTTTTTGCCGATCTGGAGCGCGTAGCGGGACAGTTTCCCCGCGCCATCTACCGCGACGACGCCGACAATCAGCGGGACATCACCATCTGGTGCTCCAATGACTATCTGGGCATGGGCCAGCACCCCAAGGTGATCGAGGCCATGCAGGTCACGGCGGGCAAGCTGGGCGTCGGCTCGGGCGGCACGCGCAATATTTCGGGCACGAATAGGCCGCTGGTCGAGCTCGAGCGGTCGCTCGCCGATCTGCACCGCAAGGAAGCTGCCCTGGTCTTCACCTCGGGCTTTGTTTCGAACGAGGCCGGCATTTCGACCATTGCGCGGCTGCTGCCCGACTGCATCATCTATTCGGACCAGCTCAACCATGCCTCGATGATCCAGGGCGTGCGTCAGTCCGGCATGCAGAAGGTCATCTTCCGGCACAATGACGTTGACCATCTGCGCGAATTGCTGGCCCAGGCCGACCGCAAGCGCCCCAAGCTGATCTGCTTTGAATCGATCTATTCGATGGATGGCGACATTGCGCCGATTGCGGAAATCTGCGCCCTGGCCGAAGAATTCGGCGCGCTGACCTATATCGACGAAGTCCATGCCGTGGGCATGTATGGGGCCCGAGGCGGCGGCATTGCCGAGCGCGACGGGCTGATGGACCGGATCGACGTGATCGAGGGCACGCTGGCCAAGGGCTTTGGCACGATGGGCGGCTATATTGCGGCCAATAAGGCGATCATCGATGCGGTGCGCTCCTACGCGCCGGAATTCATCTTCACCACCGCCCTGCCCCCCGCACTATGCGCGGCCGCCCGCGCCTCGATCGAGCACCTCAAGGGGCACGATCAGGAACGCATGATGCAGCAGCGCCAGGCGCGGCTGACCAAGGCGATCCTGGCCGATGCCGGCCTGCCGGTGATGGAGACCGAAACCCATATCGTGCCCCTGATGGTGGGCGATGCCCGCCAGTGCAAGGCCGCCAGCGACATGCTGCTGGAAAAGCACAATATCTATATCCAGCCGATCAACTATCCGACCGTGCCCAAGGGCACCGAGCGGCTGCGGATCACGCCGACACCTTTGCATACCGACGAAATGGTGTTCGAGCTGCGCCATGCCCTGGTCAGTGTCTGGACGAGCCTGGAACTGCCGCGCGAACGGGCCGACGCGAAAATCACCGCCAGCAAGCTGACTTCGGGCGACCTGACGCTGCCGACCGTAGGCGGCTAGAGCGCTGTGCCATGGGGCGGCGTTGCTGGCCCTGAACCAGGGACGCCTGGCCGACAGATTGTGCGTGCGCCGCTTGGCGGATCTGGCCGGTTTTGTCGACACTGCAGCGGTTTGCGCCAAATCAATGCGGCGGCCCCGGGGGCGATCTAGGTTGTGAGATCACCTTTGCAGGAGCATGGTCATGACCGACGAATCCAGGAACCGCCGCTTCACCGAAGATCTCGACATTGCCGGCCATCAGCTGATTGAGACCGTCAGGCGACTGATCGCTGAGGGCAATGTCAGCCGCTTGCGCATCCGCGCTGAAGACGGCTCGGTCTTTCTCGAAATTCCCCTGACCGCCGGCGCCGTGGCAGGTGGGGTGATCGTGCTGACAGCCCCCTGGCTGGCGGCGATCGGCGCCATTGCCGGCCTTGCCACCAAGGTCAAGATCGAGATCGTCCGCGACACCGACCAGTCCGATGACGGCACTGAACCGCCGGTCTAGGTAGCGCGGAAGGGTAGCGAGCGCTAGCCGGTCAGCACGATCCGCATCAGGTCGGCGGTGTTGCGGGCGCCGAGCTTTTCCATGACGCGGGCCCGATGCACTTCAATCGTGCGCGGGGAAATGCCCAGCAGGCGTCCGGCTTCCTTGTTGGATTGACCATTGCTGATCAACTGCAGCACCTCGCGCTCGCGCGGGGTGAGCTGGGCGAAGCCGCGCACCTCGATCACCCGCCGACCGCCCTGCATGGCGTTGAGATGGACATCCCGGCGCAGGGCGTCACGGATATCGGCAAGGAAATGCTCGGTGTCGATGGGCTTGCTGATGACATCGGCAGCCCCAATCTTCATGGCCGTGACAGCCGCCTCGATCTGCGGATAGTCGGCCAGCATGAAGACCGGCGTGCCGGTCCCCATGGCCTTGATGCGTCGCAACAGGCTGAGACCGCTCTCCTCCCGCAGGCGCAGATTGAGTACCACGATATCGGGAATGCGGCGCTCGAGACCGACCAGGAATTGTGCGGCATCAATCGAGAATGTGGTTTGAAACCCTTCGAGCCGGAACAGCACGCTGAGCGCTTCGCAGGTGGCCGGATCGGAATCGACAATATGGATAAGCCGGTCGCGATTGAGTGCGGATCGGTAATAGATGTCTTCGCTCATCTTGCCCTGCCTGGCATAATTCGCCTGGAAATGACCATGATGCAATGATGCCTTCGCGCCGGTAGTTTGCACTAAGGGTTCGTGCTCGCCGATACGGAGACTACGTAAGGATCATTACCGATGATGGGTATATTTACCTATTCTGTTGCTGTCAAGCGACTCCTGTCCTAGCATTTCACCAGGAAACAGGCCAGCCCGGGGGCCGGCCTGCCGAGTTCAGCGCGCGCGCAGGGCGTCGCGGATTTCGGTCAGCAGGACTTCCTCCCGGCTGGGAGCGGGGGTCTGGGCAACCGGCTCCTTGGCCGCTTCGCGCTTGAGCGAATTGATGCCCTTGACCACCATGAAGAGCACGAAGGCAATGATGGCGAATTTGACGACGGCGTTGATGAACAGGCCGACATTGAGCGTGGAAATGCCGGCCTCCTGTGCCGCGACCAGCGAAGGCACGGGCAGATTGTCGGGGTTGGAGAGCACGACAAAGAGGTTGGAGAAATCGATTCCGCCGATCAGCAGGCCGATCAGGGGCATGAAGATATCGTCGACAACCGACGAAACGATGGCGCCAAAGGCGGCGCCGATGATCACCCCGATGGCCAGATCGATCATGTTGCCCTTGATGGCGAAGTCGCGGAATTCCTTGAACATGGTAGCCCTCTCATTGTCTGCTCGCCTTTTCGCAAGGCGCCTCCGCACCTACGGCGGAATTTAAACTCTGATAAGGTGCCGCCCAAAAAGCAATGGGGAGCGTCGAACTTGCGCCGCATGGCCAGGCAGCAGATAGTCGACCTTCTCCAGCAACCCGGTCCAACCAGCCCATGGCGCCAATCAAGAGCGACACCGAATCCAACCTGCGGCAGGCGATTGACCATATTCCGCAGGGAATTGCGGTATTTGACGCGCGATTGCGGCTGGTCACCTCGAATGCCCGCTATAATAGCCTGCTTGAACTGCCCGCGGCGCTGCAGAAGCGGGGCACACCGCTGTTCGACATCGCGCTTCATCTGGCCGATCGCGGCGATCTGGGCGAGGGTGATGCGGCACGACTGGCCATCGAGCGGATCAATATGCTGACATCCTCGCCGGTGACGGTGACCCAGCGCCGCGGCAATGGCGGCCAGGCGCTGGAATTTCACTCCAGCCGTCTGCCCGATGGCGGATTGGTGATCGCTTTTGCCGATGTGACGGCGCGGGTGCTGGCGGAGCGGGCATTCGAGCAGGTCAATCTATCGCTGGAAGCGCGGGTTGCCGAGCGTACGGCGGCGCTGACGCGGGTCAATGCCGAACTCGAAAGTGCCCGTGCCAAGGCCGATGCCGCCAACCATGACAAGACGCGGTTTCTGGCCGCCGCCAGCCACGATCTGCTGCAGCCGCTCAATGCGGCGCGACTCTATACCTCGACCCTGATCGAGCGGGCCAAATCGACCGGCCTCGCCGATCTGGCCAATTCAATCGAAGCATCACTGACGGCGGTGGAAGACATCATGTCGGCGCTGCTCGACATTTCGCGCATCGATAGCGGCGCGCTCAAGCCGGCGCCGGTGCCTGTGACGGCCCGCGATCTGCTCAAGCGCATCGAGGTCGAATTCGGGCCGATGGCGCGCGAACGCAATATCACCCTGCGCATCGTGGCCAGTTCATCCTCGGTGCTGGTGGACCGCTCGCTGGTGGGCCGCATCGTGCAAAACCTGGTCTCGAATGCGATCAAATATACCCATCGCGGCGGCAAGGTGCTGGTTGGCCTGCGTCGGCGCGGCAACCGAATGCGGCTGGACGTCATCGATACCGGCATCGGTTTCAACAAGGACCAGCACCGGCTGCTATTTGCCGAGTTCTCGCGTCTGGAGCGCGGCGCGCGCATGGCGCAAGGACTGGGGCTGGGCCTGTCGATCGTGCAGCGCCTCGTGGCTGCTTTGGGCCTGACGCTGGAACTCGACAGCGTGGAGGGTCGCGGCTCAAGGTTTTCTCTTTTCCTGCCGCTGACGCGGACCATTCGAGCCAGTCAGGAGCAGGTCCCTGCCCCGGCCGACCTCCATTTCGGCACCAGGGGCCTCAAAATCCTCTGCGTCGACAATGAACGGGCGATCATCGAGGCCATGGAGGGCCTGCTGACCCATTGGGGCTGCGACGTGCGCAGCGCGCTCTCGCTCAAGCAGATCGACAAGGAGCAATTGCTTGAGGGCTGGTATCCGGACCTGGTATTGATGGATTATCACCTCGACCAGACCTCGGGGCTCGATGCCATCGAGTGGCTCCGGCACAATCTGGGCGGGCATCTGCCCGCTGCGCTGGTTACGGCCGATCGCAGCCCGGCCGTGCGCACCCTGGCCGAGGAGCGCGGCATTGCCGTGGTCACCAAGCCGGTCAAGCCAGCGGCCCTGCGCGCCGCCATCAGCGGCCTGGCCAATCAGGCGCGCAGTCCGACGCGCGTGGGCTAGACGGGCGCGCTGAACAGGCCGGCGCGACGGCGCTCGAGCGCCCACCAATAGATGAGGCCGCGCGCGAGAAACCACACATGCAGCGCCAGCCAGAGGCCGAGATTGCCCCAAAGCGGCTGCAGCAGCAACGCTGCCGCCAGGAAGACCAGCAGCGAGACCACCATGCCATTGCGCATGGTGACATTGAGCGTGGCGCCGATCAGAATGCCGTCATAGACAAAGGCCGGCATGAAGCTGAGCGCGCAAAGCGCCGCCACGGGGAGATAGGCCAAGGCATAGGCCCGAACTTCTTCATTGGTGGTCATCAGCCCGATCAGCGCCGACCCGCCCAGATACCAGGCGAGGCCCAGTGCCAGGGCGATGACAAGGCCCCAGACAAAGCTCAGGCCATAGGCGCGATCGAAGGCCGGGCGCCAATTGGCGCCGACGGCCTTGCCGGTCAGTTGTTCGGCGGCCTGGGCAATGCCATCGAGGAAAAAGCCCACCACCATGAGCAGGTTGAGCAGAATGGCATTGGCCGATAGCGCCACCTCGCCCATGCGCGAGCCCTGGGCGGCAAACCAGGCATAGGCACCCATCAGCGCCATGGAGCGGATCATCAGATCGCGGCTGAGGCCGAACATGCGCTTGAGCGCAGCGGCGTCGCGCAGTTCGCCCGGCGCGATATGGCGCATTACGGCGCCCAGCCCGCCATAGTGGCGCAGCAGCAGGCCGAGGCCGACAATGGCCGCCACAACCTGACCCAGCACGGTGCCGGCGGCAGCGCCGCCCACGCCCCCATTCAGCAGATAGACGAAGACGATGCTGGCGAGGATGTTGATGCCATGCAGCAGAAACTGCAGCACCATGCCGGTGGTGGCCGCAGCCCGGCCATAGAACCAGCCGAGCAAGGCATAGTTGATCAGCGAGAATGGCGCCGACCAGAGGCGGATGGCAAAGTAGTCGGCGAGGGCCGCGCTGGCGCCCGCACCCGGCGCGAGCAGACCGGTGGCCAGCCAAAGGATCGGTCCCCCCAGCGCAATCATGCCAATGCCGATGCCAAGCCCGAGCAGGATGGCGCGGCTGACATGGAGCAGGCCATCGCGCGGATCGCGCGCGCCGACGGCCTGGGCAGTGAGGCCGGCCGTGCCTATGCGCAGGAAATAGGCCAGCGAGAAGATGACATCGAAGACCAGAGCACCCAGCACCAGGCCGCCGAGCAGGCCGGCATCGCCCAGCCGGCCGATCACGGTGATATCGACAATGCCCACCATGGGCTCAGTGATGAAGGCCAGCGAGGCGGGCAGTGCGATCTTCCAGACATCGGCATGGCGCACGGTGAAGGGATAGTGGGGACGCGCGCCGGTGGTCATCAGGTTGCTCGCAGAATCAGTGCTCGGTGAGCAGCGAGATCACCACATCGGCCCGGTCCTGCGACAGGGCTACCAGATCATAATTGGGCAAATCGGTGCGCGCGATATGGGCGCGGTTGCG
>CAXBHD010000035.1:0-19112 GCA_963975335.1 uncultured Devosia sp. | reverse complement strand
CTTCCAGCGTGCACGAAATCGCCCAGGGCGAGGTCAATGGCATCCAGTCCATCATCTACGAAACCTTTGATCATCTCGACTTTGCCGCCGTCGAACGGGCGGCCGAGAGCCTTGTCAAATCCAGCTTCGTGCTGGCCTTCGGCTCGGGCGGCGCCTCGTCGATGATGGCCGGCGAAGTGGAGGCGCGGCTGTTTCGCCTCGGGCTTAAAGTGGCCTCGACCGACGACCATCAATTGCAGATGATGCGCGCCGCAGCCGCCCCTGCCGGCACCGTCATCGTCGCCTTCTCGCTCTCGGGCAATAATGCGCAGCTGGCCAAGACGCTCACCGTTGCGGGCGAATACGGCCTCACCCGGATCGTCGTGACCCGCTCCGCCTCGATCGTTTCGGCCCAGTCCGACATTCTGCTGCCGGTCAACTGGCACGAAAATACCGACATCCTGCGCCCGACGCCCGGCCGCTATGCCTTTCTGGCCACCGTTGACGTGCTGGCGCAGACCGTGGCCACTCGCCTCGGCCCCTCCGCCGTCGCCAGCATGCGGCGCATCAAGCACCAGCTCGTCGTCAATCGCGATGGCGACGACGCCCAGCCGCTGGGGGATTAGCGCGCTGCCTCCCATCGATCCTGCCACGGCCTCGGCTCGCGAAACGCGCGGCGAGGCCTACTAAACGGAATGAGTTACTGCCATGACCATCGCCCTCTCGCTTGCCACCACCTGGACGCCGCCCGCCGATGGGGAAGAACTGGCCTATGGCCTCGAGCTGACCAATGATGGCGATACGCCAATCACCGGCTTTACTCTGGGCTTTTCCGGCCCCGCCCGCATCGATCCCACTGCGACGCTGGAAAACGGCAAGCTGCTCAAGCGGCTGTCCAACCACACCCTGATCGCCCCGCCCGATGGCTTCGTGCTCGAACCAGGCGCCACCTGGCGCTCGGTGGCGCGCGGCCTCTCCTATGGTCTGCGCCACTGGAGCGACGGCGCCAATGCCGCCTATGTCGCCCTGGCCGATGGTACCATCATTACCCTGCCCACCGCGCCGACCCAGGGCAAAGGCCACAATGCGCCCCTGCTCAAGGGGGCGGCCAGGTTCCCCGTCCCCGCCAAGGCGCCGGTTTCCGTCTCGATCATTCCCTGGCCCAAATCGGTGGCCACGACCGGTGCGCGCGTCGCCCCTCCCGGCCTGGACCTCCAGCCGCAGGGCGATGATGCCGGCCGGGCCGCGGCGGCCTTTGCCGGGCTGGTCGCCGATCTCTTCCCCGTGGAAGGTCTCGTCCGCCCCGCCTCGGAAGCCGGCATGCCGGTGACTGTTCAGCAAAAGGCGGGTCTCGGTGCCGAAGCCTATGAACTCAGCTTTGCCGACAATGCCGCCACCGTAGCCGCCTCCACCCGCCAGGGCATGGTCTATGGCCTGATCACGCTGGGGCAGATCCTGCGCGGTGCGCGGCAATATCCGCAGACTTTCGTCTTTCCCACCGGCGGCAGCATTACCGATGAACCCGGCTTTGCCTATCGCGGCTGCCACCTGGATGTGGCGCGCCAGTTCTATTCCGGTGCTGAAGTCAGCCAATTGCTCAAGCTGATGGCCTGGAACAAGCTCAACAAGTTCCATTGGCATCTCAGCGAAGACGAGGCCTGGCGCCTCGAAATCGAGGCTTTCCCCGAACTCACCCAGATTGCGGCCTGGCGCGGTCACGGCATGGCGCTGCCGCCGCTGCTGGGCTCGGGGCCGCAGCCGACCGGTGGCTACTATTCCAAGAATGTCGTGCGCCAGATCGTCGCCTTGGCCGACAGCCTTGCCATCGCGGTTATCCCCGAGATCGACATTCCCGGCCATTCCTACGCCACGCTGCAGGCGCTGCCGCAGCTGCGCGACCCGGCCGAGCAGGGCGAATACCAATCGGTACAGGGCTTCCCCAACAACAGCTTAAACCCGGCCTATGAGCCCGTGTATAAGTTTGTCGAATCCGTTGTCGACGAAGTGCTTGAGCTGTTTCCGGCCGGCATTTTCCATCTCGGTGCCGATGAAGTGCCGCTGGCCGCCTGGTCCGGCTCGCCGCTGGCGCTCGAGATGATCGAAAAGCTCGGCGGCCCCGAGATGCGCGCCAAGCATGAGCGCCAGTTCAACCAGCTGGGCAATCACCACGGCGCCGACGAGATCGAGGGCTCGCCCACCGCGCTGATCCAGGCCGCCTTCATCCGCCGCGTGCATGATTACATCGCCTCCAAGGGCGCGATTACCGGCGGCTGGGAGGAGGCGGCCCATGGCAATGCCGTCGACAAGGACAAGAGCTTTGTCATCGGCTGGCGCAATGTCGAAATCAATGCGGCCCTGGCCGAAAAGGGCTTCGACATCGTCGTCTCCCCCGGCCAGCGCTACTATCTCGACATGGCCAATGGGGTGAACTGGGCCGAGCCGGGCGCCGGCTGGGCCGGCTGGTCGGGCCCGCAGGAAACCTATGAATTCGAGGCGCGTGCAGGCTTTTCCGAACAGGGCCTGACCCATCTGCTGGGCATCCAGGCCTGTATCTGGAGCGAGTCCATGACTGATCGCGCCATTTTCGACCGCCTGGTCTTTCCCCGCCTCTCGGCCATTGCCGAAGCCGGCTGGACCACGCCCGAGCGCAAGAGCTGGGATCGCTTCAAGGCGCTCGTCGGCCTGATGCCGATCATGTATGGCAATTGGGCTGCCGAATAGCCGCTTGCACGAAGCTCAGCCTCCGACGCTTGGGGGGAGGGGGGCCGCAGTAGGCTGTGGAGGGGGGAGCCCCACCCGCGATGGCGAGAATGAGCACTGCCCAACTGCACTATAGATAGGTGGGTGTGGCACCCCTCTCCACCACGCTTCGCGTGGTCCCCCTCTCCCGTAAACGGGAGAGGAAGGCTAGCTCCAAGGGTCTTCCACCATCGGCCAGATGTTGCGCCGCGCTTTGCGATAGGGCGTGGTGGCGGGGGTATTGGGATAGGGTTTGCCCGCCGCGCAGTAGATGATCTCAGCGGCGATCTTGCTGAAGCTGTCATAGAAGTGGTTGGTCGACTTGATCAGCAGGATGCGGCGCGATGTCGGATCGATCCCCAGCGCCGAAAACAGGCTGGGATCAAAGCTTTGCGCCCGGGTCGAGTTGAGGATGACGTCGATCCCGGCAAAGCTTATCCACGCCGCATCGCCGAAGGGCGCATAGCTGTCACCAAACCGCATCTGCGCGTCACACACGATTCGATTGACCGTCACCGTTTGGTCGATGGGGTTACCCGTTTGCGGCGCCGATTTGGCACCGAAACGCAAAGGGATGACAGCCCCTTCGCCGGCCGCCATGCAGATCTGTACCGCGATCGGATCCCAGATCGTGCCGACCGCAACATCAGTTGCCCCCCGTGCCATAAGCTCGGCTAGAATGACCGTGGCATCGCCCGCCGTACCGCCACCCGGATTGTCCCAGACATCGGCAATGACCACCGGGCCGGCTGGCGCCGCCAGCGCGGCGTCGACGGCCTGTTTTTCATCGACCTGGGCCACCATGAAAGTGCCGCGCAGGGCGAAGAGCTCACGCCCCAGCCGCTCGGCCAGCGCCGCACCCTTTTCCGCCTCGCCATCGGTCACCGCAATGACCCTGGTGCCCATTTCGGGCACGTCGCCGGCCATGAAGCCGTGAATGACCGAGAGCGACAGCAGGCCGGGTTCGGATTTTTCCAGGGCATAGAGCCGGTCGACAAAGCCGCGCATCGGCTGCTTGGAGGTGGGAAACACGTCGATCATCCGGCAGTCGAACACGCTCATCACCGGGGCGATCTCGCCCTTGAGCGTCCGCACCGCCATCGACCACAGATCGCGCGCGCGATCGACGAAATCGGTATGCGGAAATTCCTTGAAGGCGACGAAGAAATCGGCGGCGGCGACGCGCCTGGCGGTGAGGTGGCTATGCGGATCGAGCTCGGCGCAGACCAGGACATCGGGGCCGACAATGGCGCGGATTCGCGTCAGCAGATCGCCTTCGGGGTCATCATAGCCCTGCGCCACCATGGCGCCATGCAGGCCCAGCACCACCGCATTGACCGGCATGGCGGCCTGCAACTGGGTGAGGATCTCGTCACGCAGCTCTTCAAAGGTCGATCGTGCCAAAAGGCCCGCCGGATCGGCCCAGCTGGCGCTGCCCTCGATCAGGGTCCAGCCGTGCTGTGCGCAGACCTCGCGCCCCACGGTGATCGGCGCCGTGCACAGGGTGGGGGTGGCCGGATGCTCGCCGGGGCGGGCATAGAGCGAGGCCTCGAAGGCGCGCTTGTCTATCGCTATGGGCGAAAAGGTATTGGTTTCGGTAGCCAGGGCAGCGGTGAAGACGCGCACGAGCAAACTCGCCTTGATGAAAATAGGGCTTGGCCGCGGGGGCCACAGGCCGCACGATAGCATAGGCGTCACGCGGCAATCACGTAAGAAATTTTCACTGCGGACCGTTTTTTGACGGTGAAATGGCCTCCCTGTCGCGCTAACCTGCCTGATAAAGAAATTCGCTTTCAGAAAACAGCTCGGGAGACTGCAATGTCGATCATCCGCTATGGGGCCGAAAAGGCCGGGGCCGGTGGCCAGAACCTGCCCTTCGCCCGCGCGGTGCAGGCCGATGGCTGGCTCTATGTATCCGGCCAGGTGGCCATGAAGGATGGCGAGATCGTCCGCGGCGGCATTGTCGAGGAAACCCACCTCACCATAAAGAACATCATCGCCATTCTCGAAGAGGCCGGTTATGGGCTCGAGCATGTGGTGCGCTGCGGCGTCTGGCTCGATGATCCGCGCGATTTCTGGAGCTTCAACGGCGTCTATAAGAGCTATTTCGGCGAACACCCGCCGGCCCGGGCCTGCGTGCAGAGCCACATGATGGTCGACTGCAAGGTCGAGATCGACTGCGTGGCCTACAAGAAGCCTTGAGGATGCGCCGGCAATGACCAATTCCGCTTTCCGCCTCGACGGCAAGACCGTGCTGATCAGCGGCGCCGGCGGCGGCATCGGCCAGTCGCTGGTGGCCGCCTTTCGGGCCGCGGGGGCCAAGGTAGTCGGCGCCGACCGCGCGGCCAGCCTGCTGGACGGGCTCGATCTGGCCGGCACCGTGCTGTTCGACCAGGCCGATGCCGGCGCGACGCGCGCGGCCGTCAACGCCTATCTGGCCGCCCATGGCGCGCCTGACGCGGTGGTGTCCAATGCCGGCTTTACCCGGGCAGAGACGCTCGGCCAGCTCGATGACGATGTCTGGGCCAGCGAACTGGCCATCAACCTGACTGGCGCCTATGCCATGACCGACCCGATCGTCGCCGCCATGGCCGCGCGGGGGGCGGGGAGCCTGGTCTTCATCTCCTCGGTCAACGCCCTGGGCCATTATGGCAACCCGGCCTATTCGGCCGCCAAGGCGGGCCTCGTCGCCTATGCCAAGGCCATTGCGGTCGAGCGGGGCGGGCAGGGGGTGCGGGCCAATGTGATCTGCCCCGGCTCGGTGCGCACCCCGGCCTGGGACCATCGCCTCGCGGCCGATCCCAGCCTGCTCGACAATGTCTTGCCGCATTATCCGCTGGGGCGCATGGTCATGCCCGCCGAGGTGGCCAATGCGGCAGTGTTTTTGAGCGCGCCTGCCGCCTCGGGCATTACCGGCACCGTGCTGCCGGTCGATGCCGGGCTGACCGCCGGCAATCTGGTTTTCGTCGATGAGGTCCTGAGGGGCAAATGACCCGTTTTTCCGAGCTCGATACCCCCGCCGTGCTGATCGATATCGATCGCGTCGAGGCCAATCTCCAACGCGCGCAGGATTATGCCGACGGCCATGGGCTCAAGCTGCGTCCGCATATCAAGACCCACAAGCTGCCGCGCTTTGCCCGGCGCGCCATGGAGCTGGGTGCGGTCGGCATTACCGTGCAGAAGCTGGGCGAAGCCGAGGTCATGGCCGATGCCGGCATTACCGAGATCTTCCTGCCCTACAATATCCTGGGCGACGCCAAGCTGGCGCGCCTGCGGGCGCTGAGCGAGCGTATCCACATCACGGTGACGGCCGACAGCGCCGAAACCGTGGCTGGCCTGTCGGTGACCTTTGCCGATGCGATCGGGCCGCTGACCGTGCTGGTGGAATGCGATACCGGCATGGGCCGCTGCGGCGTGCAAAGCCCGGCTGACGCCGTCACGCTGGCCCAGCTGATCGCCGCCTCGCCCGGTCTCGAATTTGGCGGGCTGATGACCTATCCGGCCGCCGGGCAGGTCGAGACCAACGCGGCCTGGCTGGCCGCCGCCCGCGACGCGCTGATGGCTGCCGGCCTGCCGCCGGCGATCATCTCCAATGGCGGCACGCCCGACCTCTGGCGTGCCCATGAGGTCACCGCCGCCACCGAGCACCGCCCCGGCACCTATATCTATATGGACCGCTTTCAGGTCGCCAAAGGCGTCGGCGGGTACCAGGATTGTGCCTTGACCGTGCTGGCGACGGTGGTGAGCCGCCCGACGGAAAACCGCGCCATCATCGATGCCGGCTCCAAGGCGCTGACCAGCGATACGCTGGGCCTGACCGGCTTTGGCCTGATCGAGGCCTATCCCGGCGCCGAGATCATCGGGCTGAGCGAGGAGCATGGCACGATCGACCTGAGCAATTGCGCCAACAAGCCCGCCATTGGCGAGCAATTGCGCATCATCCCCAACCATGCCTGCGTGGTGAGCAACCTCTTCGATACGGTGACGCTGATTTCGGGTGACGCGGTGGTCGAGACCGTCCGCGTCGACGCGCGGGGTCGGGTGGGCTGAAGGTGATGCGACCTCTGCCGCCCTTGCCTTGTCACCCCAGGCTCGGCTGCGCTCGGTAATGCGGCAGCTCACCCCCGCCTTCTTTGACCGTCCCGCCCCAGACGTTGCGCACGATCTCATCGGCGTCACGCTGCTGGTCGATGGTGTCGGCGGGGTGCTGGTCGAGGTCGAGGCCTATGATCAGGCCGATCCGGCGTCGCACAGCTTCAAGGGGCCGACGCCGCGCAATGCCGCCATGTTCGGCCCGCCCGGCCATGCCTATGTCTACAAGATCTATGGCATTCACTGGTGCCTGAACTTTGTCTGCCAGCCCGGCAGCGCCGTATTGATCCGGGCGCTCGAGCCCCTGCATGGCATCGAGTTGATGCAGCAGCGCCGCGGCGGCCTCACGCCACGCCAGCTCTGTTCGGGCCCCGGCAAGCTCTGCCAGGCGCTGGCCATTACCCGGGACCTTGACGGCATGCCGCTCGATGCCGCCCCGTTCCGCCTCAGTGCCGGCACCGGACCGCGCCCCGTTGCCGCTGGTCCGCGCATCGGCATTACCAAGGGCGTCGATACGCAATGGCGCTTCGTGCTTGAGGGCTCACCCTTTCTGAGCAAGCCGCTGCTTTAGCCGGCTCCGCCTTCCCGCCGCGCGCCTGGGGGAAAGTCGTGAAGGAACCAAAGCCCGGTGCCAGCGCTTTTGGCTGCACGAGGCCGGGACGCGTCAACCGGACATGGTGGCAGAGGGAACAGACGGGTTTTTCCGGTTTCCCCGCTGGCCGACGAAATGGCAGCCGAGCTCTTATCCCACCCGTTCCGGCCTCACCCCAACACGGAGAGCATCATGCCCCAGGGTGACAAATCCGCCTATACCGACAAGCAGCAGCGCAAGGCCGAGCATATCGAGGAGAGCTACGAGGAGCGCGGCGTCAGCAAGGACGAGGCCGAGCGCCGCGCCTGGGCGACCGTCAACAAGGACGATGGCGGTGGCAAGAAATCCGGCTCGGGCCGTGGCGCCGATACCGGCCATCCGGCAGCCCACAAGGGCGGTGAAAAGGGCGGCGCCGCCTCGGCCAGCCGCTCGGCCGCCGAGCGCTCCGCCTCCGCCAAGAAGGCCGCCGAGACCCGCAAACGCAACGCCGCCAAGAAGGAATAGAGACCGTGGATCAGGCCATCAATCCGCCGCAGCATCAGGACCAGCAGCCCGGTCTTGAAATCCAGATGCACCCCAAGCCCGATTTCATGCCCAAATTTGCCGGCAATGGTCGGCTTGAGGGCAAGGTGGCCATCATTACCGGCGGCGACAGCGGCATCGGCCGGGCCTGCGCCGTGCTGTTTGCCCGCGAGGGCGCCGAGGTGGCGCTGGTCTATCTCAACGAGACCGAGGATGCCAAGGTCACCGCGCAAGCCGTCCGCGCCGAGGGCAAGGACCCGCTGCTGATCCGCGGCGATATCGGCGAGCCGGCATTTTGTGACAATATCGTCGGCAAGGTCATCGAGGAATTCGGCCGACTCGACGTGCTGGTCAACAATGCCGCCGAGCAGCACCCGCAGGACGAGATCACCGACATCTCGCCCCATCAGCTGCAGCGCACCTTCCAGACCAATCTCTATGGCTATTTCTACATGACGCAGGCGGCTGTGCCATTTCTCCAGAGCGGCGCGACCATCGTCAACACCACCTCGGTCACCGCCTATCGCGGCTCGGCCACCCTGCTCGACTATTCGGCCAACCTGGTCGACAAGGGCATCCGCGTCAACGCCGTGGCGCCCGGCCCGATCTGGACGCCGCTGATCCCGGCCACTTTCGACGCCGACAAGGTTGCCAGCTTTGGCGCCGACAAGCCGATGAAGCGGCCGGGCCAGCCCAATGAGGTGGCGACCTGCCACCTGTTCCTGGCCTGTGACGAAAGCTCCTATCTGACCGGCCAGGTGCTGCATCCCAATGGCGGGGAGATCGTCGGTGGATAGACAGTCACGTTGACCCATGCCGCCTTGCGGCGCACCCCGTCCCATGATTCAAGGGCGGGGTGAGCGCACTTGAATCGGATATCGATCTGTTCGGCGCGGGACGCACGGCCATGCCGCGCGACCCGTTGGCGGTATTGCGCGATGTATTCGGCCACAAGAGCTTCCGCGGCCTGCAGGCCGATGTCGTCAACCATGTCGTCCATGGCGGCGATGCGGTAGTGCTGTTTCCCACCGGCGCCGGCAAGTCGATGTGCTACCAGATCCCGGCCATCTGCCGGCCCGGGGTCGGCATTGTCATTTCCCCGCTCATTGCCCTGATGCGCGACCAGGTCGAGGCTCTGCGCCAGGCCGGCGTGGCGGCGGCGGCGCTGAACTCCTCCCTCACGCCCGAAGAATCGGCCGAGGTGCGCAGCCAGTTGCGGCGCGGCGAGCTTGATCTGCTCTATGTGGCGCCCGAACGCGTGGCGACGCCGGGCTTTGCCAATATGCTCTCGGGCATCGATATTGCGCTCTTTGCCATCGATGAGGCGCACTGCGTCAGCCAGTGGGGCCACGATTTCCGCCCCGAATATCGCGAGCTGACCCGGCTGACCGAGCTGTTTCCCGGCGTGCCGCGCATTGCCCTGACCGCCACGGCCGATCCGACCACGCGGGAAGACATTATCGAGCGGCTGGGGCTCGAAACGGCCGAGGTCTTCACCACCAGTTTCGACCGCCCCAATATTTCCTATTCCATCGTCGAGCGCGACAAGGCCCGCGACCAGCTGCTGGCCTTCCTCGCCGCCCATAAGGGCAGTTCGGGCATTGTCTATTGCCTCTCCCGCGCCAAGGTCGAGGACACGGCCGAATGGCTATCGGGCAAGGGCATCCCGGCTCTGCCCTATCATGCCGGGCTCAGCGCCGAGCGCCGCAATGCCAATCAGGATGCCTTCCTCAGGGAAGAAAATATCTGCATCGTCGCCACCGTGGCCTTCGGCATGGGCATCGACAAGCCCGATGTGCGCTATGTCGCCCATATGGACCTGCCCTCCTCGATCGAGGCCTATTATCAGGAAACCGGCCGCGCCGGCCGCGACGGCCAGCCCGCCGATGCCTGGATGAGCTATGGCATGGCCGACGTGGTGCAGCGCCGCCGCATGATCGACGAGGGCAATGCCCCCGACGAGGTCAAGCGCCTCGAGCACGGCAAGCTCAACGCCCTGCTCGGCGTCTGCGAAACCGCCGAATGCCGCCGCCAGGCGATTCTGAGCCATTTCGGCGAGGCCCATCCCGGCAAGTGCGGCAATTGCGATACCTGTCGCTCGCCGGTGGAAACCTGGGACGGCACCGAGGCCGCCATCAAGGCGCTGGCGGCCATCTACCGCACCGGCATGCGCTTTGGCGCCGCCCATGTCATCGACGTGCTGATGGGCAAGGCCACCGAAAAGGTGACCCGCTTCGGCCATGACAGGCAGGCCGTGTTCGGCCAGGGCGCCGATCTCGATGCGCGCAGCTGGCAATCGGTGATCCGCCAGCTCACCGCCTCGGGCCTGATCGTCGTCGATCATGCCGCCCATGGCGCACTGACTCTGGGCGAGGGCGCCCGCGCCGTGTTCCGTCATGAGCGCAAGGTTACCCTGCGCAAGGACCGGCCCAAGAAATCGGTTGATGTGCGGCGCTCGCTCGAGCGGGCCGCGACCATCCCGCCCCATGCTTTGCCGCTATTCGAGGCCCTGCGCGAGGAGCGCACCCGCCTCGCCAAGGCCCAGGGCGTGCCGCCCTATGTCATCTTCCACGACGCCACGTTGCGCGCCATGGCCCTGGCGGTGCCGCGCCATCCCCATGACATGCTCAACCTGCCCGGCGTCGGCCAGGCCAAGCTCGACCGCTATGGCCACGATTTCCTCGCCGTGGTGGCCAAGGTGGCCGCGTGAGCACGCCGGCGGCGGCCCCGCGCCCCCGCTTTGCCGTCATCGACATGGCCCGCGGCGTCGCCATCATCGCCATGGTGGCCTATCACCTGTGCTGGGACCTGAGTTATTTCCGCTTCATCGCCCCCGATGTCGGCCGCGACCCCAATTGGGTGCTGATCGCCCGCTCGATTCTGGCGGTCTTCCTGTTTCTGGTCGGGGTCGGCCTCGTATTGGGTCATGGCAAAGCCATCCGCTGGGCCGCCTTCTGGCGCCGCACCGGGCTTGTCGTGCTGGGTGCGCTGGCCATCACGCTGGGGACCTTCCTCGCCTTCCCCGACAGCTTCGTCTATTTCGGCGTGCTGCATGCCATTGCTTTGTTCAGCCTTCTGGCGCTGCCCTTTCTCTTCGCCCCGCTCTGGCTGATCGGGATCGTCGCGGCCGTGGTCATCGCGCTGCCCTTCTTCTTTTCCAATGCCCTGTTCAACGCCAAGCTCTTCTCCTGGATCGGCTTCTGGCAGGTGCCGCCGCCCGCCAATGACCTCGTGCCGGTCTTTCCCTGGCTGGCCGCCGTGCTGATCGGCATCATGGCGACGCGGCTGGTCCTGGCCTCCTCCCTGGCGCCGCGCCTGGCCGCCATCAATCCCCCCGGGCGCCTGCCGCGCCTGCTCGCCGGGCTGGGGCGATGGAGCCTGCTGATCTATCTGCTGCACCAGCCGCTGCTGCTCGGCCTGATCTATCCGGCCGCCGCCCTGCTGCAGCCCCAGATCGCCATGCGGCAAACCGACTTTCTCGCCTCCTGCCAATCCACCTGCGAGGCGGGCGGCACCAGCGCGCCGCTCTGCACCACCTATTGCCAGTGTGGCCTCGAAGGGGTGCAGGAAAACGACCTCTGGGACGCCATCTATTCCGGGCTGGTTTCGGCGCAGCAGCAGACCATTCTGGACGCCAATAACCGGCAGTGTTCGGCGCTGATCTATCCCGAGCTCAACGCCACGCCCTAGCGCAGTAGAACGTTGCGATTTGCGGTTTTTGCGCAAATTCTGCCTTGATGCTCAGCCCGAATGGGCCTTTTATAGTTTGCACCTTGATTTGTCCGAACTCCCGGAAACGGTTGGCACCCGGGCCCGCTCGGACCCCATATTATTGAAGTCTGGATACTTCCTTGACCACCCAAACGGCTGGCCGCGACCATTCACGCGGCGACGCACGGGCCCATCTGGCTGCCGCCCATGCCGGCAAGGGGCGCACGGCGCTCGTCCGCATCGCCCTCTATTCCCTGCGCCACCCGTTTCAGGCCTCCCTGGCCATTGGCGCCACCGTGATTGCCTCGGTGCTGCAATTGCTGATCCCGCGCCTGCTCGGCCAGGCGGTCGATCAGGCCCAGGGCATATTGAGCACGGCCGGGGAGGGCGCCGAACAGGCTCTGTTCTGGAGCGCCATGACGCTGCTGGGCGTCTCGGTGGCACGCGGCTTTTTCACCCTGCTGCAGAACTACTTTTCGGAATCGGTGGGCCACCATGTCGGCTATGAGCTGCGGCTGGCCTTTTACGACAAGGTGCAGAAGCTCTCCTTTTCCTATCACGACAAGATCCATACCGGCGATCTCATCACCATGGGCCTGCTCGACCTCGATGGCGTGCGCATGTTCTTTGCCACCGGCCTCGTGCGCGTCGTGCTGCTGTCGGTGCTGATCGGGGTGGGTGCCTATATGCTGCTGAGCACCGATCTGGCGCTGGGCCTTTTGGCGCTGAGCTTTGTCCCCTTCGTCGCCTGGCGCTCCTCGGTGGCCCAGCTCACCCTGCGCGCCACCTGGATCACCCTGCAGGACAAGCTTTCCGCCCTGACCCGCGTGATGGAGGAAAATCTCGGCGGCATCCGCGTGGTGCGCGCCTTTGCGGCGCAGAAATTCGAGCTCGACAAGTTCGACGCCGCCTCGCGCGAGGCCCTGGCGCTGTCGCATCAGCGCGTCGATGTGCGGGTGCGCAATACCAGCGCCATGACCTTTTCCTTCTTTGCCGCCATGGGCCTGGTGCTCTGGTTTGGCGGCAACAAGGTGATAGCGGGCGAGATGAGCGTGGGCACGCTGGCGAGCTTTCTCACCTTCATGACCATCCTGCAGATGCCGGTGCGCCAGCTCGGACTGATGGTCAATTCCTTTGCCCGCGCCTCGATCTGCGGCGATCGCCTGTTCGGCTTCATCGACGAGCCGCTGGCCATTGATGACGTGCCCGGCGCCCGGGATCTGGAAATCACCGATGGCACGCTGCGGTTCGAAAATGTGCACTTCACCTATCCCGGCGCCACCCACAAGACGCTCGATGGCGTGAGCTTTGAGGCGCGTGCCGGCCAGACCATCGGCATTGTCGGGGTGCCGGGCAGCGGCAAGTCGACGCTCGCCCATCTCATCCCGCGCTTTTACGATATCGATCAGGGCCGCATCACCATCGATGGCCAGGATGTGAGCCAGGTGACGCTGCAGTCGCTGCGCCGCGCCGTCGCCGTGGTGCAGCAGGATACCTTCCTCTTCACCACCACGATCGAGAACAATATCGCCTATGGCGATCCGTGGTCCAAGGAAACCAAGATCGAAAAGGCCGCCGAAAGCGCTCAGCTGCACAATTATATCATGGGCCTGCCGGCCGGCTATGACACGGTGGTGGGCGAGCGCGGCGTGTCGCTGTCGGGCGGCCAGCGCCAGCGCCTGTCGATCGCGCGCAGCCTCGTGCTCAAGCCCGCCGTCATGGTGCTCGACGATTCCACCGCGGCCATCGATGCCGGCACCGAGCACCGCATCCGCAGCGCCATGCGCCGCTATGCCAGCGACCGGGTAACCCTGGTGATCGCCCACCGCCTGAGCTCGCTGCTGCATGCCGATACCATCCTGTTTCTCGAGGACGGCAAGATTGTCGAGCAGGGCACCCATAGCCAGCTGCTGGCGCAGGGCGGGCGCTATCGCGCGCTCTATGACCTGCAGACCCGCCCCACCGAGGACATCGAACTGGGGAGCGCCGCCCAATGAGCGTGATCGACGACGACGAGCGCGAACGCGCCGCCTTTCCCGGCCAGCGCCCGCCCCGCGCCAGCGTGGGCAGCCACCGCATCGAAGAGGAAGTCTTCGGCAAGGCCTATGACCCCAAGACGGTGCGCCGCATCTGGGCCTTCGTGCGCCCCTATCGGCTCAAGATCTACCTGTCGGTGGCCGCCGTGCTGGTCTTTACCGCGACCCAATTGGCCATTCCCCTGATCATTGGCCGCGCCATCGACAGCGGCATGACCGAGGGCGGCAATTCCACCAACCTGCTCTGGTCGGTCATTGCCTTCGGCTTTGTCGTGCTGGTCAATTTCGGCGCCTCCTTCGTGCAGGAAACCGAGGTCGGCAAGGTCGCCGAAAATGTGCTGTTCGACATGCGCCGGGCCATGTTTGCCCAGCTGCAGCGCGTGTCGCTGAGCTTTATGGACAAGACCGAGGTCGGCCGGCTGATGAGCCGGCTGCAGGGCGACGTCAATTCCATGCAGGAATTCCTCGAGACTTCGGTGATCTCGGTGGGCGACATGGTGCTGCTGGTGGGCATCGTCGTGGTGCTGCTCAGTCTCGATTTCCGCCTGGGCCTGCTGACCCTGTCCACCATGCCGATCCTGTTCATCGTGCGCATCTTCTGGCTGCCGCCGGCCAAGCGCGCCTTCTGGGCCGCGCATGAAACCAATTCGATCACCGCCGGCGCCATGGCCGAAGGCATCAATGGTGTGCGCACGGTGCAGAATCTGGACCGCCAGAAGGTCAATTTCGACCTGTTCGACGACAAGGCCTATGCCAATCTGCGCACCCAGCTGACCGGCTCACGCTTTGCCCAGGTCATGGTGCCCATCGTCGACAGCCTCACCGGCAGCGCCATGGCCATTGTCGTGGTGGTCGGCGGCTCGCTGGCGCTCAATGGCAGTCTGGAGATCGGCGTCATCGTCGCCTTTCTGTTTTATATCCAGCGCTTCTTCGATCCGATCCGCTCGCTGACCATGCAATATTCCATCATGCAGCGGGCCATGACCTCGGGCCGGCGCATTACCGAAGTGCTCGACATTCCCGCCTCCATTACCGACAAGCCCGATGCCATCACGCTGACCCGCGACATGGACGGCTCGGTCGAATTCCGCAATGTCGGCTTTGCCTATGACCCGGATCGCCCGGTGCTCAAGAATGTCAGCTTGCAGGAACCCTTCCTGTTCACCGGCTCGGTCTTTGACAATATCCGCTACAACAAGGCCTCGGCCAGCCGCCAGGATGTCATCGAGGCCGCCACCGCGGTGGGCGCGCACGAATTCATCGAGCGCATGCCCGATGGCTATGACAGCATTCTCGAGCAGCGCGGCTCCAACCTGTCGCTGGGTCAGCGCCAATTGCTCAGCTTTGCCCGCGCTTTGGTCGCCGACGCCAAGATCCTCGTGCTCGACGAGGCCACGGCCAATATCGATTCCTATACCGAGCGGCAGATCCAGCAGGCGCTGCAGATCCTGCTCAAGGGGCGCACCGGCATGGTCATCGCCCATCGCCTGGCCACCATTCGCGGCGCCGACCGCATCATCGTGCTGCAGAATGGCGAGCTGATCGAGACCGGCAACCATGATGAGCTGATGGCCCGCGAGGGGCTTTATGCCAAGCTCTACAACATGAACTATGCCAGCTTCGACGACATTCCCGACGAGCTGGTCAACCAGGCCAATGCCAGGGCCGCGAATACGTAAGCGCCGCTCGGCATTGCGCAGGCCGGATACCGCCCGACACTAGAGGCCCCCACCCTCATTCCCTCCCCACAAGGGGGAGGGAGGCCCGCTCAGTGGTTGTTGCAGGACTGTGCACACGACAACCTCAGTCGTCTCCCTCCCCCTTGTGGGGAGGGATCAAGGGTGGGGGTAAGGTGGCTTGATGTGTAAGGATTTGTCTTCTTCCACTCTGGCTGCCCCCCTCGGCACCCCCTCTTGCCCAATCCGTGATGGCGCCTTGTGGCGTCAGGGCGCATGAAGCGGGCATGTTGGGGACCGATCGATGACCATTGCGATAGCCGCCGCCATGCTGTTGGCGGTGTTTCTGACCTCTACGCTTTCGGGGGTCTTCGGCATGGCCGGCGGGCTGGTGCTGCTGGCCATCCTGTTGCTGCTGCTGCCGGTGGGTACCGCCATTGCCGTGCAGGGCGCCATTCAGCTCATTGCCAATGGCTCGCGCGCCTGGATGTCGCGCGCCTTCATCGACTGGCGCGTGCTCGGTATCATGACGCTGGGCCTGATATGCGTGGGCGTGGTGCTCTTCATCGTCCGCTATACGCCCGATCTGGCAACGGTCTGCATCATGATCGGCCTGCTGCCGGTGCTGCTGTGGATTCCGCAATCCTGGCTGGCGCTGGATGCCAGCAAGCCGCTGCATGCCTTCTTCTGTGGCGTGCTGGGCGGCGGGGTCAACCTGGCTGTCGGCGTCGCCGGCCCGACCATTGACATGTTCTTCATCCGCACCCGCATGGATCGGCGCACCATCATTGCCACCAAGGCGGCAGCGCAGGTGGTCAATCACACCGCCAAGATCGTCTTCTACTGGAATGCCACCTTGCTGCTGACCACTGCCGACTGGGTCTGGGTGGCGCTGGCCGCGCCCTTCGCTGTCGCCGGTACCAGTGCCGGATACTGGATCCTGCAGCGCCTGACCGATGCCAATTTCCGGGCCTGGACCCGGCTGATTGTCACGGCAATCGGCATGTTCTATCTGCTGCGTGGCATTTCCTTGCTGATCTGATCGGGATCAGTATGGTGCCAGCAGGAGACTCGATGACACCCTTCGATAGCGTCACGGCGCGCCTGATATTGCTGCTGGCCGAAACCGGCTCGATCGGCCGCGCCGCCGAGCGCGAGGGCATTGCCTCTTCGGCCGTCAGCCGCCGCATTTCCGATCTCGAAAGCCGGCTGGGCGTCGTGCTGTTCGACCGTTCCGCCCATGGCGTCAAGCTTACCACGGCCGGCCAGGCCTATGCCGAAGGCTGCCGCGTGGTGCTGCGCGCCATTGCCGATCTCGATGCGGTGATGGCCGATTTCGGCAGCGGCCAGCGCGGGGCGCTGCGTCTGGCCTGCACCAGTTCGGCCCTGACCGGGCGCCTGCCCGAACTGCTGGCCCGCTATGCGGCTCGGCATAGGGGGATCGATCTGGCCATCCAGGAAATGGGCGCAGCCAAGGCGCTGCTGGCGCTGGACGAGGGGCGGGCCGACATCGCCATTGTCTCGGACAATTATGATTTCACCCGCTTCGAGATCAAGCCATTCGAGGATGACCGGGTCTGGGTGCTGGCGCCGCCCGATCACCCCCTGGCCGCCCGGATCGAGCCCCGCAAGGATATCGGCTTTGCCACCGTGCTCGATCACGCCATTGTCGGCATTCATCACGCCGGCTCGCTCGACCGGCTGCTGGCCGATGCGGCCAATGCGGCCGGCAAGCCGCTGGTGGAAACCCTGCGCGTCGAGAGCTTTCCTGCCCTGGTGCGCATGGTCGAGGCCGGTTTCGGCATCGGCTTTCTGCGCTCCACCAGCCTGCATCTGCTGGCCGGCACCGACCTGGTCTGTGCGCCGCTGGCCGAACCCTGGGCGCTGCGCCAGCTCCTTGTCGCCCGGCGCAAATCGACGCCGCTCTCGGCCGCAATGAAGAGCTTTATCGCGCTGTGCAGCGAAACCTATATGCCGGCGCTCTGAGCTTGCGACATTGCGGCCCTTTCGCTGGGCGCGCCGCTGTCCTATGAGGAAGGCATGACCCAAAGGCGCAGCATGAGCAGAGAGATCGGAACGGCTTTGGCCGTGCTGGCGATCTATTTGCTCACCATCCTGGCGCCCCTGCACGAGGCGCGCGCCAGCCAGCTGGCCTTTGAGGAACTGGGCTATTCCACCCTGACGACGGGCTGGGTGCTGTGCACCTCGCTCGAAGACGGTGGCGGCGACAGCGACAATGCTGTCAGTAAATGTCCGGTATCCGGCGTCGGCAAGCCCATGGCCGTAGCGCCAGGCCTGGCTGGCGTGGCACTGGATCTGCACGCACCCGGCCTTGCTTCCCCCCGCCTGCTGACATCGGCCGCCGTGCGGCCGGCCAGCATTGCGCCGCCCTCGGGGCCACGCGGACCGCCGACGACAGTCTGATTGCCCGAGCCCCGGCTCGTCCAGACCTCGATCTCTTTTGGAAATCCGCATCATGACCCGTTTTCTGCGCGCGGCCCTTGCCGCCACCCTCCTGCTTATTGCCCCCGCCTTTGCCCATAATGGCGTTGTCCATCTCGGTGATATCAATCTTTCCGCGCCCTTTACCCGCGCCACCCTGCCCAATGCGCCGGTGGGCGGCGGCTTTGTCAGCATCGAAAACATCGGCACCATTGCCGATCGCCTGGTCTCGGCCAGTTCACCAGCCGCCGACGTGGTGCAGATCCATGAAATGGCCATGGAGGGCGATGTCATGAAAATGCGCCAGCTCACCGACGGCCTGGAAATCCCGGCCGGCGAGACCGTGACCCTGGCGCCTGGTGGCTTGCACCTGATGTTCCTGGGTCTCAAGCAGGCCTTTGTCGAAGGCCAGACCGTGCCGGTCACGCTGGTCTTCGAACAGGCTGGCTCGGTCGAGCTGGCACTGCCCGTCCTGGGGGCAGCTGCCGATGCCGCCCACACCATGGCCCATTGACGCCATGGCCATCAAATCCATTCGCCTCTGGCTCTGGGGCGCCGTTGCCGCCCTGGCGCTGACCGCCATTGCCGCCGCTGTCCTGCTGCGCCAGCCCGACCAGGCCGGCTTCGGCCAGGGCCGCTACAGCCTCATCGACCAGGACGGCCAGCAGGTCGACCAGACCCTGTTTGCCGGCCACCCGACGGCACTGTTTTTTGGCTTCACCCATTGTCCGGAGGTCTGCCCGACCACCATGGCCGAAATGGCCAGCTGGTTTGCCGAACTGGGCGAGGAGGGCGAGGACCTGCGCGCCTATTTCGTCAGCATCGATCCGCAACGCGATACGCCGCAAGTGCTGGGTGACTATGTCAGCTGGGTCAGCGACCGCATTACCGGCCTTACCGGCACGCCCGAGGAGATCGCCAAGATCGCCAAGGCCTGGGGGGTCTATTACGAGCGGGTCGAGCTGGGCGGCGACGACTATACCATGGACCACACCGCCTCGGTTTTCCTGCTCGATGCCAAGGGCGCATTCCAGGGCACGATTGCTTACCGCGAGGACCAGGCGACGGCTCTGGGCAAGCTGCGCAACCTCCTGGCCAAGTCCTGAAGCGCTGATCCCGGCCCGCGCGTTGCGGGCCGGGATGAGCGTCTTGTGCGCGACAGGGGAGGCGCTTCAGCAATGGGGCGTGACCTGCCGGGCGCGGCTGGCTAGATTGCCAGCACGAATCCAGCAGGAGCGTGCCGTGCAGCCCTCGATCTCCATCATCACCATCGGCGTCGACGATCTCGAGCGCGCCTTCGCCTTCTACCGCGCCCTGTTCGAG
>CAXBHD010000034.1:0-19288 GCA_963975335.1 uncultured Devosia sp. | reverse complement strand
GCTCAGCGCGATCTGTGGGCCCGCCTGCCGGTCATTTGTCGAAGGTCAGGGCCGCCAGCTGCGCCGCCATGTCTGCCGTGGCGCCGACATTGCGCACCCCGGCTTCCGAGGCCGGAAAGGGCACGACCAGATAGCGCTCATGCTGCACGGCATCGAGCGCCTTGGTGATCGGGTTTTCCGCCAGCAGGGTCTTCTTCTGCGCCGCCGAATTCCAGGCCGCGTCGACCAGCACGATCACGTCCGGATTGGCATCGACAATGGCCTCCCAGCTGGCCGAGATCCAGCCGTCATCGACATCGCCCATGATATTGTCCAGCCCCAAAGCCGTCATCATCATGGCCGGCGCATTGCTGCCGGCGCCCACATAGGGCGCCTTGGTGCCCGACGAATACCAGACGGCGGTCAGCTTGCGGGTATCGGGCACGATGGCGGCCAGTTCGGCTTGCTGTTGGGCGATCAGCGCCGCCGCCGCCGGCGCCGCGTCCAGGATCGTGCCCATTTCGGCAATATCGGCAAACAGGCCATCAAAACTCAGTTTCGCCGGCTTGATCGACCGGCAGGCGGCCGGCGCGACATAGCTGGCCACACCCAGTTCGGCCAGGCTCGCCCGTTCGCCGGCGCCGTCGGCGGCAAAATTGCTCTCCCAACCGCCATAGATGAAGTCCGGCTCCGCCTCGAGCACCACTTCCTGCGATGGCAGCTTGTCGGACAGCACGGTCAGCCCGCTAGCGGCATCCGCCCAGGGCGCGGGCACCGGGCCGTCCTGGAAACCCACGCCGACAATCCGGTCGGCCAGGCCCAGGGCGAGCAGCAGCTCGGTGGCCGTCGACTTGATCGTCACCACCCGCTGCGGCGCGGCCGGGAAGCTCACCGCGACGCCGCAATTGTCGATGGTCAGCGGATAGCTGGTCTGGGCAAAGGCCTGGCTGGCCGAAAAGGCCAGCAAGGCGAGGCCGAAGGCATGAGATAACCGGCGCATGGATCAATCCTGCTGTTGTTTGACGCGTTTGGAGGAAGTCTGGCCGCCATCGCCCAGTTCGGCGAGCGCGGCATCATAGCCAAGCCGATAGGCCTCGGCCGAGCCGAAGCGGAACATGTCGTCATCGACCGAGCGTACCAGCGTCCGGGCGCCGGGCGCCTCGATATCCGCCGTCACCAGCCGGCCCAGCCCGCGCACCACGGCCACCGGAATGCCGCTGACCTTGCCCTTGACCAGGTCGGCCGCCCCGGCCAGCTCGTCGGCCAGAACGGTAATGGTCACCTGCAGCGGCCTGCCATTGGCATCGACGCCGCCGCGCATATCGTCGGTGACCACGACGCCAGCGGCGCCGATCGCCACATCGGTCTGGCCCACCCGCCAGGGCCGCCCCAAAGTGTCGGTGATGATGATGCCGAGCTGCACGCCCAGCCGGTCGCGCAGGCCCGCGCACAGCGCCCGCGCCGAGGCGTCGGGATCCACCGGCAGGCGCAGCGCCAGTCCCTCGGGCACATTGGACGTATCGATCCCCGCCGCGGCCATGATCAGCCCATGCCGGGTCTCGACGATCTGCGTCACCCCGCCCGGATGCACCCGTTCGGCCACCACGCGCACACTTTCCTCGGCAATCACCCGGTCGCGGTCGCGCGCCGGAAACTGCTGTCCCTCGGCCTTGGAGACGATCTTGCTGGTCACCACCAATATGTCGCCGTCGCGCAAAGCTGCTTCGGCGTCGCCGGCGACGGTCTGGGCCATCACGGCATCGGCAATCAGCGCCACCAGGTCATCGCCCGCTTCGATTTCGGGCAATCCCGGCACGCCCCACACACTATAACGCGGCACCTGCATCGCTATTGGTCCATCATGAGGGCAGGGGGCTAGTGCCCGCTCGGCGCCAGCGCCCGCAGCCGCGGCAGGATATGCTCGGCATAAAGCGCCAGGAACCGGCTCTGGTCGTCGCCCGGCGCATGAAACACCAGATGGTCAAAGCCATAATCCATATAGGTCTTGATCGCCGCCACATGCTCTTCCGGGTCGCTCGAGACGATCCAGCGCTTGGCAATCCGCTCGATCGGCAGCTGCGCCGCCAGCCGTTCCATTTCGGCCGGATCCTCGATCGAGTGCTTTTCCTCGGCGCTCAGCGACAACGCTGCCCAGCCGCGCGTATTGTTGAGCGCCGCTTCCGGATCGGTATCGAAGGAGACTTTCACCTCGATCATCCGCTCGAACTTCTGGTCCTTGAGCGGCGACTCCGCGCGGCCCAGCGCCACATTGGGCAGCAATTGATCGACATAGAGCTCGGCGCCCTTGCCGGAGGTACAGATGAAGCCGTCGCCGGCGCGGCCGGCATATTTGGCGTTGAGCGGCCCGCCGGCGGCCAGGTAGATCGGCACCATTTCCTCGGGCTTGTCGTAGATGGTGGCGTTCTGCGTCTTGTAGAATTCGCCGTCGAAACTGACGCGATCCTCGCTCCAGAGCTGGCGGATCAGCGCCACGGCCTCGCGCAGCCGCGCCGAACGCTCCTTGAGTTCGGGCCAGACCATGCCCGTGGACGGCACTTCATTGAGCGATTCCCCGGTGCCGACACCCAGAATGACGCGGCCGGGAAACATCGCGCCCAGCGTGCCAAAGGCATGCGCCACCACCGATGGATGCAGCCGGAAGGTCGGCGTCAGCACCGATGTCCCCAGCACGAGGCGCTCGGTCTTGGCCAAGACGGCTGCCATCCAGGCCGGCGCAAACGGCGCATGGCCATCGGTATGCTTCCAGGGCTGGAAATGGTCGCTGACAAAGACCGAGTCGAACCCGGCCTGCTCGGCTTCGAGGGCAAATCCCATCAGGGTATTGGGCGCAAATTGTTCGGCCGAAGCCTTGTAGCCAAAGCGCACATCTTCCTCCAAAGTCAGTGACACGGCCGAGCGGTGATCTGAGTTTTGACCAAACGGTCAAATCTGTCCATCGGAATCGTATCCGCGCCGCCGGCCGCCGACAATTGTCCGCAGCGTCGGCCATGGCCAGCCGGCGAGGGTTGCGGCATTGCCGCGGGCCGGGGCCCGGGCTACCCTCCGGCCCAGGCAGATCAGATAGGGAAAATGCTGTGACCTGGGAGGCACTTGCGCATTGGGGGCCGGATGTAAGGCGCCTCGAGCGGCTCGCGGGCGGCGTCGCCAATGATGTCTGGACTGTCCGCATCAATGGCCGGCTGGCCGTAGCGCGCCGCGGCACGAGGAGCGACGCCGATCTGGCCTGGGAGGCCGCGCTGCTGCAACATCTCGATCAGCACGGTCTGGCCGTGCCCGTGCCGATTCCGACCACTGATGGGCGGCTCTTCGTCGCTGGCATCGTCGTCATGACCTTTATGGCGGGCGGACCGCCTGAAACGGCAAATGACTGGCGCCGCGTGGCCGAAACGCTGCGCCAGCTGCACCGGCTGACCCTGGACTGGCCGCAGCGTCCGGGCTGGCGGTCGTCGAGCGAACTGCTGCAGGTCGATAGCGGCACGCGCATCGATCTCAGCGCCATGCCACCGGAAGCCGTCATGCGCTGCCGTGCCGCCTGGTCGCGGCTGAGCGGCCGGCCGACCTCGGTCATCCATGGCAATCCGGCCAATCCGGGCAATGTGCGGATCACCGCAGATCGCGTGGCACTGATCGACTGGGACGAGGCCCATGTCGATAAATCCGATCTCGACCTGGTGCTGCCGCATAACGCCGCCGGGCTCGACAGCGCCAGCCATGATATCGCCGCGCAGGCTTCCGCCGCCTGGGAAGCGGCCGTCTGCTGGAAGGACGATTATGCCGTCAGGCGGCTTGCCGAAGTGCGGGCGGTAGCAAAACCCAGCATTTCCGGCACTTTGTAATATCCGAAAGTTCCATAATATATATTATGCGAATGACGGATATGGCAAAGAGGACGGCCCCTTGGCCGCCCACGCCTTCTACGCCGAGAAATCCGTGCTCGCTGCCGTCTCTGCAGAACCCGGCGCAGCGAACTGAGCGATGAGCCGCGTGATCAGGGCTTGGGAGAATGTCGCTTTATTGACCTTCTCGGCCTGCGCCTCGGCGGTCAGCGGCTGGCTGTCGGCGGGCGGAGCCTCGGTCTCTGCCCCCGCAGCGTTGGGGCTTTCCGCCACACGGGCCATCATGGCCGCGATCTCTGCCTTGAGCGCGGCGCTGGGCTCGACGACCTTGAGCATGCTGGCGTCGATGCGCTGACCGATCGTGATATCGTCCAGGGTCAGCGCATCCCGATCGGCGCCGGGTCGGAACATCACCGCGCTATTGGGAGGTGCCCCGCCGTCCAGGGCATTGGCGAGGTTGAGCACGCGGTCGGCCTCGACTTCCTCGCCACTCAGCACGCCATTGCCATCGGCATCGACCCGGCTGAAATAGGCCTGCTTGAGCGCATCCTGCTGCTGCCGGCGTTCCGCCGGGCTCAGCAGCTTGCTGTCCCGCAGATCCTGCAGGCTCAGCAGCTGCCCCAAATTCTCGTCGGAAACCAGCCTGTCGGGCCATTCCGTCGCCGACAGCGCGCCATCGCCGTCGCTGTCACGCGCCTTGAGGATGTCCCCCGAAAGGTCCCCCTTGCCGATCGAATCCAGCATGGCGGACAGTTCACTGCCCGAAACCGACTGGTTCTTGTCCTTGTCCACCAGCGCGAATAGCCGGTTCAGCAGCCCTGCCCCGGCCGCGCCGGTCGATCCCACACTTGTCATGCTCATCGCTCCCATGCTCAGCATGCCTCACGCCATGCAAAAGCCGGGCCACTGCAAGAGCCCCGAAAATCCGGCACAAAACCTTTCTCACGAGCAGTTTAGCAGTCCCGACAGGCAGTTTTTGCCCATCTCACCCGGCAAGATTGTCAGTGTCGGACGCGCAAACCGGCTACATTGCACAACAGCGAATCCCCTTCTGTGAAAGCCCAGCCGATGCAGCCCTCCCGCGACATTTCCCGCCTCATCGAGATCATGGCCGCCTTGCGCAACCCCGATGGTGGTTGCCCCTGGGATCTGGAACAGGACTTTGCCTCCATCCGCCACTACACGATCGAGGAAGCCTATGAGGTGGCCGACGCCATTGAGCGCGGTGATATGGGCGACCTGCGCGAGGAACTCGGCGATCTGCTGCTGCAGCCCATCTATCACTCGCAAATGGCCAGCGAGGCCGGCCATTTCGACATTGGTGACGTCATATTCGGCATTACCCAGAAACTGATCCGGCGCCATCCCCATGTCTTTGGCGAGGATGCCGCGCAGAATGCCGACATGGCCAAGGGCCGCTGGGAGGCCATTAAGCTCGAGGAACGCGCCGCCAAGGCCGCCCGCAAGGGCGACACGACCCCATCCCTGCTCGATGACGTGCCCCAGGTCCTGCCCGCTCTGGCCCGGGCCGAAAAACTCACCAAGCGTGCCGCCAAGGTCGGCTTTGACTGGCCCGATTTTGCTGCCGTGCTGGCCAAGGTCGAAGAGGAACTCGCCGAAGTGGCCGAGGCCAGGGCCAGCGGCGACCAGGCCGCCACGCATGAGGAAATCGGCGACCTGCTCTTTGCCGTCGCCAATCTGGCCCGTCAGGCCGGCGTCGATGCCGAAGGCGCCCTGCGCGACGCCAACCTCAAATTCACCCGCCGCTTCCATCATGTCGAGGCGCGCTGCCGGCAGGACGGCATTGCCCCGGCCGAAGCCGGCCTCGAGCGCCTCGATGCCTATTGGAACGAGATCCGCGCCGCCGACAAGGCCTGACAGCCGTTAGCATCAACGGCCTAGCGGCCGCTCAGGCGTCGGAACTGTCGATCCGGCCGTTGAAACGCTCGAGAAAGGCCGTCTTGTGCCGCGGCTCGACCCGCACCTCAAAGCCGGTGCCCGTCTCGGTGGGCTCGTCGCGGCTGATCACCTCGGTATGCGAATGCAGCCAGCCGATATCACCACCGGCACTGTGCGGCACATGTACGTGATAGGTGCGGCTCTTTTCGCCCAAGGCCGTTTCGATGGTCAGCAGCAGCTCATCCATGCCCTGCCCGGTCAATGCCGAAACCGGCACCACCTTGGCCACCTTGCCGGCCGGGGTAATGCTGGCCAGCGCCTCCTCAAGCGCAAACGGCCCCTGCCCCAGCAGATCGATCTTGTTCCACACTTCGATGATCGGCGTCGTCTCCGGCGAGACGCCCAGATCGGCCAGCACGCTGATCACGTCATGCGCCTGCGCCAGATGGTCAGGATTGGCAATGTCGCGGGCGTGCAGGATCACGTCGGCATCGATCACCTCTTCCAGCGTGGCGCGGAAGGCGGCCACCAGATCCGTCGGCAGGTCGGCGACAAAGCCTACCGTATCGCTGAGCATGATCTCGCGGCCATGCGGCAGGCTGAGCTTGCGCACCGTCGTGTCGAGCGTGGCAAACAGCAGGTCCTTGGCGAAGACTTCCGAATGGGTCAGCGCGTTGAACAGGCTCGATTTTCCCGCATTGGTATAGCCCACCAGCGCCACGATCGGCGTGCCGCTGCGCTGCGCGCGCTGCTGCAGGCGGGTCTTCTTGACCTTGTCCAGCCGGTCCTCGAGCAGCACGATGCGGTCCATGATCTGGCGCCGGTCGCTTTCGATCTGCGTTTCGCCCGGCCCGCCCATAAAGCCGCTGCCGCGCTGCCGCGCTGCCGCTCAAGGTGGGTCCAGGAGCGGACCAGCCGGCCCTTCTGATAGTTGAGATGGGCCAGTTCGACCTGCAGCACGCCTTCGCGCGTCGCCGCCCGGTCGCCGAAGATTTCCAGGATCAGCCCGGTCCGGTCCAGCACCTTGGCCTTGGTTTCGGTCTCGAGATTGCGCTGCTGGATCGCCGTCAGCTGGCAGTCGATCAGCAGCAGGTCGATCTTGTCTTCCTTGACCCGTTTTGCCAGGGCCTCGGTATGGCCGCCGCCGATAAAGGTCGCCGGCTTGATCTCGCGCACCTTGACCACTTCGGAAAAGATCACATCCAGCGCAATGGCCGCCGCCAGGCCCTCGAACTCGGCATGCCGGGCCTCGATGGAATGGCGCGACTGCAGGCCGCGCGTATCGGGCACCACGATGCCGACCCGGAACGGCTGGTCCCGCTGATCTATAAACGCCTGTGGGCCGCCCTTTTGGACGGCCCCGTCATCGTCGAATTCGTTCATGAAAACTCGTTAGTCGCTGTCTTGGTTCTGCTCGGGATCGAACAGTTGAATGGGTGCCCCCGGCATGATCGTCGAGATCGCATGCTTGTACACCAGCTGCGACTGCGCATCGCGGCGCAGCAGCAGGCAGAAATTGTCAAACCAGGTGATCACACCCTGCAGCTTCACGCCATTCACGAGAAAGATCGTGACCGGCACCTTCTGCTTGCGCACATGGTTGAGAAAGGAGTCCTGGAGGTTTTGTTGCTTTTCGTTCGCCATTTAGGCCTCTTTTTCGCGGCATTGCCTGTCGCTGTTGTCTCGCGCTGGCGCGCCCGTGGACTGCCGCACAGTCCACTCCGGTGTGCGTTCATCCCGCATTAAGGACTATGGCACAGAACAATTTTGCTGCCTACCCGCGCCGACTGCATGGTAGGTCACTAACATTGTCCTTCCTGCTACAGTCCCAGCGACTTGATCTTGCGGTGCAGCGCGCTGCGTTCCATGCCGACAAATTCGGCGGTCTTGGAAATATTGCCACCGAACCGCTCGATCTGGGCCAGCAGATATTGCCGCTCGAACACCTCGCGGGCGTCACGCAGCGGCAGGCTCATCAGATGCGCCGAGGCATCGGTATCGCCCACCGTGGGCAGCACTTCGCCAATATCGGATGGCAGCATGGAAGCGGTGATGACCCCATCCTCGGGCTGCTGGTCCTTCATCAGAATCAGCAGCCGCTCGATCGAATTGCGCAATTGCCGCGCATTGCCCGGCCATTCCTGCGCCTGCAGCACGGCCATGGCATCCGAGCCGACCGCCAGCCGCTGCAGATTATGCATCCGTGCCACCTGCTCGATAAAGACCTGCACCAGCGGCGGCACATCCTCGCGCCGCTCCTTGAGCGGGCTCAGCGGCAGCGGCACGATGGAGAGCCGGTGGAACAAGTCCGAGCGGAATTCCCCGCTTTCCACCTGCGCCGCCACATTCTGCGAGCTCGAGGCGATGATCCGCACATCGATCGGCACCGCCTGCGTGCCACCAACGCGGTTGAAGCGGTTTTCCACCAATGTGCGCAGCAGCACGGCCTGCGTTGCCGCCGGCAGTGTGGTGACTTCGGACAGATAGAGCGTGCCGCCATGCGCCTTTTCCAGCGCCCCGACCTCGACCTTGAGAATGCCGGTCTTTTCCCGGACCTCGCGACCGAACAGCACCACCGACACTTCCTCGGGCGCATAGAGCGAGGCATTGATCTCGACAAAGGGCGAATCGGCCCGCGGGCTGCGCTGGTGGATCATGCGGGCCACCAGTCCCTTGCCGGCGCCCGATGGGCCGGAAATGAAGATGCGCGAATTGGTCGGGGCCGATTTCTCGATAATGCCCTTGATCGTCTGCAGCGCCGCCGAACTGCCCACCATGTCGACATTCTTGCTCGATGAGCGCTCGCGCAGCTCGGCAACCTCATTGCGCAGCCGCGTCGCCTCCATGGCCCGCTGCGTGATATGCAGCAGCCGGTCGATCTTGAAGGGCTTTTCGATATAGTCATAGGCGCCGCGCCGGATGGCCGAGACGGCGGTTTCCACATTGCCATGCCCGGAAATCATCACCACCGGCATGTCCGGATGCTGGCTCTGCAGCACATCGAGCAATTGCAGCCCGTCCAGCCGCGACCCCTGCATCCAGATGTCGAGAAACACCAGGCTGGGCCGGCGCCGGGCAATCTCGTTGAGACCGCTATCGGCGTCATGCGCCTGCCGCGCCTCAAAGCCTTCATCCTCAAGGATGCCGGCGATCAGGTCGCGGATGTCGTCTTCGTCGTCGATGATGAGAATATCGAGTGCCATTACTTGTGAACCACCGCTGCAAGCAGCGGCTCCTCCTGTTGGGCGGTGTGGGCGGCCGGTTGGGCCGCCGCTGTCGCCGCTGTCGTCGTATTGGGCGCCTGCAAAGGCAGCGTGAAGGTAACGCAGGCACCGATCCGCCCGTTGCTGTCGGGCTCGGCATCCACCAGCTCGACGATGCCGCCATGCTGTTCGATGATCTTGGCCACGATGGCAAGGCCCAGACCGGTCCCCTTCTCGCGTGTCGTCATATAGGGCTCGAGCAGACGCTGCCGGTTTTCCTTGGGCCAGCCCTTGCCATTGTCGGAGACCGAAACCCGGGCATGATTGCCCTCCACATGCCCCTCCACCACGATGGTGGGATGCAGCTCCTCGTCCCGATCGACCAGCTCGAATGCCTCCACGGCATTCTTGATCAGATTGGTCAGGGTCTGGGAAATCAGCCGGTTGTCGCACCAGGCAAAAATCGGCTCATCGGGCAGCAGCGTCGTGATGGTGATCTCGGGCAGCCGCACGCTTTCGAGGAACACCGCCTGGCGCACCGTATCGGACAGGTCCGATATTTCCGGCGCCGCCTCGGGCATGCGGGCAAAGGCGGAAAACTCGTCGACCATGCGGCCGATATCGCCCACCTGCCGGACAATGGTATTGATGCACTTGTCGAAGATCTCGCGATCATCTTCGAGCTTTGATCCATAGCGGCGGCGCAGCCGTTCCGCCGATAGCTGGATCGGCGTCAGCGGATTCTTGATCTCATGGGCGATGCGGCGCGCCACATCGGCCCAGGCGCTGGTGCGCTGCGCCGATTCGAGGTCGGTAATGTCGTCAAAGGTCAACACATAGCCCTTGGATTCGGTGATCGACCCTTCCCGGGTCAGCTGCACCTGATAGGTGCGCCGGTCGGTCTCGTTGCCCAGATGGATCTGGTCGCGCACCTGGCCGCGCCGCGCCGAACGCGCCCGCTCCAGAATCGGCGCCAGCTGCGGCATGGCCACCTCGATGCGCTCGCCCATCAGCCCGATTTCGTCGCGCTCGAGCATTTCGCAGGCCCGCGCATTGACCAGCGTCACCGTCCCATAGGGATCGAGCCCGATAATCCCGGCCGACACGCCCTCCACCACCGCCTCGGTAAACTGGCGCCGCTTTTCATTCATCTCATTGGCGGCCAGCAGTGCCTCATGCTGATGTTTAAGCTGTTGCGTCATCCTGTTGAAACCATTCGACAAGTCGCGCAAATCGCCACGCCCCTCCTGCACCGGCACCTGCACGTCGAGATCGCCACCCCGCACCCGTGTCGAGGCAATCATCAGGTTGCGGATCGGGTCGACAAAGCGGTTGGCCAGGGCAATGCCGATCCACAGGGCCGCCAGCAGCAGCACCACGGCGAGGCCCACATACATGATGGTGAAGGTGATCTGGAACACCAGTCGGTTGGACGCGTACTGGCGATATTCCGTTATGTTCTCGTCGGTTAGACGCATATATTCAAGTACTTCAGCTTCCACCGGACGCGCGACGAACAGATAGGTATCGTCATAACCGCGCAGCTTGACGACCGAGCCCACCAGGTTCACCCGGCCGGGGGCAATCGCCGCCGGCACCCCCTCAACCAGGCCGGTCGTGATCCCCTCGGGCAGCTTGGGATAGGCGCCCTGCACGGCGATCTGCGCCCGCATCAGCGTCTCGCCGCTGGCGGTGACGAGCGAGGTGAAGGGCAGCGAGCGGGTTACTGCCAGCGCCGTCAGTATGCCCTGGAAACGGGCAGGATCACTGTCATAGGTGGCGCGCGCCTGTTCGAGTTCGGTGGCCGTCCAGATGATGTCGTCGCGCAGCACCTGGGCATGCTCGAGCATATAGGAGCGCGCCACCAGCCGTGAGCTCTCCACCATTGCCCGGGTGCGTTCGCTGAACCACTGATCCAGCCCCTGGTTGAGGGCAATGGTGGCCACCACGGCGACAATGGCGGCCGGAATGGCGGCCACCAGCGCAAACATCGTCACCATGCGGATCTGCATCCCCGCGCCGGCCTGCTTGCGCAGCCGGGCCTGTAGCAGCAGCATGGCCTCGGTGACCACCAGGGCGATCATCAGCAGCACCAGCAGGCCGGTGACAATCCAAATCACCGTCCACATGGTGGTGGAGGGCTCGATATTGGTAGTGCCGGACAGGATCAGGAAGGAAATCGAGGACATCAGCACCGAGGCGACGACCACGACAAAGCCGAGCACGCGCAGCGGCGCGTTGTTATGCATGCTAAAGAGCGGCGTACGCACAGGTCTGCCGGCCTCGCTGCCCGGCCCCCGTATCGGCTCGTCGTCGATTACACTAACTTCACTCATCAATGCCCGAAGGCACTCCATTTCCGCCTTGGGCGGGAGCCTGACGCAATTCGGCGGACCCTTCAAGACAAATGTTGCCAAAATGTGACACTGATCGCCGCCGCCTTCGGCGGGAAAACACGCCAGTGGCGTGTTTTCAGGCGATCAGGCCCGAAGAGCTATGCTCGCAGGGCCCAGACGTGCCACGCCCACCATCCACCCCCGCGGCTGCGCCGCAAAAACGCACCGGTGGTGCGTTTTTAGGGCCGGACGCCCGAAGAGCTATGCTCGAAGGGTAGCCAGGCCGCGGGGAAAACACGCCAGTGGCGCGATTTGCGGCCGTTAGGCCCGGACAGCGCCCCTCGCCGGCCCCAGGCTCCGCACCGCCCCCACGCCCCCCCTAGACAAGCCCGCCGCCAACGGGCAAATCAGCAGCGCGCCTCAGCACAGAGTTTCCGGTGTCCGCCCTCGCCCCCGCCCGCGTCGAATCCGCAAGCCTTGCCGGCATGGCCCTGGGGATTGCGGCCTATTCGCTCTTTGCCATGCACGATGCCATGGTCAAGGCGGTCATCTTCACCCTGCCCGCGCCGCAAATTCTGTTCTTTCGCAGCATGGTCATCGTCACCATCTGCCTGGCCATCGGCCGCCGGCAGGTGGTGGTCGATCTCTGGCGCTCGCGCAACCGCATGCTCATCCTGGGGCGCGGCCTGATGACAATGGCAGCCTGGGTCATGTTCTACAGCGCCGGTCGAGACCTGCAGCTCGCCGAAATGACCACGCTCTATTACTTCGCGCCGGTGCTGACCACGGTACTGGCCGTGATCTTCCTGCGGGAGCGCCTGACCCTGGCCCGCATCGGCGGCGCCGCGATCGGCTTTTTCGGCATCCTGGTCGCCGCCGATCCCAGCGGCTTCACCATTGGCTGGCCGGTCCTGCTGGTGCTGGCCGCAGCCTTGTGCTGGGCCATAGCCATGATTCTGATGCGCACCATATCGCGCAGCGACCGCACCCTGGTGCAGGTCCTGGCACAGAATGGCATCCATTTCATCCTGATGGGGGCTATCTCCCTGCCCTTCTGGCAGGCCATGGGGCCGCGCCAGATCGCCCTCTGCATTGCTGCCGGCCTCGTCGGCGGCATCGGCCAGTTCGCTCTGGTCGAAGCGGCCCGCGCCGTGCCGGCCAGCGTGCTGGGCACCGTCGAATATGGCGCCCTGATCTGGAGCTTTGTCTTCGGCTACCTGTTCTGGGGCGAAATGCCGGCCGCTACCGTCTATCTGGGGGCGGCTCTCGTCATCGCCGCCGGCCTGATGCTGGCCTTCAGCGAGCATCGCAACCGCCGCAGGATCATCATCGCGCCCAAATGACCGGCGCCTAATTGCGCCGGCTATGCTTGACGATCTCGATACTATGGGTGCGGATCTTCTTGCGCAGCGTATTGCGGTTGAGCCCGAGCAGGTCGGCCGCCTTGATCTGGTTGCCGCCACAGGCATTGAGCGCCATGGCGATCAGCGGCGCCTCCACCCGGTCGATCACCCGCTGATACAGGCCGGGCGGCGGCAGATTAGGCTCATATTCGCGCAGTACCTGCCCCACATGGGTTTCCACGGCCATGGAAACGTCGATCGGGCCGGTCGAGCCCGTCGACGATGGCCGCTCGACAATATTGAGCTCGTTCTGCACGATCTCTGCCGAAATGCTCTCATCGGCATAAAGCGCCGACAGCCGCCGCACCAGATTCTCCAGCTCGCGCACATTGCCCGGCCAGGAATAGTTCTGCATCAGCTTGATGGCCTCGGGCGAGATCGATTTGACCGCCTCGCCCTCGCGCTGCGCCACCTTGAGGAAATGCTGCGCCAGGTCACCCACATCGTCGATGCGCTCGCGCAAAGGCGGCAGCCGGATCGGCACCACATTGAGGCGATAATAGAGATCCTCGCGGAACAGGCCCTGCCGGATCATCTGGCTGAGGTCGCGATGCGTCGCCGCCACGATGCGCACATTGGTCTTGATCGAGCTGCGGCCGCCCACCATCGTATATTCGCCCTCTTGCAGCACGCGCAGCAGACGGGTCTGGGCATCCATCGGCATGTCGCCGATCTCGTCGAGAAACAGCGTGCCGCCCTCGGCCTGCTCGAAGCGGCCCGACGAGCGGGTATTGGCGCCGGTAAAGGCTCCCTTCTCGTGGCCGAACAGCTCGGCCTCGATCAGGTCGCGCGGAATGGCCGCCATGTTGATGGCCACGAAGGGCCCGTTGCGCCGCTTGCCGAAATCATGCAGCGCCCGGGCCACCAGCTCCTTGCCGGTGCCGCTCTCGCCGGTGATCATCACCGTCAGGTCGGTCTGCATCAGGCGCGCCAGGGCGCGATAGATGTCCTGCATGGCCGTCGAGCGGCCCACCAGCGGCATGGTCTCGCCCGGCTCCTCGGCCTGGCGGTCGGCATTGGTCGGCTTTTTGGCATCGGCCAGCGCCCGCGCCACCACCGAGAGCACTTCGGTAATGTCGAAGGGCTTGGGCAGATATTCATAGGCGCCCACTTCCGAGGCCCTGATGGCCGTCATGAAGGTATTCTGCGCACTCATCACGATCATCGGCAGCTCGGGACGCAGCTTCTTGATCTTGGGCATCACCTCGAAGGCATTGCCGTCCGGCATGGCCACGTCGGTGATCAGGATATCGCCCTCGCCGCGGCTGACCCAGTTCCACATGGTGGAAATATTGCCGGTCGGGCGCACCTCGTAGCCGGCGCGGGTCAGCGCCTGGTTGAGCACCATGCGGATGGCCGCATCATCGTCGGCGAGCAGGACAACATGGCTCATTTGCCCATTCCCTCTTCTTCTGGAATTTGAAAGACCCCGCTCGCAACGGGCAGCAAAATACGGAACTTGGTACGACCCGGCCGGCTGTCGCAGTCGATGACGCCGCCATGGTCGCCCACGATCTTGGCCACCAGCGCCAGGCCCAGGCCCGAGCCGTTCTGCTTGGTGGTGACGAAGGGATCAAACAGGAAAGGCAAGATGTCGGGCGGCACGCCGGGGCCATTATCCTCGATGGTGATTTCGAGCGGCAGCGAGATGCGCTCGGACACGCCCATCACGGCGATGCGAATTCCCGGCCGGAAGGCGGTGGAAAACTTGATCTCCGGATTCTGCGTCCGCTCCAGCGATTCCGAGGCATTCTTGACCAGGTTGAGAAAGACCTGGATCAGCTGGTCGCGATTGCCGAAGACCGGCGGCAGCGAGGGGTCATATTCCTCGGCAAAGGCAATGCCCCGCGCCACGCCATTGCGCGCCAAAAGCTTCACCCGGTCGAGGATGACATGGATATTGATCGGCTCGCGCTCCATCGGCCGCTCGTCGCCAAACACTTCCACCCGGTCGATCAGATGCACGATTCGGTCGGTCTCTTCCCGGATCAGCCGCGCCAGCGGGATTTCGTCGCTGCTCACCGTCTGCTCCAGCAGCTGCGCAGCGCCGCGAATGCCCGAAAGCGGGTTCTTGATTTCATGCGCCAGCATCGAGGCCAGGCCCGTCACCGATCGGGCGGCGCCGCGCGACACCATCTGCCGGTCGATCTTGTCGGCCATGGTCCGCTCCTGGATCAAGAGGGCTATGCGGCCATCGCTGTCCGATAGCGGGCTGGCGAACACATCGGCCACGCGCTCGTCGCCGAAGCGGGACGATCCCACCCGCACCCGATATTCGGTCATCGGCGCGCGCCGCAGCGCCACGGTTTCCACCAGGCTGATAATGGGCGAACCAAAGGCAATGAGATCGTCGAGCCGCTGCCGCGTCAGCACGCTCAGCGAGGCGCCGAAAAACGCCTCGGCCGCATAGTTGACGAACTCGATCTGCCGGTCGTCGCCGCACACGATGATGGGTTGCGGCAGCGCCTGCAGCACCGCCGACGAGGCCACTTCAGAAACGGCGCGTTTGGCCCGTTCTGCACTCATGCTGCCGCTCTCCGGTCATCTGAAAAAATCGTGCGGATCATCGTCAGGGCCGCCGCGGGCTCTTCGGTATTGAGCAGCGCCGAGCGCCCCGCCTTGTCGAGCACGATGCCCGCCGCCTCGAGATACCAGCCCAGATGCTTGCGCGCGGCCCGCAGACCCACGGCAATGCCATATTCGGCCAGCATGTCTTCGTAATGTTCGCTGATCAGCGCCACCAGGGCCGCGCCCTGCGGCGCCGCGACAACCGCCTGCCCCTCCAGTGCCCCGCCGATCTGGCCGACGCGCCAGGGCTGTCCCTGGGCCCCGCGCCCCAGCATCACCGCCGCCGCCCCCGACAGCCGCAGCGCTTCGCGCGCCGCCGCCAGGTCGACAATGTCGCCATTGACCACGACCGGCACATCGACGGCCTCGACGACCGCCCGCACCAGGTCCCAGCGCGCCTGGCCCTTGTAGAATTGCTGGCGCGTGCGCCCATGGACCGAAATCATCTGCACCCCGGCCGCGACGGCCCGGCGCGCCATGTCGGCGGCATTGAGGCTGTCATCGTCCCAGCCCAGCCGCATCTTGACCGTCACCGGCAGCGGCGTCGCCGCCACCACGGCATCGACCAGCCGCATCGCCTGGTCGGGCACCCGCATCAGTGCCGAACCGGCAAACCCATTGGTGACCCGTTTGGACGGGCAGCCGAAATTGATGTCGATAATATCGGCGCCGGCATCCTGCGCCAGCTTGGCGCCGCGCGTCATCCATTCGGCCTCGCAACCGGCCAGCTGCACCATATGCGGCAGCCTTGTCGGCTTGCCCAGGCGGCGTGCCATTTCCTTGTTGCCGGTCGCCAGGGCATTGCTGGCGATCATTTCCGACACCACCATGCCGGCGCCATGCCGCTCGGCCTGCTTGCGGAAGGACAGGTCGGTAATGCCGGCCATCGGCGCCAGGAAGGCCCTGTTGTGTGCCAGATGGTTCCCGATGCTCAACTTGCAGGCACCCTCAGACACAAAACTGCCCCAGAAATGGTCAACGTCAAAAATATGCCCGCACAATAGTCAAAACCAATAGCGGCGCAATCCCCTTTATAGGCATTCTGCGCGTTCGGCAGCCCTGCACTTGCCGCATAAGTGAGCCAGCGCTAGACCAGCTTTATGTGACCGTATCTTGTCAGAGTCCCCGCCCGCCATGCCTCAAAAATCCATTGCCGTGATCATCGTGGCCGCCGGCAAGGGGGAACGCGTCAGCACCGACATGACGGCCGATCCCAAACAGTACCGCGCCATTGCCGGCATTCCCGTGCTCACCCGCACGGTGCGCGCCTTTCTGGACAATGCCAGCATTACCAGCGTCCTGCCCGTCATCCATCCCGATCACGCGGCGCGCTATGCCGCGCTTGGCCTGTCCGATCCCCGCCTGCTGCCCCCGGTCACCGGCGGGGGCAACCGCCAGGCCTCGGTGCTGGCGGGCCTGCAGGCGCTGGCGCCGCGCCGGCCCGATCTCGTGCTGATCCAGGATGCCGCCCGGCCCTTTGCCCTTGCCGCCATCACCGATGGCGTGCTGGCGGCGCTCGAGCGCTATGACGGCGCCCTGCCCGTAGCGCCGGTGACCGACACCATCAAGCGCTCCGCCGACGGCACCCATGTCGCCACGACCGAGGATCGCAGCCAGCTGTTTGCGGCCCAGACGCCGCAGGGCTTTCGCTTCGGCCAGATCTTTTCGGCCCATATGCGCGCCTCCACCATTCGCCGCCAGTTCACCGACGATGCCGAAATCGCCGAATGGGCCGGGCTGCGCGTCGCCATGGTCGAGGGGCACCGCGACAATATCAAGATCACCCATCCCGAGGATTTCGCCCGGGCCGAACGCCTCATTTCAGGAGACCTGCCCATGGAAACCCGTATCGGCACCGGCTTTGACGTCCATTCCTTCGAGCCGGGCGACCATGTCTGGCTGGGCGGCGTGCGCATTCCCTACAAGTTCAAGCTCAATGGCCATTCCGATTCCGACGTCGCCCTGCATGCTTTGACCGACGCCATCTATGGCGCCCTTGGCGCCGGCGATATCGGCGTGCATTTCCCGCCCAACGACATGCAGTGGAAGGGTGCCGCCTCGACCCTGTTTCTCAAACATGCCGGCGCCCTGGTGGCGACGGCCGGCGGCCGCATTGTCAATCTGGACGTGACAATCGTCTGCGAAGGGCCGAAGATTGCGCCCCACGTGCCGGCAATGCGGGGCATCATTGCCGAAACGCTGGCAATTTCGCCTGCCCGCATCGCGGTCAAGGCGACAACAAGCGAAAAGCTCGGCTTTACCGGGCGCGAGGAGGGAATTGTAGCCATGGCCAGTGCAAGTATCGAACTGCCGAGGATCGACTGATGGCGGCAAAACCCGCACCGGCCGAGCCGGTCGACCCGGCCCACGAAATCATCCGCCAGCTCACCGCTGCCGGCAAGACCATCGTCACCGCCGAAAGCTGCACCGGTGGCAAGATTGCCGCCGCCCTCACCGACATTCCCGGCTCATCCAGGGCGTTTTTCGGTGGCTATGTCACCTATGCCAATGAGGCCAAGTCGCGCATGATCCATGTGCAGGCAAGGCTGATCCGCGATTACGGTGCGGTCAGCAACCAGGTCGCCCGCGCCATGGCCGATGGCGCCCGCAATACCGCCCATGCCGATTACGCCGTGGCGGTCACCGGCATTGCCGGCCCCGATGGCGGCAGCGACAAGAAGCCGGTGGGCCTGGTCTATGTGGCGGTCTCGACCGAATTGGCAACCGTCGTCATCGAGCACCAGTTCGGCGATCTCGGCCGGGCGGAAATTCGCCAGGCCAGCGTCGCCGCCGCGCTCGATCTGGTGCTCCAGGTGCTCACCAGCGCCTGAGGCACCGGCTAGCCGCCAAAGCGCCGGTCGGCCTCGTCGCTGAACGACTGCATGATCTCTTCCTGCTTGGCGGCAAAGGCCGGCTCGGCAATGGCCGCCACCAGCGGGTTGGAGATCTTGAAGTCGATCTCGAAGCGCACCCGCGTCCCCATGCCTTCCGGCTCGAAGCGCCAGAGGCTGTCGAGATAGGCAAAGGGGCCATCCACTGCCTTGGCCGCAATGGTCAGCGCCGTGGCATCGGCCGTCACCCGGCTGGTATAGGCCTGGGTGATCGGCCCGAAGCTCAGCGTCATCTTGGCCAGTTGCGTCTTGCCGTCCGATGCCGGATCCGGCCGGACTTCCATGGCCCGGCAATTGGCGATGAAGCGCGGATAGTCCTCGAGATCGGCGACGATCTCGAACATGCGCTGGGGCAGATGCGGCACATGCCGCTCGAAAAACCGCTTCATCTACCGCCCCAGCTTGGCCATGCGCGCCGCCTTGAGCGCGGCAAAATCCTCGCCCGCATGGTGCGACGAGCGCGTCAGCGGGCTCGATGACACCAGCGAAAAGCCCTTGGCCGTCGCCACCGTCGCATAGGATTTGAACTCCTCGGGCGTCACGAAGGAGATCAGCGGCGTATGCTTTTTGGTGGGCTGCAGATACTGGCCGATGGTCAGGAAATCCACATCCGCCGTGCGCAGATCATCCATCAGCGCCAGCACTTCATTGCGCTCCTCGCCCAGCCCCACCATGATGCCCGATTTGGTGAACATGCTGGGGTCGAGCTCCTTGACCCGCTGCAACAGCCGGATCGAGTGGAAATAGCGCGCACCCGGCCGCACCTTGAGATATTTCGACGGCACGGTTTCCAGATTGTGGTTGAACACGTCCGGCTTGGCCGCCACCACGATCTCGAGCGCCCCCGGCTTGCGCAGGAAGTCCGGCGTCAGGATCTCGATCGTCGTCTTGGGATTGCGCGCCCGGATCGCCAGGATCACATCGGCAAAATGCTGCGCCCCGCCATCGCTGAGGTCGTCGCGGTCCACCGAGGTGATCACCACATGCTCGAGCCCCAGCTTCTGCACGGCCAGGGCGACATTTTCGGGCTCATTGGGGTCCAGCGGCCCCGGCATGCCGGTGCGCACATTGCAGAAGGCGCAGGCGCGGGTGCAGATCTCGCCCATGATCATCATGGTGGCGTGCTTCTTGCTCCAGCATTCCCCAATATTG
>CAXBHD010000033.1:0-19663 GCA_963975335.1 uncultured Devosia sp. | reverse complement strand
TGACCCGGCAAAAACGTGGCACCGGCTTTTGCTATTTCGATGCGAGCGGTGTGCTGGTGTCGGACCCGGCCAGCAAGCTCAGGATCAAAGCTCTCGGCATTCCGCCGGCCTGGACCAATGTGCGCATCGCGCCAAGCGAAAAGGCCCATATCCAGGTGATCGGCCATGACGAGGCCGGGCGCGAGCAATATCTCTACCATCCCGAATGGACGCTGCGCCGCGACAGCAAGAAGCAGTTGCGGCTGGCGGCCCTCACGACCAACCTGCCGCGCCTGCGGCGAAAAGTGAATGAAGCGCTGACCGCGCCGGCCGGCAGCCGTGACCTGGCCCTGGCGCTGGCCGTGGCGCTGATCGACCGGACGGCGATGCGGCTGGGGCGGGAAAAATATCTCGAAGCCAGCGGGACGCGCGGTGCCGGCACGCTCTATGCGCGGGACGTGACGGTCAGTGGCGCCGATATCTGCCTCAAATTCGACGCCAAGGGTGGCAAGAGGGCCGAATATTGCCTGCGCGACAAACGGCTGGCAGCGGCCATTACCCAGATCAAGACGCTGCCCGGCAAGCGCCTGCTGGTCTATCGCGACGAGACCGGCAAGGTGCGGCCGATCAAGACCAGCGCCATCAATGATTACCTGCGCAGCGTCGCGGGGGCGGCGATATCGGCCAAGGATTTCCGCACCCTGCATGCCAGCGCGATTGCCGGAGCGGCCCTGGCCCAGCTCGATGTCGGCGCCACCGAGGCGGCGCGGCGGCGGCAGATGGCGCAGGTGGCGCGCGAGGTGGCCGATGTGCTGCGCAATACCCCGGTGATCAGCCGCAAATCCTATATCGCGCCCTGCCTGTTCAAGCTGTTCAATGACGGCAAGCTCAAGGCGCTCTGGGAGGCGGCGGGGGCGGGACGTGCCGGGCTGCTGGCCCGCGAGCGCCGGCTCGGCGCCGTTCTGGCAGCGGTCAGCTAGAGACGTTTTCCAGCCGGGTGGCCGTGCCGCCATCGCCCCGGGCCGTGCTGCGCCGCCGCTGGCGATTTCCCATGATGTTTTCCGGCGCGGCAAAAATCTCGGTAATCCGTTCGGCGCTGACGCCGCTGGAAAACAGGAAGCCCTGCAGGGTGTTGCAGCCCAGCCGGCCCAGAATGCTGGCCTGTTCCTCGGTTTCGACACCCTCGGCGGTGACTTCAAGCTCCATGGCATGGGCCAGGGTGACGATCGCCTCGGTGATGGCCACCGAAACATGGCCGTCGGCGAGCTGGGTGACGAAGGAGCGGTCGATCTTGATCCGGTCGACGGGATAGCGCTTGAGGTAGCTGAGCGAGGAATAGCCGGTGCCGAAATCATCAAGCGCGATATGGATCCCCGCCGCCCGGAAGGTGCGCAGGTTTTGCGAGGATACGTGTTCGTCATCGAGCAGGATGGATTCGGTGATTTCGAGCTCGAGATCGTGCGGCCGCATGCCGGTATCGTGCAGGATGTCGAATACCTGATGGGAGAATTGCGGGTTGCGCAGCTGGGTGGGGGAGATGTTGACGGCAATCACCCGGCCCGGCACCGTGGCCCCCAGCGCGCAGGCGCGGCGCAGGACGAATTCGCCCAGGGTTTCGATCAGGCCCGTGCTTTCGGCGACCGGGATGAAGCGGGCCGGGGAGATCTGGCCATATTTCGGATGGTACCAGCGCGCCAGCGCTTCGGCACCGACAACCTTGCGCGACGCCTGGTCGATCAGCGGCTGGAAGACCACGGAGAGCTGATCGGTCTGGCTGAAGGCCTCGCGCAGCTCGGCCTCGACGGTGTGCTGCAGCTGCAGCAGTTCATTCATATGCTCCTCATAGACCGCCGCGCGATTGCGGCCGCCGGCCTTGGCCTCGTAGAGGGCGATGTCGGCCCGTCGCACCAGCTCGGTCGGCTCGGCGTCCTGTCCGCGGGCCATGACAATGCCGATGCTCACCCCCACATGGGCCTTGAAGCGGCTGAGGGTGAAGGGACGGCCAATGGTTTCAATGATGCGGGCGGATACGGCCATCACATCGGTCGGCCGGTCATGGGCAATGGTCAGGACGGCGAACTCGTCGCCACCGAGCCGGGCGATGGTGATGCCGGGGCCGAAAATCTCGCGCAGCCGCTCGCCGACCGCGCAGATAAGCTCGTCGCCGGCCTGGTGACCCAGCGTGTCATTGACCTGCTTGAAGCGATCGAGATCGAGCATGAACAGGGTCAGCTGTGCCTTGGCATTCTGCCTGTCGGCCACGGCCTCGGTCAGGCTGGCATCAAAGCTCATGCGATTGGCCAGGCCGGTCAGCGCATCATGGCTGGCCTGGTGCAAGGTCAGGCGCTGGGCGTTCTCGATCGCTGCCGAGGAGCGGCGCAACTGGCGCAGCAGCAGGCAGATCAGCATGCCGGCCAGCAGGAATACGCCGACCAGTATCGGCCCGGTCTGCAGCAGCATGACAAAGCCGGGCCGGTCCCGGCTCCATTCAAAGAAGGCGACGAAGCGGCCATTGGCATTGAGAATGGGGGAGACCAGGCGATCGGGATCATCGCTTTGCACCAGGGAGAAGCGGCCATGCTCGAACAGGAACTCCCGGTTGATCTGGTCGGCGGCCTGCTTGCCGAGGAACTGCACCGCCAGAATGATCGGCTCGGTGCCCGGCCGCGGGCGCAGGGCCCGGCTTTCGCCGGTGACGGGCAGGGCGGCGACAAGGGCCGGCTTGCCATCGATGATGGCGAAATCGGTTGCAGCCGGCGGCGGGGGCGGTGGCGGGGCGTCCGAGCGCATCGCCTCGTCCGGGGGCGGCGGGGGCGGCCGCTGGCCGGGGCGCAGGGTGCGGGCATGGGCGATCAGCGGCTGCAGCGCTGCGAGCATGTTGCGCACGGAGGCGGCCTCGGCAATTTCCCCATCGACCATGACATAGACCGGCATATCCTGCGCATCGAGCAGAATGGTTCGGTCATGGTGGAAATTGCGGTGCAGCCAGCCGCCGAGATGGGCGTCGAACCAGTCGGGATTGAGCCCCGGGCCGGCATTGCGCAGGGTATCATCATTGAAGGCGACGCTGGCCGTCTCGCGCGCAATGCGCGACAGGCGCCCCTCGATCACATGGGCGATCATGCTGGACTGCCGCTCGGCCGCCCGCTGGTCGATATTGCTGGTGGACCAGAAGACAAAGCCCAGCACGACGACAGCGGCGGTGATCAGCGCCAGCACCATCGGCAACAGCGCGAGTGTGGAGGGGTGCCGGCGTTCCATTGTTGTCGTCGCAGGCTGCATCGGACAACCGGTTGAGGGACTTGCTGGGGGCCAGTTTAGCGCCGGTGCGTTTAGGACTGGTTACCAGTGGCGGCCCGAGAAATCGTGTCGCATCATCACGCTGTCGGACGCATTTGTGCATTTGCGGCCTTCGCGTCCGGCGTTGGGCGCGCTAGAAACACGGCGTCGCGCCAGCGCGCGACGTGTTGTTTGCCGATGTCCTGGAGTCTGACCATGAGCAAAGTGCGCGCCCTCGTTCTCGAACGCCAGCATGAGCTGGCCCTGCGGGAGATCGATCTGCCGCTCGAGGTCGGGCCGGGAATGGTTCGCATCGCCATCCATACGGTGGGCGTGTGCGGCTCGGATGTGCATTACTATACCCATGGCAAGATCGGCCCCTTCGTGGTCAATGCGCCCATGGTGCTGGGGCATGAGGCCGCCGGCACGGTGAGCGCAGTGGGTGCCGGGGTGACGCATCTGCAGGTCGGCGACCGGGTCTGCATGGAGCCGGGCATTCCCGATCCGAGTTCCCGCGCCAGCCGGCTGGGCATGTATAATGTCGATCCGGCCGTCAGCTTCTGGGCCACGCCGCCGGTGCATGGCGTGCTGACTGCCGAAGTGGTGCATCCGGCCGATTACACCTTCAAGCTGCCCGACCATGTCAGCTTTGCCGAAGGGGCCATGGTCGAGCCCTTCGCGGTGGGGATGCAGGCCGCCACCAAGGCGCGCATCACCCCCGGCGACACGGCCGTCGTCCTGGGGGCCGGGCCGATTGGCACCATGGTGGCGCTGGCGGCGCTGGCCGGGGGCTGTGCGCGCGTCATCGTCGCCGATCTGGCCCAGCCCAAGCTCGATATCGCCGCGCAATATCCGGGCGTCATTCCGGTCAATATCCGCGACAGCAATATCGTGGCCGAAGTCAGCCGTCTCACCGAAGGCTGGGGCGCTGACGTTATCTTTGAATGTTCGGGCTCGCCGCATGCCTGGAAGACCATCATGGATCTGCCGCGCCCGGGCGGGGCCATCGTCGTGGTCGGGCTGCCGGTGGAGCCGGTGGCGGTGGATGTCGCCGCTGCCTCGGTCAAGGAAGTGCGGATCGAAAATGTCTTCCGCTATGCCCATCAATATGACCGCGCCATCGCGCTGATCGCCTCGGGCAAGGTCGATCTCAAGCCGTTGATCTCGGCGACCTTTGCCTTTGATGACGCGATAAAGGCCTTCGACCGGGCGGTGGAGGCCCTGCCCAGTGATGTGAAGCTGCAGATCCGGGTGGCGCAGTAGTCAGGACCGGCAGATTGGGCCTGCCCGATAGCGGCGCCGTGCTCGGCATTGATGTCGGCTGGTCGCTATGCTGCTGGCAGTGGGCCTGGATGGCCCGCTGCGCGGCGATCTGGCCGTCATTGACCGCTATCGGCTGGCCGAGAGAGTGCTGAGCCAGAAGGCTCTTGCCAGCCGGATCAGCCAGCCTGGCTCCTCGCGCAGCCCGGTCGGCCGCTTGCTCAATCACCATACCAACCAGTTCGCCTCGATGTTGCTCGAGCGCGGCCGGCTTGCCGAAGCGCGTCATGCCCATGCGGTGCACCGGCTGGCGCTGTTCGAGGCGTTTCCGACCAGTTTTCTCGGCCTGATGCTCGAAACACCCGAAAAGGGGCTCAGGCAGCAGCGTTCGGACCGCTATTACGAGGCGCTGGTCGCCGATGGCACGCTGGCGCGCCTGCTTGCCCATCACCTGCCCGGCCGTGTGCTGGCGGGCAAGCTGGCTTCGGTGCGCAACCATGATGAAAGGGCGGCGCTGATCTGCGCCATCACGGCATTGGGCGTGGCGGGCCAGGATTATGTCGCGGTGGGCGATGCGGATGGCTGGATCGTGCTGCCGCCGCGGGCATTCATCGCCGATTGGGCACAGCCGGTGGTGGAGGGGTGGAACCAAGCCGGACAGAGCCGGTTGTCACCATAGCGTCGCAAACGGGATGATCATGGATATTGGCAACGAATTCGGCCTGGTACCGACCCATCTGCCACAGCACATTATCGCCATCCGCCTGCTCATCGCCGTCATACTGGGCGCGATGATCGGCTTTGAGCGCCAATGGCATACGGCAGAGGCGGGGCTCCGCACGCATATTCTGGTGGCGGTGGCGGCGGCCCTGTTCACCATTCTGGCCTTTGAAATCTATCACACCCTGCCCCTCGAGGGTCAGGGCCGGGCCGACCCGATCCGTGCCGTCGAGGCGGTGACGGCGGGGATTGCCTTTCTGGGTGCCGGCGCGATCTTTCGCAATGGCGGCGGCGTGCAGGGCCTTACCACCGGCGCGGGCATGTGGCTGGCAGGAGCGGTCGGCCTGGCAACGGCGCTGGGCTATTATGTCATTGCCGCCGGCACGGCGCTGCTCGCCGTGCTGGTACTGGCGGCGCTGCGGGCCCTGTCGCACCGGGTGATTGGCGGGCGTGACGATCGCGCGACTGGCGAGGATGCAGATCCCTGACGCCTCTGGGCTGGCGCCGGCTCTGCGGCCGGGCCCGAAGGGCCGCGGAGAGAAGCAGTTATGCGATCTGGCGCCCGAGGGACAAGCACCGATCAGCTCTGCTTCTCTCCCCGTGCGCACGCGGCCGGGAGGTGCCGCGTTCGCGCCCATGTACCTGACCCCCTTGGAGTAGGGCCGGTACCCCTTCTGCGCGCCGGCTTGGCGGCCGAAGGGAATGGATGGTCGGAGGAGCACCTGGGAAGCAGGGGTTCAAAGAACCGTCCTGCGGCACTCTTCCGACCGAGGCATGCAGCCTGTGGACGCAGGAGCTACATGCCAACTGCTTCGGGGCGCTGCTCGAGCGTCGCGAATTCGATAATCTCTGCTGCTACGCGTCGATAGGCGTCCCGCTCGCCATGGCGGGCAAAGACGGCTGCAGCGCCACTGGCCAGCAGCGCCTCACGGCAGCTGTCGTCCGCCTGATGCGCCAACACAACGACAGGAACGTCGTGCCGGCGAGTCAGTTGCCGGATGGCGGCAAGAAATTCGAGATTGGCGCCGCTATGTTCCTTGAGGTCGAGAATGATCAGCACAGGGCGGGCCGCCGTGGCGTCACCCAGAACGGCGCGCAGGCGGATAAAGGCCTTGGTCGCATCGCCATAGCATTGCACGCCATGCGCGCCCTGCTCGACAAGCGTGCGGGTCAGCAGGTGGGCAGAATGCTCATCATCATCAATCAGCGCCACGAATGACGCGAAGTCCACATAGTCTATCAATGCTCACCTCAACGAACCATTCATTGCTGAACTGGAACATGAATCCTCGGGCCGGAGCGCAAGATAGCGTCCGGGTCGGATATCCTAACGGGGTGGTCCATAGTCCTCACCGGGGCCTAGCCGGCGGGGCACAGTGTCATGTCGATGACGATGACGCTGCGGCCTATGCGCGAAGCCTGCCGGGGTCGGTAGGCAACGACAGGTAAAATCAGCGTAATTGGGGCTTGTATTTTACATGTAACACGCGACAATCACTGCCTGTTCCGGAGGTCTGTGTGCCCGATCCGACGACACAGCGCGAAGCGATACTGGCCTCTCTTGAGCAAATGCTTGCATGGCCTGAAATTTCGCGCTCGCCGCAGCTGGTGAAATTCCTTGATTACATCGTGCGCCGCACGCTGGCGGGCGATGAACAGTCAATCAAGGCCTATTCGATTGCTGTGGATGTCTTGGGGCGGTCTGCCGATTTCGACCCGCAGGCCGATCCCATTGTCCGCGTGCAGGCGCGGCGCCTGCGCGGCCTGATCGATGAATATTATCGGGGGCCGGGCAGTGGCGATCCGGTCCGGATCGCCTTGCCGGTCGGCCGCTATGTGCCGGAATTCATCCTGGTGGGCCAGCCCGCCCTGCCGGGAGGCGGCAGTGGCGATCTGGTCCGCGCGCCGGCAACGGGGCGGGCGCATGCGGCCGGCGGCCTGGCCATGTCCTGGTTCGCCCTCGTCGTGCTCGTAATGGGCATTGGCGCGGTCGGTCTGGCGCTGTTGATCTTCCGGCCCTGGATCGGGCCGGTGCAGACCGCCGGACAGCTGCAGCCTCCCAGCATCACGGTTGTCGAATTCCAGAATCTGGTGGGCCGCCAGAGCGGCGCGCCGCGGGTATCCGGCCTTGCCATCGAACTGGTGACCGATCTCGACCAGTTCGAAGATATCGACGTGCGCTATGGCGGCGGGACGAATGTCGCCATGGCAACCGCGGAAGGCGGTGGGGCAGACTATGTGCTGACCGGCATTGTCCGGCTGGATGCGGGGATGGTGCAGTATAGTGCCATTCTGACCGATAGCGGATCGGGCACGGTGGTGTGGAACCACAGCGTGGCCATTCCGGCGGCAGAGGCCGCGCAGGCCGATGCGCTGGACGTGGTCTCGCGCCGGCTCAGCCTGGTCCTGGGCAGTCCGCGCGGTCCATTGCATGTTGCGGCACGGCAATGGCTCGCGCAGGCGCTGCCGGTCGATGGCAATGCCAGTCTCTATCTGTGCCGCATGCTGTTCCACAGCTATCGTGCCAGCGGGGCACCGGCGCTGGCGGCCAGGACCGATGCCTGCCTGTCGGCACTGCCCGCGAGCGACCAGGAATCCCCGGTGGGGCTGGCAATTGCGGGTACCTTGCTGGCCGAACAGGATCCTGGCGGAGCGGCGCGCGACACGGCCTATGCCGAGCGGTTGCGCGGGGCGCAGCTGCTGCTGGATCGCGCCATCAATCTGGCGCCGCTCAGTGGCTTCATCTGGGAGCAGCATGCGCGCCTGCGCGAGGAGAGGGGCCAGCTGGACCTGGCCCGAACCGACTATGGCTCGGCCATCCAGCTGAACCCGGCCAATGCCGATGCTTTGGCCGGCTATGCGCGGCTGCTGGCTTTGGCGGGCGACCTTGCCGAAGCCGAGGGCATGGCGCGCGATGCTGCCGAGCGCACTCCCGATCCGCCGAACTGGTATTTCGGCGTGCCGGCGCTGCTGGCGCTGCAATCGGGTGACTATCAAGCGGCCGTCGAGGCGGCGGAGAAATATGCGCAGGCCGATCCCGAATTGGGGCCGATCCTGGCCATTCTGGGGGGGCAGCGCCGTGGCGACGGCGCCATGGTCAATCGTTACCTCGCCCAGATTCTCGACGTGCCGAGTTTCCGCTCGCGGGGCGTTTTGCCGCGCCTGCGCGAGCGGGTGCGCGACCCGGTCCTGCTTGAACAGATCGCGGCAGGCCTGACCGCGGCAGGGGTGCCAAACAAGGCGCTCAGCGCGCCGTTCTAGCTGTTATCGCGCCTAGTGCGCCGAGGCTTGCGAAAACAGGTTGATGACCAGAACCCCGGCCAGGATCAGGCCCATGCCGAGCAATGCCGGCAGATCCAGGGTCTGGCCATAGGCGAAATAGGCGATGAGCGCGATCAGCACGATGCCGATGCCCGACCAGATCGCATAGGCGATACCCACCGGAATGGACTGAAGCGCCAGCGAGAAGAAGTAGAAGGTGATGGCATAGCCGACCACGACCACGACGCTGGGCCAGAGCTCACTGAACCCGTTCGAGGCGCGCAGGAAGGAGGTCGCGATCACCTCGCCGACAATGGCTATGGCCAGAAAGACAAAACCACTCATCACGGCTCCGGTAGTGGGCATGGTGCATGCAGGTGCAGGTGGTCCGCCTACGGGCGCGGGCCAGCCAATTTTGGGTCAGCGTCAGCCGAAAATGCTGTGTGCCAGATCGACGAAGCGGGCGCCACGTTCCTCAAAATTCTTGAACTGGTTGTAGGAGGGCGCCGCCGGCGACAGGATGACCACGTCGAACTGGTCGCGATGGGCGTGCAGCGCCTGCATGGCCGCTTCGAGATCGGGCGGGGTCAGCACGGTGATGGCGGGGGCCGCGCTGCGGGCGGCGGCGGCCAGCCTTGCCCCGGTGTCGGGCAGGCAGGCTAGGGTCGTCACGCCATGGCCGGCCAGCTGGCCTGCCAGTTCGGCATAGTCCTGCTCGCGCTCGTGGCCGCCGGCGATCAGCGCCAGGCGCTGGCCAGGATAGGATGCCAGGGCCGCCTTGGTGGCCTCGGGCGTCGTGGCAATAGAATCGTCGACAAACAGCATGCCGCCGATGCGATGCTCCTCGAGCCGGTGCGGCAGGGGCTTGAAGGCCTTGATGCCCTGGATGATGCCGTCCATCGTGGCCCCGGCGGCCAGGGCGATCTGGGTGGCCAGCAGGGCATTGTCGAGATTGTGAGCGCCCTTGAGGCGCGAGCGGGCCACGGCGGCCGTGACGATGGCGCTCTCCTCGGCGGTGAGGTCGCGCAGCAGGCGGCGATGGTCGCGGGTGGCCTTGGCCACCAGGGCATTGCCCCTGGCGCCGGCACCCAAAGCCACCGGATAGCCGCCGTCGCGGTCGATCAGCCGGAGCTTGTCGGTATAGTAGCGCTCCACCGTGCGGTGCCAGTCGACATGTTCGGGATAGAGATTGGTGATCGCGGCTATATCGGGCAGAAAATTCATGTCCGATGTCTGGTAGCTCGAGAGCTCGAAGACGACGACGGCATGCTTGTCGGCAATATCGAGCGGGGGTACGCCGACATTGCCGGCCAGGCCCGCATCGATGCCCGAGCGGGTCAGCATCAGATGCACCAGGGTGGCGGTGGTGGATTTTCCCTTGGTGCCGGTGATGGCGATCACCGTGCATTTGTCGCTGAAAACATGGCCCCACAGATTGAGGTTGGACGTGACGGCAATGCCCGCATCCCGGGCAATGTCGAAGACCGGCATATAGCGCGACACGCCGGGGCTCTTGATAATGTGGCCGAAGCGGTGGATGCGGATGGCGTCCTTGATGTCCTCGGGGGCCATGAAGGCGGTATCGCCGAGATCGGCCATGCCGCTGTCGACGGTCACAAAGACCTTCAGATCGGGCTGTTGCGCCTTGAGAAAGGCGCGCGTGGAGATCGCTTCGCGGCCGGCGCCATAGATCAGGACAGGTTCTTCAAACAGCATAGGCAGCTACCTTGGCGGCTAAGGCCGGGGGGATGTGATGGTCGTGGCTGTCGGTCAGGCATTCGGCCATGGCGGCCTGCAGCCTGGGCTCGCCATACTGGCTCAGCAGATCGGCCTTGACCGCGCGGACGACAGCGGCCTCGTGCCAGTCGGCATGGCGGGTCAGGGTATAGAGGCAGGCGGCCGCCTCGAGGATTTCCCCGACGCATTCCCAGGGCTTCTGCCCGGCCAGGCCCGCCAGCTCGCGGAACGAGCCCTCATAGGCGGGGTTGTCGAGCAGGTTCTTGCCGAAAATGGCCAGCAGGCGCTCCTTGGCCATGAAGGGGGCAAAGATCAGAAAGACGAAATGGCATTTGGGGCATTCCCCGCACCAGAGCGGCCCGTCATTGCCGGCCAGCCGGAAATTGCGGTTGCAGCTGGAAAACACCCGGTCGAACTTGGTTTCGTGGGTGAATAGCGAGGCGATGCGCGCTTCCGAATAGGGGCGCAGCAGCGAGAAATACTTGAGCGTGCCGCCGGTCGCGTCGCTCAGAATGGCGGCGATCAGCAGTTCGAAACCGAGCGACTTGGAATATTGGTGATTGGTCTCGCGCCCGTCAAACTCGACATTGCCCTCGCTGGCCGAGCGCTCATTGCTCAGCACGATCTGGCTATAGCCATAGAGCAGGGCGCAGAGCGCCGCGATCATCGAATTGATGGCGGTGGAGGGCACGTGGCCATTGTAGAAGCCGGGCTGGGTGCCCAGCCGGAGCATTTGAGCGTCCAGCGTGCGCGTGACATAGACCGGGGCGGCGCCGATTGTGGCCACCGAGGTCAGGATCGGCCCCTTTGGATTGACGGCAAAGGGGGTGAAGTCGACGCCGGCATGGCTGAGCAGATCGACGCTGACCAGGGAATCCTTGCCGCCGCCAATGGGCAGCAGGGTACGGTTGGGCAGGGTGATGGCCGGCTGCCGTTCGGCATCGTCCTGCGGGGCAATCAGCGAGAGCTTGCCGAAGCGCTGCAGCTTGTTGCGGGCATAGAATTCGCCCAGGCCATTTTCATAGACATCGATGACGAAGGCGCGCTCGGCCGCATTGAGCGGAATCTGCGGCGCGGCAATCACAAAGGGCGCCTGGAGCTTGAAATAGCTCACGCCCAGCACGAAAGCGGTCAGATCGAGCAGCTTGATGAAATTGGGGCTGGTGGCCGTACCCGAAGGGGCGGCTGCGGGAAAGTCGAGGGTCTCGACGAAATGCAGCCCGCCCAGATCATACATGAAACGGGCCTGGCCGGTGTCGGGATCATAGGTGGGGCGCTCTATCAGAAATTGGTCAGTCAACAGGATCCCTCGCGGCTTGCACCACATATAGGTGATTTGCGGGCCGGGCGGGAGGGGGACTGGATGGATGGGCCATGTCTGACTTGCCGCAGGTCAATCGTCGTGACGATATGGGGGCCGGAGGGGCCCCCGCGACAAGGAGAAGTGCAATGCGTGTCATGGTTCTGGTCAAGGCAACAGCCGATAGCGAAGCGGGCGTGATGCCGCCGTCCGAGCTGATGGAGGCAATGGGGCGGTTCAATGAGGAGCTGGTCGATGCCGGCATCATGCTGGCCGGCGACGGCCTCAAGCCGAGCAGCAAGGCCAAGCGGGTGGCGTTTGACGGCACTAGCCGCAGCGTCATCGACGGGCCCTTTGCCGAGACCAAGGAATTGGTGGCCGGCTATTGGATATGGGAGGTTCGCGACATGGATCATGCCGTCGAATGGGTCAAGCGCTGCCCCAATCCGATGCCGGGGCCCAGCGAGATCGAAATCCGCCCCTTCTATGAGCTGGCCGATTTCGCCGCCATCATGACGCCCGAGGCCGAGACGATCCATAACCGGGTGGCGGCAAAGGAACAGCAGCGTCAGGGTTGAGTGGCGCGGGGATTGGAGATCCGGGTGGTGGGTTGCCTGGGCCATTCGGGCATAGCCCGCATGGCCTGCTTGGCTCAAATCGCGCCATGGGCGCGATTTGCCCTGCGGGACGCTCAGCAGATGCGCATCTGCAGCCGCATGACGATTTCGCTGCCGAGGCGCTGATAGCCATATTCGCGCATGGTGCAGGTCCAGCCATTGCCGGCGCGTTCGATGCGGAACAGGTTGTAGCGCGCCGGATCGTCGAGCGTGCCGCCCTGGGCGGCGCTGGCGGCGGCGACGCCGACCACGGGCACTTCGTGCTTGGGGCCGGGAATGGAGTGGATCGAGGAGCGATGGGTATGACCATGCAGGATCAGTTCGGCCCCATGCGCGGCAATCACTTCGCGGAACAGCTTGTGGCCCTTGAGGCCGAATGAGGGGTGCTGCAGTTCCGGATTGGGCGGGTGATGGATCAGCACGGTGCGGAAATAGTCCGCCTCGCCCATCACCTTGAGAATGCGGCCCAGGCGCTCGGCCTGAGCGAGGTCGAACCGGCCAATGGCCAGGAAAGGGCGCGTCGGCACCGCGCTCGAACAGGAAATCACCGCCAGCTCGCCAATGCGGCGGACAAAGGGGAAGGCATCGGCATCGAGTGTTTCGCCCTTGAGGTATTCACCCCAGTGCTGCTGGGCCGATTCCAGGGTGCCGGCCACATAGGCGTCGTGATTGCCCGGGCAGACGGCGATCTTGTCGGCCGGCCCCAGCGCCTGCAGCCAGTTGCCGGCCCGCTCGATCTCGAGGGGCAACGCCAGGTTTACCAGATCACCGGTGACTGCCGTGAAATCGGCGTTTTGGCCCTGCAGATGGGTGACAAGGCTGGCCAGCGTCTCGCTGTTGAGCTCGTCATGTCGACGCAATCGCCAGTTCAAATAGCCGGTGAGCCGCTTGCCCATGAGGTCGCGCCACCCGACGGCGGGCATGGGAGACAGGTGAATGTCGGAAATATGGGCAAGACTGATCATCGCTGGGGTAATGCCAGAAGCAGGCGGTCAAGAAAATGACCAAATGCCGCAAACGACAATTTTGTGGTGATCAAGTTCCTGCTACCGCTGCGCGCCAAAGGAGTCTGTCCCATGCAGATGAATCGTTACCAAAGGATACGGACCCGGATATTCATGGTGCTCAAGGGCATCTGGCATCGCCTGACGGTGGGTGCGCGGGTGATGGTGGTGGATGGCGACAGGGTGCTGCTGATCCGGCACACCTATATGCCGGGCTGGCAGTTTCCCGGTGGCGGGGTCGATCCCGGGGAAACCATCGAGGCGGCGGCGCGGCGCGAGGTCTTCGAGGAGACCGGCTATCGCGTGACCGGGGAGATGCGCCTGTTCGGCATCTATCACAACAGCACCACGGTGACCGATCGCGACCATGTCGCCTTCTATATCGCCACCGAATTCGAGCAGGGCTATGTGTTCAAGCCCAGCCGGGAGATTGCCGAGGCAGGCTGGTTCGATCGGCGGGCGCTGCCCGAAAAGGTCACCCCGGCCACGTCGCAGCGCATTGACGAATATTTCGACCATGCGCCGCGTCGCGACATCTGGGGCTATTAGCGGCCGGGGCCCGACCTAGTCGAGGAAGGGCAGTTCCGGCCCGATCGGGATGATCCGGGTCGGGTTGATGGTGGGGTGGCTCCAGTAGTAATGCGTGCGGATATGGTCGAGATCGACCGTTTCCTTGACGCCGGGCACCTCATAGAGCGCCTTCAGATAGTGCGAGATATTGGGATAGTCGGCAATGCGCCGGCGATTGCACTTGAAGTGGCCGACATAGACCGCATCAAACCGCACCAGGGTGGTGAACAGGCGCCAGTCGGCCTCGGTAATGGTGTCGCCGGTCAGATAGGCGGTGTTGCCGAGCAGGCCCTCCACCCAGTCGAGCGCCGTGAACAGCGTGCCCACGGCCTCGTCATAGGCGCTCTGGGCGGTGGCAAAGCCCGCCTTGTAGACGCCGTTATTGATCTCGTCATAGACGCGGGCATTGATCGGATCGATCACCCCGCGCAGCGCTTGAGGATAATAGTCATCGCTATTGCCGGTCAGCTCGTTGAAGGCCGAGTTGAACATGCGGATGATTTCCGAGCTCTCGTTGGAAACGATAGTGCCGGTCTGCTTGTCCCAGAGCACCGGAACGGTCACCCGGCCGGAAAAATCCGGCACGGCCTGGGTATAGAGCTGCCAGAGCAAGTCCTTGCCAAACAGCGCATCGCCGGTCGAGCCGGTGCTGGTGTCAAAGCTCCAGCCGGTCTCATCGGGCATTTTCGGCGAGACGACCGAAACTGAAATCAGGTCTTCCAGCTCCTTGAGCTTGCGGAAGATCAGCGTGCGATGGGCCCAGGGGCAGGCCAGCGACACATAGAGGTGGTAGCGGCCCGCTTCGGCCTTGAAGCCGCCCTCGCCGGAGGGGCCGGGGCTGCCATCGGCCGTGACCCAGTTGCGGAATCCCGCCTGGCTGCGTTCGAATTTGCCACCGGTTTTTTTGGTATCATACCACTGGGTGGACCAGTTGCCGTCGATGAGTTGACCCATGGGTTCAGCCTTTCCGTCATGTTGCCGACGTAATGCCGGAGTGAACTTCCAACCGTCGCTTTGCGTTGCGTGACACATAGGCCATGTGCGCCTGCCCGATAAGACCGCACCGGCATAACGAAGCGTTGTGCATATTGAACACAGCTGCGCCGCAAGCGCCGGTTTTGCAGGATTGACTGATGAGTTTTTGTTTACGTCCTGTCGCCGTGGTGCTAAGCGGAAATCTCGGCGTGGAGGCGCCCAGGATGGCGAAGGTTTTGCAGGTAATTCGACGACCCTGAGTGGTCCTTTGAAGCGGTGCCCTTGGGCGCCGGGTTTGTGTTACCCGTCTTGATCCTGGATTGTTGCTATGTCCTCTGTCTCTGCGCCTCCGGCTGCGGCCGATGCTGCCTCCTCTCCTGCTCCGCGGGTGCCTACCGTGCGGCCAGCCACGCGTGCGGGCGATGATGCCTTCATCGAGGAGCTGCAGGCCATTGCCTTCGGGCCGGGCCGGTTCGCGCGGACGGCCTTCCGCATCCGCGAGCGGTTTCCCATCGATATGAGCCTCAGCCTCATCGCCGAAGTCGATGGTACGCCCTGCGGTTCGGTCTGGATGACGCCAATCTCGATCGGCGGCATCAATGGCTACATGCTCGGGCCCTTGGCAACGCATCCCGATTTCCGCAGGCTGGGCGCCGGCAAGCTGCTGGCGCGCGAAGTGACGGCACGTGCCCTGGCGCGCGGCGAGGGGCAATTCGTCATGCTGGTGGGCGATCGGGACTATTACTGCCCGCTGGGCTGGGAGCCGACCACTTTGGGCAATATCGAATTTCCCGGTCCGGTCGATCCGACACGGGTGCTGCTGCTGGCCGAGGACAAGAGCCTTGCCACCACGCTGGCCGGCCCCATTGAAGCCTTCATCGCGGACTGAGCCACACGAGCGGACCCGGCTGAATGGAGCGCCCGGCCCGAACGCGGTTTACCCGCTGCGGTCGGGTGCACTAAGCTGGCGCTCCCGACGCAGTTTCTGGTGTTTGCTTGCCCCCCGATGACAGCTTTATCGACCGCCTTGTCACCCGCCTGCTGCCGGCGCCCCCACCCTTGCCCGCAGCTGAGTCGCTGACGCCGGACTGGGCACCGTCGCGGCCCTTCGAGCGCCCGCCCGTGCCGGCGGCCGTGCTGATCGCGCTGGTGCGCCGCCCCGAGGGGTTTACCGTGCTCTATACCGAGCGATCGCCCGATTTGCGGGCCCATTCGGGCCAGGTGGCGTTTCCCGGTGGCAAGGTGGATGCCCAGGATAGCGATGTGGGGGCCGCCGCGCTGCGCGAGGCGTTTGAAGAGGTGGGAATGCTGCGCAGCGAGGTGGAGGTCGTGGGCTATATGCCGACCTATTTCACCGGCACCAATTATCTCATAACGCCCGTTGTGGCGGTTGCCGCGCCGAGCGGGCCCTTCGTGCCCAATCCGGGTGAGGTGCATTCGGTGTTCGAAGTACCGCTGCAGCGCATCCTGCAGATCGAAAGCTATGGCGAATTCCGCATCAAGCGCGATGGCAAGGAACACCGGACCTGGCAGATCGATCATGACGGGCACCGGATCTGGGGCATTACCGCCAATATCACACGGCAGTTCCGCGATATGGCCACGGGCGAGGGCGCAGCATGACCGCCGCCGCACTGAAAACGGCCGCGTGGCTGCAGCGGCCCGAGACCCAGGCGATTTTCGCGGCTCTCGATGGGGCAAGGGGGCGTACGCGAGCGGTGGGCGGGGTGGTGCGCGATACGCTGCTCGACCGGCAGCGCGACAATCCCGATATCGATCTGGCCACCGAATTGCTGCCCGACGAGGTGATGGCGCGGGCCCGGGCGGCGGGGATTGCGGTCTATCCGACGGGCATTGAGCACGGCACGGTCACCCTCAAGCTGGGGGACACCTTGGCCGAGGTGACGACGCTGCGGCGGGATGTCGAAACCGATGGCCGCCACGCGGTGGTGGCCTTCGGCACCGACTGGCTGGAGGATGCCAGCCGCCGCGACTTCACGCTCAATGCCCTCTATTGCGGGCCCGAGGGGGAGCTGTTCGATCCGCTGGGGGGTGTCGAGGATGCCCTGGCCGGCAGGGTCCGCTTCATCGGCAATGCGGCGCAGCGCATCGGTGAGGACGGGCTGCGCGTCTATCGCTTCTTCCGCTTTTCCGCCAGCCATGGCGGCCAGCAGTTCGATCCGGACGGGCTGGTGGCCTGTGCCGAGGCGGTGCCCCGGCTGGGTCACCTGTCGCGCGAACGGGTGGGGCAGGAGCTCTGCCGCATGCTGGCCCTGCCGCAGGTGGCGATGAGCCTGCTGATGATGGCCGAACTGGGCCTGCTGCAATTTGACGATGTCGCCGCCAGGGGGCTGGTTGCCTATGAGGCAATGGGCGGGCGATCAGCAGCCACCAGACTGGCTCTGCTGGCCGGAAACGGGCTGGACAGGGCGCAGTCGGAATGGCGGCTGTCCAATGAGCTGATCCATCGCGCCCGCGAGGTCGACCGGGCTGCCGCCCTGCTGGCAGACGATCGCGTCGGCGAAGCCGCCTATCGCCATGGCGAAAGCGCGGTGGAAGGGCTGGCGCTGGTCGCCGCGCGCGCCGCGTGGAGCCAGGCGCGGCTGGCCGAAACGGCGCGGGCTTTGGCAGGGCTCGTCGTGCCCGATTTTCCCATCAATGGGCGGGACCTGACTGCCCTGGGCATGGCGGAGGGCCCCCGGCTGGGCCAGGAACTGGCCCGGCTGGAGCGCCTCTGGATCGAGAGCGGTTTCGCGCTGGGCAAGGCAGCGCTGCTGGCGGCGGCCAGGCCCTAGTGCCGGGTTGGCGCCGCGCTGTCGGTATCGGTGATGCGGGCCTTGATGCGCTCGATCATGTCTGGCCGCACCTCGGTTTCCCCATGCAGGTTGCGCAGGTTTTCCACCGCCTTGCGCACGACCTCGGCCTCGCTGTCGGCCTCTGCATGCCAGGTTGCGCCCGGAATCAACGTGCCGGCTTCAAATCGTTTCATGCCATCCTCCTGCGGTTCGACATGTCGAAGCAACGCTGGCGCGGCGGGTCGGTTCCGCCGGCCCGGGCGTGATCACGGCGCTTTTTGTGTTGCCAGCGGTGATTCGGTTATAGGCTCGGCTGACGTGAACCAAAGGAATCTGGGCCAATAATGCGGGCAGGCTTGTTGAACAGAATACGCGATACGGTCTGGCCCCGCATGGGGCTGCGCCGCTACGGCATCTATCTGCGCACCCGCGTCATGCGGCTTTCGGCCAGTCCGCATGCCATTGCGGCCGGTGTCGCATCGGGCGCGGCCGTGTCGATGCTGCCGCTGATCGGGCTGCATTTCCTGCTCGGCTTCGTGCTGGCCTTTGCCGTGCGCGGCAATATGATTGCCGCCGCCATCGGCACGGCCTGGGGCAATCCTTTGACCTTCCCGCTATTCTTTGCCGCTTCCTATGCCGTCGGCGACTGGCTGACCGGGGGCGGGGGCGTCAGCACGTCGGAAGGGGTGCAGCTGCAAGCCACCGGCGCCCAACTCAGCCAGGGCCTGTTTGCCGAGGGCTTCGGGGCGATCTGGCCGACCTTCAAGACCATGCTGATCGGCGGGCTGCCGATTGCCGTGCTGGTCTTTGCGGTTTTCTATGTCGTGGTGCGCCTGGTGGTCACCCGGTTCCGGGCGCTGCGCCAGGCGCGGCTCGAGCACAGGCGGGCCACGTCAGGGCAATCGGCAAACTCCGCCTGACCCCGACCTGGCTTAGGGCCAGCGGACTTCGGGCGGCATGGATGACAGGATGGCGTTGACATTGCCGCCGGTCTTGAGGCCGAAAGTGGTGCCGCGGTCATAGAGCAGGTTGAACTCGACATAGCGGCCGCGCCGCACCAGCTGCTCATGCCGGTCGGCCTCGGTCCAGGGCGTGTCCATATTGCGGCGCACCAGCTGCGGATAGATGCCCAGAAAGGCCTCGCCCACCGCCTGGGTAAAGGCGAAATCGGCATCCCAGTCGCCGCTATTGTGATGATCGTAGAAAATGCCGCCGGTGCCGCGATGCTCGTTGCGGTGGGGCAGGAAGAAATAGTCGTCGCACCACTTCCTGTAGCGCTCATAGTCGACGCCGGGGCGGTCCAGGCAGGCCGCGCGCATGGCGGCGTGGAAATCGATGGTATCGGCATCGTCCTGGCTGCGGCGGCGGTCAAGCACCGGGGTCAGGTCGGCGCCGCCGCCGAACCACTGCTTGCCGGTGACGATCATGCGGGTGTTCATATGCACGGCCGGGACATGGGGATTGGCTGGATGCACGATCAGCGAGATCCCGGCGCTCCAGAATTGCGCGCCCGCCTCGGTGCCCGGCATCTGCTTGGCGAAATCCTCGGAAAATTCGCCATGCACGGCCGAGATATGCACGCCGGCTTTCTCGAAGACGCGGCCATGCAGCATGCTCATCTCGCCGCCGCCACCGGCCTCGCGCTGCCAGGGCGTGCGCACGAAGCGGCCGGTGGCCAGCTCGGCATTGGGGCCGGCAAGCTCGGTTTCGATGGCCTCGAACGCGGCGCAGATGCTGTCGCGCAGGGTGCGGAACCAGAGCTGGGCGGTGGTCTTCTTGCTGTCGATATCGCGGGGCAGGGTCATGGTGGTGAAATGGACCGTCATTGCAGTGCTGTAAAGCCGTCCGTCTGTCTTTTTGCCTCGCCCAGCACCAGGGTGGCGGCCAGCGCGACATTGATCGAGCGCAGGCCGGGGCGCATGGGGATGCGCAAGGCCAGGTCGGCGCTGGCGGCCACGGCGTCGGGAACGCCGGCGCTTTCGCGGCCCACCATGATGATGTCATCGGGCGCAAAGCGGGCGCCATAGGCCGAACTTGACGCCTTGGTGGTCAGCAGCACGAGGCGCCGGGCCTGTTCGTGCCGCCACTGTTCGAACCGGGTCCAGCTGTCATGCTCATGCACGGCGGCGTGGTCGACATAGTCCAGCCCGGCCCGGGCCAGGGTCT
>CAXBHD010000032.1:0-19740 GCA_963975335.1 uncultured Devosia sp. | reverse complement strand
CAGCTGGAAGGCCAGGAACATGCCCTTGTAGACAATGGTGCGGGCCGACATGGAGACGACGTAAAAGCCGTTGTCGCCGGCCGATTCGGGGATCTGCGCATAGACGGTGTTGGAGATCACCTTGCGGGTGATCAGCAGCTTGCGCTCGAATTCGTCCAGCGTCATGCCGGCGGGCCGGCCGATGACCATCTGCTCGATAATGGGCTGGGTGGCGATGACCCCGGCGGAGAGCTCGGAATTGTCGACGGGCACGGTGCGCTCGCCGAGCAGGGTCAGGCCCTCGCGGCTCAGGCAACCATGCACCACATCGGCGACGCGGTCGCGCAGGCCATCGGTATTGGGATAAAACAGCATGGCGACGGCATAGAAATGCTGCTCGGGCAGCGCGAACGGCATGACCTTCTTGAAGAAGGCATGCGGGGTCTGCACCAGAATGCCGGCGCCGTCGCCCATCAGCGGATCGGCACCGACGGCGCCGCGATGCTCGAGGTTCTCGAGGATTTCGAGACCCTTCATCACCACTTCATGGCTGGGACGGTTCTTGATATTGGCGATCATGCCGATGCCGCAGGCATCGTGTTCATTGGCGGGATCATAGAGACCCTGCGCCGCCGGACGGCCCGAAGCGCGGGGCGCGGTGACGCGCTGACCATCGCGGATCAAGGTTTTGGCAGGTTTGCTGGTAACCGGAAATGCTGGTCCGTTCCGCGTCTGTGCCATGGCTTTATCCTCGCTGGTTGATCGGCCCGTTGCCGGGCATGTCGTTATGGTGTGCATCCTGTGGTTGCCGGTCGCCCGGCGGGCTGGATGCGGTCGCGTCCTCTGGTGGGCAGACTGCTCTAGCGGGTCGTACACAGTACGGCTCGAACGAGCAAATTTGTCCATGCGTGGGGAGTGGCGCTGCATCCAAATGGCCACTCAAATTCGAGCTTTGGTAGTTGTCCTTCAGTTGATGCCGGCCTGCAAGCCACGGATTTCTGCGCTTCCGGTGCTCACGTACCCAATGTACGCTCCGCTCCGGTTCTCGAAAACCGTTACTTTCGGCTCGGCCTGAACTGAAGTCCTGCCTACCTCATTAGCTCCGCCTACCCGTTTCCGCTATCGTCTAGCGGGCCAGCCGGACCGGCGTGCGTGCTGGCCGCGGAGAGCGGGGCGACGCGTCATATAGGACAGTTGTACTGCCCTATCACGTTCACATTTGCATAATTCCAAACTGCGGGCAAGCATCTTTGCGATGGCAGCGGCAGATAAAATAGGAAATCACCAACTTCGCTGTAGGAAAGCATAGGCCTTCTGGGCCGAAAGCACAAAAAAAGGGCGCTTCCGTCGCCGGAAACGCCCTCCAAATCGTGATTGGGCAGCGATTGCCTATTCGAGATGGGACTTGATGAACCAGAGGTCCTTGTCGAGCTCGCGCGAGAAGGCGGTGAGGATATCGGCGGCATCGGCATCACCGGCCTCATCGGTGGCGTCGATATCGGCGCGGACCTGATTGGCCAGGGTGGCAAAGCGCTGGGCCAGGGCGGCAAGGTGATCGGGGACCTTGCGGATATCGGTGGGATAGGCCTCAAGCGCGGTCGCCTTGGCGACGACCTGGCTGGTGCCCAGGGCAATGCCGTCGAGCTGGGCGATGCGCTCGGCAATGACATCGACATGGGTATCGATGGCGGTGCGCATGGGATCGAGCATTTCATGGACGGCGATGAAATTGGGGCCCTTGAGGTTCCAATGGGCCTGCTTGACGATCAGAGCCAGATCGATGGCATCGGCCAGGCGGGCATTGAGAATGTCGATGACGGCGGACTTGGCATTGCCTTCAAGGGCGATGGAGGGGGTCTTCATGGGGAGAATCCTTTGACGCTGGAATATTCCATTCAGTCAACCGCCGGCGCAGGTGGTGGTTCCGCGCGCAACAAAATAGGCGCAGCCCGGGTGGACTGCGCCGTGCATCGTGCCTGCTGAAGTCTGGGCCATTCGAGCGTAGCTCTCAGGGCCTAGCCGACTAAAATCGCTCCACCGGAGCGATTTTGCGCAAGCGCCGGCGTCTAGTTGACCGACTTGTCCTCAAGGCTGGCCTGGTCGCCCGACTTGATCTGGATCGAGCGGGGCTTCTTGCTCTCGGGCAGCTCGCGCTTGAGCTCGAGATGGAGCAGGCCGTGTTCGAGCGTGGCGCCATGGACCTCGACATAGTCGGCCAGCTGGAAGCGCAGCTCGAAAGCCCGCTCGGCAATGCCGCGATGGAGGAATTCACGCGCCGTCTCGGCGGTTTCGGCCGACTTGGCGCCCTTGATCACCAGGCTGTTTTCCTTGGTCTCGATGGCGATGTCGCCATTGGAAAAGCCGGCAACGGCAATCGAGATGCGATAGGCGTCTTCGCCGGTGCGCTCGATATTGTAGGGCGGGTAGGTCTTGGCTTCCTGGCCCACCAGATTGTCGAGCCGGTTGAAGACGCGGTCAAAGCCGACGGTGGAGCGATAGAAGGGGGAAAAATCGATGGTCTGCATAGTCACATTCTCCGTAAAGCAACGTGGTTTCCCGGTGGTCTCGCGGTGGTTTCCCCGTGGCTCCCAACATTAGGCAAGCCGAGGATAGTGAGGTCGGGGTTCCCGGCAGAGCCGGCGAACGAGTGAGATATAGGGGGCCAATTTGCCGGTTCAAGGCCGCCAAATGGTCACGCGCATGAACCGGTTATGAATGGCGCAGACCGACGGCGTTCAGGCAGCGGGGACTAGAACCGGCATCAAGTGTTGAGGACGATTTCAGCACTGCCGACGCGGCCCGTCACCCGCCCCCCGCATGGGCCGCCAAGCAGAACCAGCATTCCCCCGGGAATGCTGGTTTTCTTTTTGCGCGCCGTTTGCTTTATGTCGGGGAGTCACCCCGGCCAGGAAGCGCTGATGAACAAAGTCGATCCCAATGGCCCGAGCCTGGTCAGTATCGCGTCCAACCCGGTGCCCGAAGGGGTAAGGCTGGGCTATTTCACGGCGCCCGACAAGGTGCGGCTGCGCTATGCCACCTGGCCCAAGGCGGTGGGCAAGCCGCGCGGCACGATCTGCCTGGTGCAGGGGCGCGGCGAATTCATCGAGAAATATTTCGAGACGATCGAGAACTTCCGCCAGCGCGGCTTTGCCGTGGCGAGCTTTGACTGGCGCGGCCAGGGCGGCTCGGATCGGCTGATCGGCAATCGGACACTCGGCCATGTCGACCGCTTCGAAGACTATGGCATGGACCTCAAGCGCTTTCACGGCGAGATCCTGCTGCCCGAATGCCCGCCGCCCTTCTACCTGGTGGGCCATTCGATGGGCGGGCTGGTCTCGCTGTTCGCGGCGGCGCAGGACCGGCTGATGTTCGACCGGATCTTTCTGTCCGCGCCCATGCTGGCGCTGGACCGCCAGCCGCTCAGCATGGCCGGCATGGCCCGGGTGGCGACGGCGCTGAGCTTTCTGGGGCTGGGGCGGCTGCCGGTGCGCCGCAAGAGCGAGCAGCCGGCCTCGGCAGCCAGCTTTCCCAATAATCCGCTGACCGGGGACATGATGCGCTATCTGCGCATGGTCGAGATCGTCGCGGCGCGGCCCGAACTGGGCATTGGCGCGCCAACCATCGGCTGGGTGGCGGCGGCCATGGGGGCGATGGCCGAGGCGGGCAGCGACAGTTTTCCGCCCCGGCTGGGCATACCCCTGCTGATGCTGGCGGCGGCGCGCGACGAGGTGGTCTCGAGCAATGCCATCGAGCAGCTGGGCCTGCGGCTGCGCACCGGACGGCATCAGGTGATCGCGGGGGCGCGGCACGAACTGTTCATGGAAAGCGATGCGATCCGCGGCCAGGTGCTGGCGGCCTTTGACGCGTTCATCACCGAGCAGAGCTAGGCTCGTTCTGGCTGTAAAGGGTCAGAGGGGCCCGCGCGCACCGGCCCTTGCCGCCGTGCATCGGGATCATCCGGCGCCGGTCGGCGCGCCATCGCGGTCCGCGCTCGGCCGAGGAAGGCCAGGCAGGTGCCGGTCGAGGCCGGCTGGATCGGCTCGAGATCGGTCAGTCCTGCGGCGGCAGGGCCGCGGTGCGGCCAAGCGCTGTCAGGCCGTAAATGCCCCGGCTCTCCCGCACGAACCAGCCATAGACATTGCTTCTGAGAATTGCCGGCGCCCGGGCGACCAGCGGCTTGAGCTGCCTGGGGCTTTGCGGGCCGGACAACAGGGCCCTGGCGCATAGCAGGCAATCCTGCCGATAGGCGGTCATGATCGGCTTGCCGCGCCCGCCGCCCAGCTGCGGGTCGCCCACCCGGCGCTTGTGTTCATCGAGCAAGCGGGAGCGCCTTTTGGCGTCCTTGCGGGGCGCGGCGGCGAAAGGAGCAACAATGACCGCCACTTCTCCGGCCGCCGAGACGGCCATGACCCCAAAGCCAAGCCGCCGGCACAGATTGCGGAAACGGGCATCATGCTCGCGCCCCCGGCCGGTCTTGGAGGCTCTTGCCGCCAGCCAGACCTCGTCGCAGAAGGCGGCCCGCTTGACGGCCTGCATGACCAGTTCGAGATTGAAGGCCAGCTTCATTTCGCAAACCACGATGACCGGCGGATCGCCATCCTTGACGCCGACCAGGTCGCAATCGTTGACCTCGCCTTTGACGGCATAGCCGGCGCCTTCCATGAAGGCCTTGAGGGGAAGGTAAAGGTCGGTCTCTGACATGTGGTCACTTCAAATCGGGATGCAGGCCGCCTGCTATATCTGAGTCTATGCGCCTGCGCCGTGCCAAGAGGCGCTAGATTGTGCGCCGCGGCGGGAAAGCCGATGTCGGCCCGGATGCATGAGGCGCCGCCAGGCGCCCCATGCTGGTTTTGTCGTCAGGCGCCAGATGTACTGCTGCGTTCATTCAGGAAGCGTTCGAAGGCTTCGCGCTCTTCTTGGCGCTGCCGCTCGGACTGGGCCGCGCGAAAGGCCTCAATATCGGCGTCGAGCTTCTGGCGCTGCGCGTCAAGGTCGGCCATGCGCTCGGCGTGATAGGCATGTGCCGGGCCTGTGGCAGCCGCTGCCGGCATCGGGCTGCCGGCGAACCAGCTGCGGGTAGCGGCCGCAGCTTGCGTGAGGGGATTGTTGGCGCCGGTGAGCCTGTCGCCCCAGATCGCATAGGCGGCGATGGGGAGCGCCAGGGGCCATTCGATCAGCAGCGCGAGGCCGGTCAGGGTCACGGTGGCTGGGTTCCAGCTTGGCTTGATGGGGAAAGTCATGATGTTCTCCTAGGGTTGGTTGAGGGTAGAATTGCCAGTGCCTTGAGGCACGGGCCCAGGCGGCGTTGGCCGCGTTGGCTTGTGAACTGCGGCGTCAGCCGCGGTGGCTCCTGAAAATCTTGATGGCGACAATGCCCGCCGCCGCCGCGATGGCGACGCCCAGGGCCGGATGCAGCAGCGCGGACATGCTGGCCTCGGCATCGGCTCGGGTCAGGTATTGCAGCAGGGCAATGGCGTAGAGGCCGGCGGTGAGGCTGGTCCACCAGCGCAGAGCGCGGACCTGCGTGTCGGTCCAGCTGCCCCAGGCCATCAGGGCAATGGGGACGGCGGCAAACAGGGCCCAGCCGGTCAGCACCATGATCGGGGCAGCAACGGCCGAATAGGTGACATAGCGGGGGGCAATTCTGTGGGTCTTGCGGGCAGGCTGGTAGTCATTGGTGTGCAGGCTCATTTTGATGGGTCCTTGAGTGTGTGGTCAGAGGGATTGGATGGAGCCCACCGGCACCGGGGCACCGGTGGGGATGGGGGCTAGAAACGGCGGCTGCCGATGCCAGCGATCAGCGCGGCAAGGAGCGACAGGCCTGCGGCGCCGAGATAGGCGGCCGCATAGCCCCCCGCGAGCGACGAGGCCTCGCCACTCCCCCCGGTCAGCAGAGCCTCCGAGCGGGTCATGGCCAGCGTGAAGAGCAGGGCCAGGCCCAGGGCGCCGCCGATCTGCTGGCTGGTATTGACCAGCCCGCTGGCCAGACCGCTATCGGCTTCGCCCACACCCTGGACGGCCAGTTCGGTGCCGGCGATGAAGGCGCCGCCGAGGCCGATGCCGATGATGACGCTGGGGCCAAGCAGGTGCAGCAGGAAGTCGGCATCGACCGGCGCCTGGGCCAGCCAGGCCAGACCTGCAGCCAGGACAGCCAGGGCCACCGCAAGCGTCCGGGCGGAACCGGCCTTGGCCATGACGGGCGGCAGCAGGCCGGCGGTGAGGATCAGCGCCAGAGCCAGGGGCAATTGGCTGATGCCCGCCATCATGGCGTCATAGCCGAGGACATTCTGCATCTGCAGGGACAGCACGAAGAACAGGCCGACGGTGACGCCGCCAATGAGCAGCATGACCAGATTGCCCAGGCTGACGGCCCGGTTAGCGAAGATCGAGAAGGCGACCAGGGGGTCTTTGGTGTTGCGCTCGATGATGACGAACAGTGCCAGCAGCATCAGGCCGGCAGCGGCCAGAGCCAAGGTAAGGGGCGACAGGAAACCGAATTCGAGCACCATCGAGAAGGCGGCGACGAGCAAGACGACGCCCCCGGTCACCGTGACGGCGCCGGGCAGGTCGAGGCGCGGCCGGCTGATGATCACATCGGCCCGCACCAGGGCCGGAATGGCGGTCAGCACCAGCAGGCCAATCGGCACGTTGATGAAGAAGATGGCCGACCAGCCGAGGCTCGCGGTCAGCACGCCGCCGAGCAGCACGCCAGCCGCGCTGCCCATGCCGGCAACCGCGCCCCAAATGCCCAAAGCCTTGGCGCGGCCGGTATTGGCGGGAAACAACTGCATCAGCAGGGCAAGGGCAGCCGGCGCCAGCATGGCTGCCGACGCGCCCTGCACGGCCCTGGCCGCCAGCAGCATGCCGCCATTGATCGACAGGCCCGCTGCGGCCGAAGCCGCGATGAAGCCGAAGACGCCGGCGAGGAAGACCGTGCGGTGGCCGTAGCGGTCGGCGAGGCGCCCGCCCAGCATCAGCAGGCCGCCAAAGGGCAGCACATAGGCGGTGATGACCCAGGTCAGGAGGGTGTCGTCGAGGCTCAGACCCGCGCCAAGGCTGGGCAGGGCGATATTGACGATTGAGGCGTCGAGGACGACGAGGAACTGGGCCAGGGCCAGAATGGCGAGGGCCAGCCAGCGATGGGCGCTGCGGGCATTTGGGACCAGCGCCTCGGCGGTAGGTCTGGCGGATAGGGTAGTGGCGGGCATTGTACTTCTCCTGTTCCTTGGTGGACCGGCCGCAGCCGGATCATTTTGCATAGCGTGAGTAGTCACTCACTATTTGGTCGTGATGATGGACGCCCGAACAGCCCATTCGGGCTGGTTGGGGGAGGCGGCGTGGCCGGCAAGCCGGCCTGAGACGATCCGGCAGTGACGCCGCCGGATCAGGTGGCCGGCATGTGCCGGATGTTGCGGGCCAGGATGCGGGCCCAGTCCTCACCGAGATCGTAGATGTCGGTGGTGGTGATCAGGTGGCAGAGCTGGCCGAAGGCGATGAAGCGCTGCACGGCCTCATCGCTGGCTCCGGTGCGCTGCTTGGCGAAGCGCACGATGCGGGCAAGGCCGCGGCGCACGGCCTCGCGGATGGCCGGTATGTCCGACGCGCTTTGCGCATGGACCTGGACCATCAGGATGGTGCGGTCGGCGATCAGGCCGGCATAACCCTCACCCATGGCCGATAGGAGGTCTTCGGGCGTCGTGCCGGCTGCCTGCCGGGCGCTGGCTTCAAGAGTTTCTTCGATGCGCTGGTAGCAGCGCTCGACCGCCGCCACGAACAATTCCTCCTTGGTTGGATAGAGCTTAAAGACATAGGCCTGGCTGATCCCGGCCAGCGCGGCCACGGCCGTGACCGGGGTGGCGCTGAAGCCGGCATTGGCAAAGGCGACAAGCGCCGCCTCGACAATGGCCTCTCTGCGTGTGTCCGCATCGGACAGGTTGGTGCGTTGTTGTTTCATGGTGAGTGAGTACATACTCACAATTAGGCATGGTGTCAATAGCCGCAATAGCCGGCGGTCCAAAGGGGGCAGTCGCGGGTGGAACAGCCTGAGGGAACGTGTTCGGCTTCACGCCGGCGCCGCATGATGATGATCGTCGGCACCCGCGGCGTCATGGGTGGTCCGCTCTGACGCGGCAAGCGCCGCGACGCCGGCAGGCATGGCCCGAGCCGCCGCTATAGCGGGGCCCATTCGTGCCGCAGGATCGCATATTGCAGGGTATTTTCGTAGATCGGATGGCCGGCGCTGTCGCGCTGGAAGGAGACGAATTCGCGGAACAGGCCCTCCTCGCGCATGCCCAGCTTCTGGCAGAGCCGCCGCGAGGCCGCATTGTGATCTTCCACATAGGCGTAAATGCGTCGAGCGCCCTGATGGGCAAAGAGGTCGGCGCATAGGGCGCGCGCCGCTTCGAAGGCATAGCCCTGGCCGCCAAACCGCGGATTGAAATTCCAGCCCACCGAAAAGGTATCGGGCCGGTCATCGGCTTGCGCATCATGGTGATGTGCATCATCGGCATGCACGAACAGATCGCCGATGAGCTGGCCGGTATCCCTGAGGCAGACGGCGATATATTCATCGCCGCCCGCGCGTTTGACGGCCTCCTCTTGGGCCGCCTTCAGGTCGGCCAGCCTGAGCGAAAAAAAGCAGCTGGCGGTCGGCGTCTGCAGATAGTCAAACAGCGCCGCGGCATCGCTGGCCGCAAAATTCCGCAGAACCAGGCGATCGGTCTGCAAGGTCTTCATGCAATTGCTCCTTTCGGGAAACGGCGTCGCCACAGGCTCAATGGGCCGTGTTGTGCGGGCGGTAAAGGGGCCAGCCCAACGCCCGGCGGTCAAACGCAAGGAAATCGCGTTTGCCATCGGAAAATGGCGTCTGCGGGGCCTGGCCAGCCGCCCGCAGAATCGCGCGCCGCGCCAGGGGCAAGTCGGGGGACGATGGAGATCGTCCATGGCGGCCGGCGCCCCGCTGTCTTGCTGAGCGCGCCGGTTCGGCCGAGCGCAATGGGTGCTGGTCCGTCGCCTGGACGGACCAGCCGAGATGACGGGGCGGCAAAGGAGGGCTTGCGTCCGGGGTGGCGGCCTGCATAAGTTCAGAAGACAGTTTGTCGACAGTTGGATGGCGGGCATGGATCTGGACAGGCAGGCCCTGGCGGGCGCGATCGCGGCAGGCTTTGCCGAGCAGGTGACCTGGTTGCGCCGGCTGGTGTCATTTGACTCGACCCGGGGCAGAGAGGCGGCCTGCCAGGACTGGCTGGCCGGGGAATTTTCGGCGCGCGGCTGGGCGGTCGACAAATATGCCATCGATATCGACGCCATTGCGCATCTGCCCGGCTTCTCGCCGGTGGTGGATGCCGATTATGCCAAAGCCGTCCAGGTGGTGGCGACGCATGATGTGGCGCGGCCCGTCGGCAAGAGCCTGATCCTGCAGGGCCATATCGATGTCGTGCCGACGGGGGCGCCCGAACTCTGGGCCCGTAACCCGTTCGAGGCCGAAGAGCAGGATGGCTGGCTTTACGGCCGGGGGGCCGCCGACATGAAAGGCGGCGTATCGGCCATGGTGTTTGCGCTCGATGCCCTGCACCGCCTGGGCTATGTGCCGGGGGCGCGGGTGCATGTACAGACCGTGAGCGAGGAGGAATGCACCGGCAATGGGGCGCTCTCGACCCTGGCGCGCGGATACCGGGCCGATGCCGCCTTCATTGCCGAGCCCATGGGCCACACCATCGTGCGGGCCGAACTCGGCTCGGTCTGGTTTCGGCTGCGCATTCTGGGCCGGCCGGGCCATGTCCTGGCCAGCGTGGCCACCGGCGCGCATGCCATCCTGGCGGCGGCCGAATATATCAATGCGCTCAAGGCGCTCACCGCCGAGATCAATGCCGGCGCCGCCCAGCATCCCTATTTCGGCGCGATCAAGGACCCGGTGAAGTTCAATCCCGGCAAGATAAGGGGCGGCGACTGGCTGGGATCGGTGCCATCGTGGTGCGAGCTGGACTGCAGGATCTCGGTCCTGCCCGGGCATAGTCTGGAGGCCATGCGCGCCCGCGTCACCTACGCGGTCCGGCGCTGCGCCGAGAGGATCGAGGGCGATGTCCCCGTGCTGACCTGGATCGGCTTTCAGGCGGATGGCCATGTCTTCGCGCCCGGCAGCGCGGCCGAGGCGGTGCTTGCCGAGATCCATCAAAGCGTCATGGGCGAGGCGCTCGAGCCGACCAGCATGACGGCGACCAGCGATACGCGGTTCTACGATCTCTATTACGGCATTCCGACGCTCTGCTACGGGGCCAGGGCGGTCGGCATGCATTCGCCCGGCGAGGCGATCGAGCTCTCCAGCCTGCAGAAAACCACCGAGATCATCGCGCTTTTCGTGTCGCGGTGGTGTGGCCTGATCAAAATATAGGCAGGCAACAAAAATCGTCACAATGCCGCATGTGCTATGTCGACAAATTGCATATTGGTTGCTAGTACAGCTGAGTTCTCGTGGATGAAGTGAGAAAGTGGGACGCCGTGACCTTCGTCGTTGCAAGCAAATCATGACGGTTCAGCCGTGCTGCGGTCGGGATGTGGAGCGGTCGGCATGACGCCCGATCTCGAACACGCCTTTGGCCTGGCCCAGGCGCCCGAGGGGGCGCTGGCGGTGTTTGCCTATTGCCGCGAGGGCATCAACCAGGCCGCGCCATCGCTGCTGACCACTGCCTCGGTCTATGACCTGGCCAATATGCGCTCCCGCCGCGTCTGGACGGACGATCCGGCGGCCTATCCGGCGGGCAATTTCAAGCGGCTGGATCGCAACCGCTTTTTCGAGCTGGTGATCGAGGGGCGCCGCCCGTTTCACTCGACCAGTATCGAGGAAATTGCCGGCGTGTTCTTCGACTGGGAGAAGATCCAGGCGCTGGGCTTTGAATCCAATCTCAACCTGCCGGCCGTCGCCAATGGCCGGGTCATCGGCACCATCAATCTGCTCAACCGCAAGGGCTTTTACACGCCCGAGCGCGTGGCCGCGGCGATGCGCTGGCAGCCGGTGGCCATGCTGGCCTTCCTGCTGCTCCAGCAGGATCCGGGCATCGCCAATTTCCACGGCGATGCGGTGGACGGGACGGGGCTGACCGAGGGCTGACCCATTCCTGCCGGCCTCGCCGGCAGCAAGAGCAAGTGGCCCGCCAAGGGCCCATCAAGGAACGCAGTTTCGGGCCGGGGCCCAGAAAATGGAGAAGACAATGAAGAATACCAAGCTGATTGCCGCAGCGCTGCTCGCATCCACCCTCATTCCGCAGGCCGCCATGGCCCAGGATCCCATCCGCCTGGCCTTCCTCGCGGCCTCCAGCCAGAACGGCTATAATGACGCGACCTGGCAGGGCGTGCAGGCGGCGGCTGCCGCGGCGGGCAATGTCGAGGTGGAAGTGTTTGACGGCGAGTTCAACGCCGCAACGCAATATGCCCAGGTCGAGGACATCATTGCCGGCGGCCGCTTTGACGGCATTATCGTGGCGCCCAATGACACGGTGGGCATTGCCACCGCCCTCGAGGAAGCCACCGGCGCCGGCCTGCTGGTCGCCTCGGTGCTGTTCCCCATCGGGCCGGACCTCACGGTCATGACCCCGCAGGTGGCCGGCCTCACCACGACGGTCGCCTCCAACCCGGTTACCGGCGCTGCCGCCCAGGCCGAAAAGGTCGTCGAATTCTGCGCCGACAAGGATCCATGCAATGTGGTCGTGATGATCGGCCAGCTGCAGTTTCCCTTCGACAACCTGCGCAATGACACGTTCGTATCGGTGCTGAGCAAGCATGCCAATATCAAGATCGTGGCCACCGGCGAGGGCAATTACAGCCCCGACGCCTCGCTGACCGCGTTCCAGGACATTATCCAGGCCAATCCGCAGATCGATGCGGTGCTCTCCAATGCCGACCAGCATCTGCTCGGCGTCGAGATCGCACTCGATGATGCCGGCATGCCGATCGAGCCGATCTTCCTGATCGGCGGCGGGCTCAACCAGATCACCGTCGACAAGATCAAGGAAGGCGTCTTCGACGCGACCCTGTCGGGCTATCCCTATTCGGAAGGCTTTTTCGCCGCCGAAGCGCTGATCGCGGCGGCCAAGGGCGAGACGGTGGAAAACTGGATCGATCCGGCAACCAAGGCCTCCAATCCGGCAATCGTCGACAAGGCCTGGCTCGACGCCAATCCCGACTTCACGGCCGAATGGGAAGGCTGATCGAGCCGATCAAGCGGTGCCGTGGCCGCGCGCCACGGCACATCCCGTCCCGCCTGGAGGCTGATATGTCCATATCCCAGATTGCCGTCAGTATTCGCCATGTTGCCAAGTCGTTTGGCGGCACGCGCATTCTCGATGCCATCAATGTCGATATCGAAGCGGGCACGGTGCATGCGCTGGTGGGGGAAAACGGCGCCGGCAAATCCAGCCTGGGCAAGATCGTGGGCGGCTATTACACGCCCGACGCGGGCGAGGTCGCCGTGCAGGGCCGGATCATGTCGAGCTTTTCGCCGCGCGAGGCGCTCGCCGCCGGCGTCGCCATGATCCATCAGGAGCTGCAGCTGGTGCCCGATCTGAGCGTGGTGCAGAACGTGTTTCTGGGCCGGGAAAGTGCGCGGGGCGGCGTGCTGGTCAAGGGCGATATGGAACGGTTCGCCGCGCTTGAAAGGCTCTGCGATTTCGGCATCGATCCGCTGGCCAAGGTGGCGACATTGCGGATCGCCGAACGGCAGAAGGTCGAGATCATGCGCGCCATTGCCCGCGACGCGCAGGTCATCATCATGGACGAGCCGACCTCCTCGCTGACGGAAGACGAGGCCGACCGCCTGCATGACGTCATTGGCCGCCTCAAGCGCCAGGGCAAGACGATCATCTATGTCAGCCACTTCCTCGACCATATCCTGGCCAATTGCGACAATGTCACCATCATGCGCGATGGCAAGGTCGTCCGCACCTCACCCATGCAGGGGGAAAGCAAGAAGACGCTGGTCGATGCCATGCTTGGCGAGGAATCGGAAATCCTCTGGCCGGCGCTGCCGCCGCAGCCGGCGGCCCATATTGCTCCGGTGGCCGAGCTGCGCGGCGTCTCGACCCATAGCGGGCTGTCGGACATTTCGCTGCTGGTCCGTCCGGGCGAAATCGTCGGCCTGGTCGGCCTGGTCGGGTCCGGCCGCACCGAGGTGGCCCGGGCCATGTTCGGCGCCGATGCCATTACCGGGGGGCAATATCTGATCGACGGCCAGCCCTGCCAGAACGGCCTGACGGTGCGCGGGGCGGTGGAACGCGGCGTGGCTTTGGTGCCGGAAGACCGGCGCAAGCAGGGGCTCGTGCTGACCCAGCCGACGCGCTTCAATATCAGCCTTGCCACCTTGCCGCGCCTCAGCCGCTTGGGCGTGATCAATACGCGGCGCGAAGTGGCGCAGACCAAGGAGATGATCGGCCATTTCGGCATCGTGCCGGGCGCGGTCGATGGCAGGGTGGCGCGCTATTCGGGCGGCAACCAGCAAAAGGTGCTGCTGTCCAAATGGGCGGTGGCCAAGCCGCGCCTGCTGATCCTCGACGAGCCGTCGCGCGGCGTCGATATCGGCGCGCGCCGCCGCATTCACGACTTCATCGTCGACATGGCCAGCCAGGGGGTGGGCGTGCTGCTGATCTCCTCGGAGCTGGAAGAAGTCATCAACCTCTCGCACCGGGTCTATCTGCTCAGCGAGGGCCGTATTTTCGCCGAGGAAGCGGCAGCGGGCATGAGCGTGGAATCCGCCCTGCACCGTGTCTTTCTCGAACAGAACCGCAACCACGACCACGAGGGTGCTCGCTAATGTCCGCCATTGCCCCGACCAAAGTCCCGGCCAGCCGCACGATCCGGCCGGGCGACCTTGTCCGCCAATATGGCGTGCTGATCATCATCGCCGTCCTGCTGATCGGGCTGAGCCTGCTGTCGAGTTCATTCCTGACGCCGCGCAACCTGCTCAACATCCTCAACCAGTCGACGCCGCTGTTCATCATCTCCTTTGCCCTGACGCTGGTCATCATCGGGGGCGGGTTCGATCTGTCCACCGGCGCCATATTCGGCGTGGCGGCAGTGGGGGCAGGATGGGTCGCCATCAATGTCGATCCCTATCTGGCCATTGTCGCCGCCCCGGTCATCGGCCTCATCCTGGGGACGACCAATGGCATCATCATCACCGCCTTCAACGCCCATTCCTTTCTGGTCACCCTGGCCACCAGCCTGGTCTATCGGGGCCTTGCCATCCTCATCACCAATGGCAAGATCATCCCGGTGCGGATCGACGAATTCGCCTTTCTGGGCCGCGCCAAGCTGAGCGTGCTGCCGGGCGTCGACGTCAATGTCGCCGTGCTGGTCATGCTCTGCTTCATGGCGCTGATGATGTTCATTCTCAACCGCACCACGCTGGGGCGCGCCATCTTTGCCGTGGGCGGCAATGAGGAGGCCGCGCTGCTGTCGGGCATCCGCACCAGCCAGATCAAGACCATCACCTTTGCCATTTCCGGCGCCGCGGCGGGCCTGGCGGGCGTGATCACCGTGTCGCGGCTGTCGATGAGCGAGCCGCAGGCCGGCACCGGACTCGAGTTCGAGGCCATTGCCGCGGTGATCCTGGGTGGCACCTCGATCATGGGGGGCGCGGGAGCAATCTGGCGCTCCATGGCCGGCGTGCTGCTGATGGCCCTGATCGGCAATGGCTTCAACATTCTCAACGTCAACCCGTTCTTCAAGGACCTGACCACCGGCGTCATCATCGTGCTGGCCGTTGCCCTGGCGGCGACAGGCAAGAACCGCTGATGCCCAATTTCTCCAAAGTGCCCGCCTGGCGGGCCGTCCCCCTCTCTGGAAGTGGCCCTCATGCCTGACAAGATTACCCGCGTTGCCACCGATGTCGGTGGCACCTTCACCGACCTGGTCTATTTCGAGACCGACCTGAGCAGCGGCGCGCAGATCGTGCGCACCGACAAGACCGACACGACGCCGCCCGATTTTGAGCAGGGCGTGCTGAGGGTGCTCGACAAGGCCGGGGTCGATGTCAAAACCCTCGATTTTCTGGCCCATGGCACGACCGTGGTGATCAATGCCCTTACCGAGCGCAAGGGCGCCAAGGTAGGGCTGATCACGACCAAGGGCTTCCGCGACGTGCTGGAAATCGGTCGCGGCAATCGGCCGGACTTCTTCAACCTGAAATACAAAAAGCCCGAGCCTTTCGTGGAGCGCTATCTGCGCCGGGAACTGGCCGGCCGCGTGGATTTCAAGGGCAAGGAGCAGACCGCGCTCGACCTTGCGGCTTTGCCCGCCATCGTCGCCGATTTCCAGGCGGAAGGCGTCACCGCGGTCGCCATCTGCTTTATCCATGCCTATGCCAACCCGTCCCATGAGGAGGCCGCGCTTGCCGAGCTGCGCCGGCTATGGCCCGAGGTGACGGCGGTGGCCTCGCACCAGATTACCCGTGAATGGCGCGAATATGAGCGCAGCTCGACCACGATCCTGTCGGCCTATGTCCAGCCGGCGGCGCAGCGCTATCTCGAGCGGCTCGAACAGGGATTGCGGGACAAGGGCTTTGGCGGCGGGCTCTATGTCATGCAGTCCAATTGCGGTGTCGATGCCATCGAGTCGATCAAGCAGACGCCCATCACCATGGTTGAATCCGGCCCGGCCTCCGGCTTCTGGGGGGCGGCCGAACTGGGCCGGCTGATCGGGGAGCAAGATGTGCTGGCGCTCGATATTGGCGGCACCACCGCCAAATGCTCGCTGATCAAGGACGGCAACGTCACCATCAAGACCGATTACTGGATCGAACGTGACGGCAAGTCGGCCGGCTATCCGATCATGGTGCCGGTGGTCGATCTGGTCGAGATCGGCAATGGCGGCGGCTCGATCGCCTGGGTCGACGAATTCGACAAACTGCATGTGGGACCCAAATCGGCGGGCGCCATGCCGGGGCCGGCGGCCTATGGCCGGGGTGGCACCGCGGCCACCACCACCGATGCCAATCTGGCTCTGGGCCGGATCAACAAGGACTATTTCGTCGGCGGCGCCGTCCAGGCGGACATGCAGGCGCTCCATACGGCGCTTGATGGCCTGGGCGGCAAGCTGGGCATGAGCGGGATCGAAGTGGCGCGCGGCATTGTCCGGATCGCCAATTCCAACATGGTCAATGCGCTCAAGCTGGTTTCGGTCAATCGCGGCTATGACCCGCGCGACTTCACCATGGTGGTGTTTGGCGGCGGCGGCCCCATGCATGGCGCCGCGCTCGGCCAGGAACTGGGCGTCAAGAAGGTCGTGGTGCCGCGCGGCGCCGCGGTGTTCTCGGCCTGGGGCATGCTGATGTCGGACCTGCGCCGGGACTATTTCGTCACCCAGCTGATGGATGCGGACAATCATGGGGCACTGACCGAGCTGCTAGCCCGCACGCGCGATCGCGCCATGGCCGATTTCGTCGCCGGCAATGTGCCGGAAGACAGGGTGGCGATCAGCACCAGGGTGCGCGCCCGCTACCAGAACCAGGAATTTGCCGTCGAGGTGGAATTGCCGACCCTGACGCCCGATGCGGCGGCCATGGAAGTCCTGGTCGCGGCATTCCACGATGCCTATGAGCGCGAATATACCTATCGGCTCGATGCCGGCGTCGAGATCATCGGCATTCACATGATTGCCGCCTCGGAAGTGGGCAAGCTTGAAATCCTCAAGCTGCCGGTGACCGGGGCCGGGCTGGACACGGCCGTCAAGGGGCGCCGCGCCGTCGACTATGCCACCGAGGGCGTGCATGAGGCGACCATCTATGATGGAGCGCGGCTCGAGCCGGGCATGAGCTTTGCCGGCCCCGCCGTGATCGAGGATCCCGGCACGACCATTGTCGTGCATCCGAGCAACCGGGTCAGCATCGACGATTACGGCAATATTCACATCATCATCCGGGACTGAGCCATGACCCACCACGATCCCGTCACCTTCGACATCATCCAGAATGCCCTCGAGGCCATTGCCGACGAAATGTTCGTCGCCCAGCGCAAGGCCTCGATGTCGGCCATCATCTATGAAGTGCTGGACCTGTCGTCCTCCATTCTCGATCCGGTCGGTGACATCGCCGCCTCGGGCGCCGGCATCCCCGCCTTCATTGGCGTGCTCGACAAGGCCGTGAAGGGCATTCTCAAGAAATTCCCGCTCGACAGCGTTCGCCCGGGCGACCTTTATGCCTCCAATGATCCCTATTATGGCGGGGTGACCCATCTCAACGACATGGTGCTGGCCTCGCCGGTCTTTGCCGGTGACAAGCTGGTCGCCTGGGTGGCCAATATTGCCCACTGGAACGATGTCGGCGGCAATGTGCCCGGCTCGATGTCCTCCGATGCCACCGAAATCTTCCAGGAAGGGGTGCGCATTCCGGCGGTCAAACTGTTCAATCAGGGCGTCGCCAACGAGGCGGTGTTCGACATTCTCTACGTCAATACCCGCCTGCCGGACTTTCTCAAGGGCGACCTCTGGGCTGGCATTGCCGGCCTGCGCATCGGCGAGCGCCGGGTGCTCGAGCTGATCGAAAAATATGGGGCCGAAACCTATCTGGCCGCCGTCAGCGACTATATGGATCTGGGAGAGCGCCGCGTGCTGGCCGCGCTCAGGCAGATGACGGCGGGCAGCTACGACTTTTCCGAAGTGCAGGATGACGGGGCGGTGCACAAGCTGCGCCTCACCATTACCGCGGACAAATTCACCGTCGACCTGCGCGGCAACCCAAAGCAGTCCGGCTCGAAGAACTCCTCACGCGAGGGCTCGGAAATCGCGCTGCAGCTGGCCTTCAAGGATTTCACCGATCCCGATGGTCCGGGCAATGGCGGCTGTTTCCGCCCGCTCGAGGTGATCACCGAACCGGGCACCATCTTCCATGTCGAGGAGCCCGGCGCACTGGGCTATTATTCGGAAGTCGAGGTGCGCCTATTCGACATGACGCTGCGCGCCCTGGCGCATTATTTCGGCGGTGTCGTGCCGGCGGGCAATTTTGCCTCGATCTGCGGCACGGTGATGGGGGGCAAGCACCCCGATACCGGCCGCCACTATACCATTGTCGAGCCGCAGGTTGGCGGTTGGGGCGGCTGGGAAGGCAATGACGGCAATTCGGGCCAGTTCTCGGGCTTTCACGGCGACACTTTCAACTGCCCGGCCGAAATCGCCGAAGCCCGCTATGGCATGTTTGTCGACCAGGTGGCGCTCAATGGCGAACCGGGTGGCGAAGGCCAGTGGCGGGGCGGCAAGGGCATCGAGGTGCATTACCGCGTGCGCGGGGACAACAATTTCCTTTCGCTGGGCTATACCCGCTCGACCATGCCGCCCTGGGGCGCCAATGGCGGCAATGACGGTTCGCTCAACTATGTGGAGGTGGTGCGCACCGACGGGCGCAAGGAGCGCTATGCCTTTGCCACCAATGTCGTGGTCAACACCAATGACGTGATCCGCATCGTCACCGCCAATGGCGGCGGCTATGGCGATCCGGCCGCCCGTACACCCGAGCTGATTGCCAGCGACATCCGCAATGGCTATCTGACGCCGGAGCGGGCCAGCGCCGTCTATGGCTACAAGGCCTGAAGCCCAGGCGGCGGGAGCCGGTGGGCCGGCACGGTGCCGCTCCGGCCGAACAGATCGAACGGCGCCGACACCAATGTTGGCGCCGACCGCTTCCGGGGCGCGGGTTTTTCAGTTTTCAAGGAGCAGACGATGAGCATTGAACGTATCGAGGCCGGCCCGCGCATGAGCCAGGCCGTCGTGCATGGCAATATGGTCTATCTGGCGGGCGTCGTCGCCGATGAGCGTGCCAATGCCTCAGCGGCGGAGCAGACTGCGCAGATCCTGGCGCGGATCGATGCCCTGCTGGCCAAGGCCGGCTCGGACAAATCGCGCCTGCTGAGCGCCACCATCTGGCTGCGCGACATTGCCTATTATGACGCGCTCAACTCGGTGTGGGACAAGTGGGTGCTGCCCGGCCAGACGCCGGCCCGCGCCTGCGTGGAAGCGCGCATGGCGGCGCCCGACATTCTCGTCGAAATCCAGGTCACTGCATCGCGCCTCGAGGCCTAGAGCTCGGGCGCCCAAGGGATGCCTCAGCTGGCATTGACCAGAGCCAGGGCCTGTTCGAGCAGTTGCGGGGTGGCTGCGGCAATGACATTGCCGCCGCCGGTGGGCTCGCTGCCGTCCCAGCAGGCCACGGCGCCGCCGGCCTGGCGGATGATGGGGACCAAAGCGGCGATATCATAGGTATTGAGAAAGGGCTCGATGACGAGGTCGGCCTGGCCGGCGGCGACCAGGGCATAGCCGTAGCAATCAAGGCCGAAGCGCTGCAGGCGGGTGGCGGCCTCAATGGCATGCCACTTGGCCATGAGCTCGGGCGTGCGGAACAGCGCGGGCGTGGTGGTAAAGACGCGGGCGGTCTCGAGCGTCGTGAGACCGGATGTGCGCAGGGGCTGGGTCTGGCCGTTGCGGGTATAGCTGGCGCCGGCGGGGGTGGCGAGGAAGGTCTCGCCGATAAAGGGCTGGCTCATCAGGCCGGCAATGGCGACGCCATCCTGAGCGAAACCGATCAGCGTGCCCCAGACCGGCACGCCGGTAATGAAGGCGCGGGTGCCGTCCACGGGGTCGATGATCCAGCTATGGTCGCCCTGGCCGGAATTGCCCCATTCCTCACCGATAATGGCGTGATCGGGAAAGGCATTGCCGATAACGGCGCGGATGGCGGTTTCGGCGCCGCGATCGGCCTCGGTGACCGGGTCAAAGCCGGCGCTG